>JALVWY010000137.1:3647-7587 GCA_027023105.1 Campylobacterales bacterium | reverse complement strand
AAATTCTTTATAAAATTTCTCCCATCCTCCATAAAGATTAATATAATTATCAAACACCAAAATAGTCTCTGTAGTAGTGACTCTGTGAGGAAAACCGCCTCCGTCCATTACGGCATTTAAAGCAATTTTTTTTGTAAAAGGAATAATCTTTCTCGTTGTTAAAATTTCTATATGAGGGTTAATGGCTTTAGCTATTTTAACCATCTCGTTCGTATATGTTGAAACACTAAGAGCATATTCATAAATATTTTGAGCAACTTTCCATAAAATCAAAACTTCACCGCCTTCAGCTTCAAATAATTTACTTCCGGCTTTGAGAAAACTTCCGTCTTTTTCTTTAAAAGTCACTTTTAAATTTAATCTCTCACAAAGTTTTTCAACAAGATTATTAGCAGTTACCATCGCTTCTTTTCTTGTAAAAAATGTTATTTTACCGGGACTTTTTATATCCATAAGCTCTTTTGTCAAATCAAAAAGAGACATATCTTCATTAATAAGTTTATCAATATCTTCATATGTATAATACATTTATTATCCTTTAAAAATTATATTAATATATTAACAAATAATTTTCAATAAAGACACTGAAATTTTCATTAAATTGCACAATGCTATCATATTTTTATTTTTTTATTATTTAGTCACTGTTTTAATAAATTTATTAAATTCAAATTTTTATTTATAAAAATAAGGAATCAGACTATTTTAGTGTCAAAGATATTTAATTAATAATAAAAAAACAAAGAGAGATTATTCTCCTTGTCTTTCTTTGATGATTTCGTTAGCAATATTGCTTGGAACTTCTTCGTAATGGTCAAATACCATTGAATATGTTCCCCTACCTTGAGTCATACTTCTAAGGTCTGTTGAATATCCAAACATTTCACTTAACGGAACAAATGCGTTAATTTGTTTAATTCCGTGAACATCTTCCATAGAGTTAACTTGTCCTCTTCTTCTGTTGATATCACCGATAACATCTCCCATATATTCTTCAGGAACTTCTATTTCAACTTTCATAATAGGTTCTAGAATTACAGGATTTGCTTTTTTCATACCTTCTTTAAATGCCATAGACCCGGCAAGTTTAAATGCCATTTCACTTGAGTCAACATCATGATAACTACCGTCATAAAGTTCCACTTTAAAGTCAACTACAGGGAATCCTGCTAATACACCGCTTTGAGCCGCTTCTTGGATACCTTTGTCAACCGCAGGAATATATTCTCTTGGAATTACCCCACCTTTAATCATATCAATAAATTCATAGCTTTTACCTGATTCTTGAGGAATCAATCTGATATACACATGACCGTATTGTCCTCTACCACCTGATTGTTTTGCATATTTGTATTCTTGCTCAACTTGATTTTTGAATGTTTCTCTGTATGCAACTTGTGGTTTACCTGTGTTACATTCAACTTTAAATTCTCTTTTAAGTCTGTCTACAAGAATTTCAAGGTGTAACTCACCCATACCGGAAATAATAGTTTGACCTGATTCTTCATCGGTTTGAACTCTAAAGCTCGGGTCTTCTTCAGCCAATTTTTGAAGTGCAAGTGCCATTTTTTCTTGGTCTGCTTTTGTTTTAGGCTCAACCGCAACAGAAATAACCGGGTCTGGAAATTCCATTTTTTCTAAGATAATAGGTCTTGATTCATCACATAAAGTATCCCCTGTCAAAGTGTTTTTAAGACCTACAATAGCTCCAATTTCCCCACTGTAGAATTTTTGCACTTCTTCTCTTTTATTTGAATGCATTCTAAGAAGTCTACCGACTCTTTCTTTTTTATTTTTAGTTGAGTTTATAACATAACTTCCTGAACTGATTGTTCCTGAATAAAATCTTGTAAATGTAAGTTTACCGACAAACGGGTCAGTCATAATTTTAAATGCAAGTCCGCTAAACGGTTCTTCATCAGAAGGGTTTACGCTGATTTCATCACCTGTTTTAGGATCAATTCCTTTAATCCAGTCAACTTCTTCAGGAGATGGAAGATAATCAATTACCGCATCAAGTAACGGTTGAACACCTTTGTTTTTAAATGCTGTTCCGCAAAGCATAGGTATAATTTCAATATCAATAGTCGCTTTTTTAATAGCATTTTTAATTTCATCTTCGCTTAGCTCTTCTCCGGCAAAATATTTTTCCATTAACGCTTCATCGGTTTCGGCGATAGATTCAATTAATTTTTCTCTGTATTCTTCCGCTTTTTCAACTAGTTCTGCCGGGATATCAACAACTTCGTATTTACTTCCCATTGCAGCGTCATCTTCCCATACAAGTGCTTTCATTTTAACTAAATCTACAACACCTTTGAAGTTTTCTTCCGCACCTATTGGAATTTGAATAGGAACCGGATTTGATTTTAGTCTTTCTCTAATTTGTTTTTCAACATTATAAAAATCAGCCCCGATTCTGTCCATTTTATTTACAAATGCAATTCTTGGAACTCTATATTTATTTGCCTGTCTCCAAACAGTTTCACTTTGAGGTTGAACACCACCCACAGCACAAAATACTGCAACAGCACCGTCAAGAACCCTCATACTTCTTTCAACTTCAATAGTAAAGTCAACATGCCCCGGTGTATCGATGATATTTACCTGATGGTCTCTCCAAAAACAAGTTGTAGCAGCAGAAGTAATTGTAATACCTCTTTCTTTTTCTTGTTCCATCCAGTCCATTGTAGCTGCACCTTCGTGAACCTCACCTATTTTATGACTAATTCCCGTATAGTATAAAATTCTCTCGGTAGTAGTCGTTTTACCTGCATCAATATGTGCGGCAATACCTATGTTTCTTACTTTATTAAGCGGCGTTTTTCTTGCCATAGTATCTCCTTAATTTTTTTGAAATTTTAACAGATTTTGAAAATTGTAGAATAAGAGAGGAAAAGGAAAAAATCATTTTAAATTTTTCACTTTTCATTTTTAATTTGTTTTTACCATCTATAATGAGCAAACGCTTTATTTGCTTCTGCCATTCTATGTGTATCTTCTTTTTTCTTGAATGCCGCTCCTCTTTCGTTTACAGCATCCCAAAGCTCGTTTGAAAGTCTTTCAACCATTGTTCTTTCATTTCTTTTTCTAGCTGCATCAACAATCCATCTGATAGATAAAGTTTGTTGTCTTTCAGCTCTTACTTCAACAGGAACTTGATAAGTTGCTCCACCAACTCTTCTGCTTCTAACTTCAAGCAAAGGTTTTACATTTTCAATAGCTTTAAAGAATACATCAATTCCTTTTTCTTCACCTTTGGAATCTAATCTTTCAATAGCACCGTAAACGATTTTTTCAGCTATTGTTTTTTTACCGTCCCACATAACTTTATTAATAAATTTAGTAACTATTTCACTGTTAAATACCGGATCCGGCATTACAGGTCTTTTTGGGGCTCTTCTTCTTCTCATTATTATCTCCTTGTTTGTCTTCTGTGTTTATTACCCTATTCCGGGTCACATACTCTGCTAAAGCAGCCAAACAATTAAGCAAATTTCTACTTAATCATTCAGTTTAGTATGTCTGTCAACTTAAATTATTTTTTTCCAGCTTCTGCTTTTTTAGTTCCGTATTTACTTCTTGAGTTAACTCTTCCTTTAACACCGGCTGTATCAAGAGCACCTCTTACTACATGATATTTAACCCCTGGTAAGTCTTTTACCCTACCACCTCTAACAAGCACAATGCTGTGTTCTTGTAGGTTATGACCTTCACCCGGAATGTAGCTGATTACTTCAAATCCGCTTGTAAGTCTAACTTTTGCAACTTTTCTTAAAGCTGAGTTTGGTTTTTTAGGAGTAGTTGTATATACTCTTGTGCAAACTCCTCTTCTTTGAGGACAACTCACCAATGCAGGTGATTTTGATTTTTTGATTACTTGTTTTCTACCTTTTCTAACTAACTGATTTATAGTAGGCATTTGCTTCCTTTTTTGAAA
>JALVWY010000137.1:0-3547 GCA_027023105.1 Campylobacterales bacterium | reverse complement strand
TCTCTTTCTTTATGATAGAACATTCCGGTTCCAACAGGCACAACTCTACCTAAAACGATATTTTCTTTGAAATCTTCAAGATAATCAAATTTACCTTGAATACTAGCTTCTGTTAAAACTCTTGTAGTTTCTTGGAAGCTAGCCGCGGAAATAAAGCTGTCTGATTGAATAGCCGCTCTTGTTATACCGACTAATACAGGTTCGGCAATAGCCGGTTCTCCGCCGAATTTCTTAATTCTTTCATTCTCTTCTCTGAACATTTTTTTACTTATTAAATCACCTTCAATAAACTTAGTATCACCGCTGTCTACTATTCTTACTTGTCTTAACATTTGATTTACAATAAGTTCTATATGTTTATCGTTAATATTAACACCTTGAAGTCTATATACTTTTTGCACTTCATTTACAATATATTGTTGAAATGCTTTTTCTCCAAGAATTTTTAAAATATCATAGCTTGAAACCTGACCGTCTGTCAGTCTTTCACCTGCGTGAACAAAATCACCTTCGTGAACCAGAATTTGTCTGTCATTTGGAATTAGATATTCTTTAACGGAAGATTCACTTTCAATTATAAGTCTTTGTTTTCCTCTAATACTTTTTCTAAACTTGACAATACCGTCTATTTCACTGATAGCCGCAGGCGATTTAGGTCTTCTTGCTTCAAAAAGTTCATTAACTCTTGGAAGACCCCCTGTAATATCACTTGATTTTGCTATGGCTTTTGGTGTTTTTGCCAAAATATCACCCTGCTTAACTTCAGCACCTTCTTGAACATGAATAACCGTTTTCGGTTCAAGCACATATTCAAACATTTTGTCTTTACCTGCTAAAATAATTCTAGGTTGATATCCTTTTGGAATATATTCTTTAACTATAATTCTTGATTCACCCGTAAGCTCGTCAATTTGTGTTGTAACGGTAAATCCGTCAATAATATCTTCAAATTTAATAACCCCGTCAGCCTCTGCTAAAATAGGATTTGCAAATGGGTCCCATTCCGCTATAACAGGTTGTTCTTCATTTAAAGGCTCGGCAATAATTTCTCCGACTTTAATTTTTGAATTGTCATCTTTTAAAATTTTACTTCCTCTGATAATATAATATCTTTCCGCTTCTCTGTCGTTTTCATCCACAACTACGGCAAAAAGACCTTTATATTCATTATTCATTCCAATTTCATCACCGGCTTTAAGGTCGTAAACTCTTTCAAGATGGTCACCTGTTAGTTTATAATATTTAATTGTTCCGCTGACTTTGCTTTCAACTTTCATAGGAATCGGCTCATTATTATTTACTTTAAGCTCGGCACCGTAAGGAATCCTTTGAGGAACATACCAAGCTTCTTTGATAACTTCTACAATAGCGTCATCTTTATTTACTTTTACATTTTTATAAGGAATATAAAGTTTTCCTTCGGTTTTACCGGAAATTCCTGCAAGCTCTGTTCCTTTTACGATATCGGCTTTTCTTAAAGAAAATCTTTTTACACTTCCGTCATCACAATGAATTTCAATTAAAACCTCTTCATGCTGTGTTTGAACTTTTACAATTCCATCACAAGGAGCTTTAAGTTTTGGTTCAACCAATAAAACAGCCGCATTTCTTCTGTTTGCAACCATTTTTTTGCCGTTTCTGTCGTATATATCAATATTGTAGTATCTGATATATCCGTGTTTATCGGCTACTATTTGTCTTTCTTCCTGAGTAGAACCTGCAATACCACCTGTATGGAATGTTCTAAGTGTAAGCTGAGTTCCGGGCTCCCCGATAGATTGAGCCGCTACAATACCTACGGCTTCTCCGACTTTTACAAGTCTTCTTTCAGCCAAACTCATACCGTAACATTTAGAACAAATTCCTTTAGATGTTTTACAAGTCAATGAACTTCTGATTTTTACAGATTTCACGCTTTTTCTAACAATCTCTTTGGCTTCTTCTTCTGTAATTAATGTCCCTTCGGTAAACAATACTTCATTTGTAATAGGGTCATAAACATCATCGGCTAAAACTCTTCCGTAAATTCTCTCTTCAAGAGATTCTACTAGTGTTGAACCGTCTGTAATATCAGTAACTTCAATTCCTTCGTGTGTTCCACAGTCATCCGTTACAACTCTGAAATTTTGAGAAACATCAACAAGTTTTCTTGTTAAATATCCGGCACTTGCCGTTTTAAGGGCTGTATCTGCAAGACCTTTTCTTGCTCCATGGGTTGAAATAAAAAATTCAAGAACATTCAGTCCCTCTTTAAAGTTTGAGATAATCGGAGTTTCAATAATCTCACCGTTCGGTTTTGCCATAAGACCCCTCATACCCGCTAACTGTTTAATCTGAGACGCACTACCCCTCGCACCTGAATCTGCCATCATATAAATTGAGTTAAATCCTTCTTTGTCAAGTTCCATAATCTTAAGAAGTTTTTCTTTAATTTCATTATCCACTCTTGTCCAGATATCAATAATTTTATTGTATCTTTCCTGTTCTGTTAAAAGACCTTTTTTGTATTGGTCTTGGACTTCTTTAACTTTTTCAAGAGCATCCGCAATAATTTCAGGTTTTTCTTTAGGAACAATAATATCGTCCATTGAGATAGAAACACCTACTTTTGCCGCATATTTAAATCCAAGATTTTTAAGATTATCCAAAAATTCAGCGGTAACTTTAAGACCGCCCATTTTATACACATAATCAACAAGATTTGCAATATCTTTTTTCTTCATAATTTTATTATACATCTCAACAGGCACAATTTCAGGAGCGATAGAATTCAAAATCATTCTTCCCGGAGTTGTTTCAACTACACTGCCTTTTACTCTTGCTTTGATTTTTGCGTGTAAATCAACAACTCCTTCATCAAATGCCATTAAAACTTCCTCAGGACTTGCAAAAAGTTTATGCTCTCCTTTTACCCCCTCTTTTACTAAAGAAAGATAATAAATCCCTAAAACCATATCTTGAGAAGGAACGGCTATTGCTTTACCGCTTGCAGGTAAAAGAATATTCATACTACTTAACATTAAAAGCTTAGCTTCTGCAATCGCTTCTTGACTTAAAGGAACATGGACCGCCATTTGGTCACCGTCAAAGTCTGCGTTAAATGCCGCACACACAAGCGGATGAAGCTGAATCGCATGCCCGTCAATTAATAAAGGATGAAATGCCTGAATAGACAATTTATGAAGCGTAGGGGCTCTGTTTAAAAGAATAGGATACTGGTCTACTATTTCTTTTAGACATTCCCAAACTTCAGGTGTTTTATCTTCTATATGTTTTTTTGCCTGTTTAATAGTTGTAGCATAACCTTTTTCTTCAAGTTTTCCTATTAAATGCGGTTTAAATAATTCAAGTGCCATTTTTTTAGGAAGTCCGCATTGGTCCATTCTAAGATTAGGTCCTACTACAATAACACTTCTTCCCGAATAATCAACCCTTTTTCCAAGAAGATTTTGTCTAAATCTACCTGTTTTCCCTTTAATAACATCACTTAAAGATTTTAGAGGTCTTTTATTTGCACCCTTAATTGTATTTCCTCTTCTACCGTTAT
>JALVWY010000136.1 GCA_027023105.1 Campylobacterales bacterium | reverse complement strand
GGAATCGGTGTTGCAAAAAGTTTAAAGGGGCATAATTTAACAGGGCTAAGTTATGATGCTAATGAGCCGGGAATTTATGAAGGTTTGTTTGAAAAAATTTATTTAATGCCTTATCCGACACTCGGTTATGAAGAATTTAAAAACAGAATCACTTATATAAAAGAAAAATCAAATATAGAAGCTGTTATTCCGAATTTGGATGCCGAGCTTCCGCTTTATATTAAATATCAAAAAGAAATAAATGATTTAGGAATTAAAACATATCTGCCGAGTTTAGAGTGTTTTGAGATGAGAGATAAAAGCAAACTGCCTGAATTTAGTAAAAAACTAGGCGTAAAACACCCAAAAACAATAGAGATTACTTCTCTTGATGATTTGATTCTTGCAACAAGAACTCTTGGATTTCCTATAATGGTAAAAGGAAATTATTATAAAGCCTATAAAGCTTATAATTTGGATGAAGCAATAGAATATTACTATAAAATCTCAAATGAATGGGGATTTCCGCTTTTGGCGCAACAGGTAATAAGCGGCGTTGAAATAAATTATATTGGTCTTGGTGATGGAAATGAATTAATCGGCGGAGTCGGGATTAAAAAACTTTCAACCACAGAGCTTGGGAAAGTTTGGAGTGCTATTAGTATTGATAATAAACCTCTTTTTGAAGTTAGTAAAAAATTTGTAGAAACTATAGGCTGGAGAGGGGCATTTGAATTTGAAGCTATGAGTGACGGGAAGGATATCTATTTGATTGAGATAAATCCTAGATTTCCGGCATGGGTGCATTTTTCTACGATGCTTGGAGTTAATTTGCCTGAAATGATGATAAAACTTATAAATGGTGAAAAAGTAGAGAAAAAATATAATTATCCGTTTGAAAAAATGTATATAAGATATGTTGAAGAAGCGATGGCTGATTTTAAAGATTTTACGACATTAATAAGCAAAAAAGAACTTTAAGGAGAAAAAAATGAGTAAAAAATATGAAAAACCGGTAATAATAAAAGTTGATTTTACAATGGCAAGTAAATACGGAAGCCCGCTTAAAACACAAAAAGTCAGAAGTGAAATAGACGGAGTTAATGTAAGAAATTTAGTAAAAGAATTCGGTTCTCCTTTGTTTGTATTTTCCGAAAGGGGAATTGAAAACAAATATAACGAATTTAAAGAGGCTTTTACTTCAAGATATCCGGATACTCAGTTTTTCTGGAGTTATAAAACAAATTATCTTGATGCGATTTGTAAAGTTTTTCATAAGCTTGGCAGTAAAACAGAAGTTGTGAGTGAATTTGAATATGAAAAAGCAAGAACTCTCGGAATTGAAGGTAAAGATATTATTTTCAACGGTCCGTATAAACCAAAAGAAGCGCTAAAAAAAGCAGTTATGGAAGGTGCTAAAATTCATATAGACCATTGGTATGAAATAAATGACCTTGAAGAAATTGCAGATGAGCTTGGAAGAGAAATTCCTGTTGCTATCAGATGTAATATGAATACAGGCATTTATCCTCAGTGGAGTAGATTCGGTTTTAATATAGATAACGGCGAAGCGTTAGATGCGATAAAAAGAATTTATGAAGGTAAAAAACTTTATATGACGGGACTTCACTCTCATATCGGGACTTTTATGTTAAGTGCCGCAGCTTACGGAATGGAAGTTAAAAAATTAATAGAACTTAAAAACAAAATTGAAGAAGATTTCGGATATGAGATTGAATATATTGATATTGGTGGAGGATTTGCTAGTAAAAACAGACTAAAAGGTGTGTATCAGGCACCGGAAGTAATTGTCCCGAGTGCGGATGAATATGCCGAGGCAGTAACAAATGCCATTTTTGAAAACAACAAAGGAAAACTTCCTAAATTATATCTTGAAACGGGAAGAGCACTTATAGATGAAGCCGGATATTTGCTTACAAGCGTATGGGCGTCTAAAAGAATGCCTGATGGCAAAAAAAGCTATATTGTGGATGCAGGTGTGAATTTGCTTTATACGGCATTTTGGTATAACTTTGATATTTCACTTGATAAAAGATATGAAGGTTTAAACGAGCCTTCAATGATAAACGGTCCTTTATGTATGAATATTGATGTGATTGCAGAAAATATGATGTTGCCTCCGCTTGAGAGGGGAAGTGTTTTAAGTATTTGGCCGGTTGGAGCTTACACATATACACAGTCTATGCAGTTTATCAGATATAGACCGAAAGTTGCATTAATAGATAAAGATTCAACTCCTCATTTAATAAGAGAAGCCGACGATTTGGAATATGTAAGAGAAAAAGAGATAATCCCGGATTTTTTAAAGTGAGAAAATGGATAAAATAAAACTTTTTTTTAAGCCCTATATTTCCATTCTCTTTTTAAGAGATTACAGGGTTGGAATAATTTTATTTTTATTCTCTTTTTTACTTCCTAGTGTAGGGATTTTAGGAATGGCGGCAATATTTTCCACCATTATTTTTGCAGAGATTATGGGGGTTAGGGAGCATTATTTAAAATACGGATTTTATCTTTATAACTCTTTGCTTGTAGGAATGGGGGTAGGATATTTCTTTGATGTAACTATTTTAACTTTGTTATTGACATTAATGCTTTCTATTTTAACTTTTTTGATTTCTTTTGGTTTAAACCGTATGTTTATTAATTATTCTTTGCCTATTTTGTCACTGCCTTTTGCATTTGTAAGTATGCTTTTTTATCTGGCAAGTCTGAAATATAATTCTTTAATTACAAATATTTTGCACAGAGTGCCTTTTTTTGATTTGAATTTGCCTTTTAGTGCATTTTTTAAATCAATGGGGACAATTTTGTTTTTGCCATACAATATCACCGGATTGATAATTTCACTTATTATATTTTTTTATTCAAGAATACTGTTTTTTTTAGCGGTGTTAGGATTTGTTGCAGGTGTTTTGCTTCACTCTTTATTTATTCCTTTTAGCGCTTCTTTAAATTCTTTTTATAATTTCAATTTCATTTTAATCGCTATGGCTTTAGGCGGTGTTTTTTTAGTTCCGAATATCAGAAGTTATTTAATTGCGGTGATTGCCGTGAGTTTGTCTGTAATTTTAATTGATTCTTTTGAAGTCTTTTTTAATTTATACGCTCTTCCCGTGTATACGCTTCCTTTTAATATTATAACTATTCTTTTTATTTTACTTGCAAGCATAGGCTATAAATATTTTAATTATTCCATAAAAGGAACACCGGAAAAATCTCTTGAATATTATCTTTCTAATATTTTCAGATTCGGAGGAAACGATATAAAAATAAATCTGCCTTTTAGCGGTAAATGGAGTGTATATCAGGCGTTTGACGATGAATGGACACATAAAGGGGAATATAGATATGCTTATGATTTTGTAATTAAAAAAGAGGGTAAAAGTTATCAAAACGAAGGAAAATTTTTAGAGGATTATTATGCTTTCGCAGAGGGTGTTTTAGCTCCTGTTAGCGGATATGTGGTAGCACTAAGGGATGATTTGGAAGATAACTTTATCGGGAATGTTGATAGAATTAATAATTGGGGAAACTATATTATCATAAAAAGTTTAAACGGGGCGTTTTATGTGGAAATCTCTCATTTAATGAAAAATTCACTTAGTGTTAAAGTGGGAGATTATGTGGAAATGGGGCAGATTATTGCAAAATGCGGAAACAGCGGATATTCACCTGAGCCTCATATTCATATTCAAGTTCAATTTTCTCCTGTGCTCGGGGGTAAAACAATGCCTTTTAAATTTATTGATTACATTAAAGCTAATAGACTTTATTATTATTCTCTTCCAAAAAAAGGAGAAGAAATTGAAGCTGTTATCGTTGATAAAACTTCTAAGCTCAGGATGAATTTTATTTTGGATGATGAATTTGTGTATAAAGTTTATGAAAACAATGAAGAAAAAAGGGAAATTGGCTTTAAAGTGAAAATGAATGAAAAAGGAGAATTTTATTTAACGGACGGGAAAAACAGACTTTATTTTTATTTGTCCGAGAAGACATTTTATTTTTATGAGTATGAGGGTAAAAAGAGCTATTTAAAAGAGCTATTTAAACTCTCTCCTAAAATACCTTTAACCAATAAAATTGTAAGTTATTATGATATTTTGCCTGTGAATATTATTACGGAGAAAACAAAAAAATATATAATTGAATTTTTGCTCTCTTTTAATTATAATTTGTTTAACAAAGCTGTCAAATATGAAAAAAAGCCTTTAGAAATAGTTTCTAAATTCGGAAAAATTTCATTTTCTTTCTATGAAAAAGGATTTAAGACGATAGAATATGAAAACACAAAACTTATTTTAAGGAATGAAAAATGAAAAAAACATTGATATTTTTAGCTGTGTTTCTTTTTGCATTAACAAATAAGGATATTCAAAATATCTATTACAAATCGTATAACTATGAAAAAATGAAAGATTATAAAGATGCAATAAAAGTTTTAAGACCACTTTATAATAAATATTCAGGTAGTTATACTGTGAATTTGAGACTCGGTTGGCTTTTTTATTTGGATAAAAAATATAATAATTCAATAAAATATTATCAAAAAGCTTCTTTGGTTTTACCTTATTCGGTTGAAGTGAAGTTAGGATTAATGAGAGATTATCTGGCTTTGCAAAATTATAAAGGAGCTTTAAAAACAGGAAATCTGATTTTAAGGGAAGATTACTATAATTATTACGGAAATTATTATGAAATTTTAGCGCTTAAAGGGATTAAAAATTATAAAAGTGCTCTAAGTGTAACAAATAAGATGTTAACTCTTTATCCGACATCCGTTTTATTTTTAAATTCTCTTGGAGAAATTTATTATTCGGAAGGTAAAAAAGATTTGGCAAAAAAAGTTTTTGAAGCTGTGTTGACTCTTTCACCTAATGATATAATTGCAAACGGTTATATTAAAAAATAAATTAAAAAAAGGAGAATAAATGAAAAAATTATTGTCAATCGCATTGTTGGCAAGTTTGGGATTTAGTGCAGGATTTACCGTAATGCCTTATGGTAGTTATATCAATTATACTGATAATACTATAAAAGACAAAGCATATGACACGGGGGTTTACACAAGTTATTTTACAAGTCCTTTTAAATTGGAAATGGACGGTGAATATTTGGACCTTAAATATAAAAACAATAGTAATGTTAATGATTATATTGAAAAAGATTTAACTTTTGTAGGTAATTATTTTATAAAAAGTAATTATAAAATTAAAGCCGGTATAAGAAATATGTATATTAATCAAAAAAATAATAATGATAAATATGACAAAACATTGATTTTAGGAATGCTTTATTATAAGTATCTGAAATATAACGGAGGAATTGAAACATTTTACAGCACTTATGACGGTTTTAATGTAAAACAATTAACACCTCATATAGGATATTATTTTGGAAATTATTATTCTACTGAAGGCTTATTTTATGCTGAAGCTAAATTAAATTATATTCATATTTCCGATAGAAAAAAAGCAGGAACTAAGTTAAATAACTATTTAAATACAGATTTGAAACTTGTAAATTCTCAAGGTCCATGGGCAACTACTTTAAAAGCATCTGTAGGTAAAAATGTTTATAAAGTATCAAACGGAGGATTTATTGTTTACAATTTGGGAGAAGAATATCATTATGGTTTTGGGTTAGATGTTTCTTATAAAATTGATAAAAACACTTCTTTAAAAGTAGGATACACAAGAAGCAGATTTGATGAAAATAATAAAAAAGCATATTCAAATGTATTTGTAGCTTCATATTCTTTAAGTTTTTAATGAGAGGATTTGTTTTACATACGGTAAAAGTAAGAGATGAGGATTTAATTGTCAGAATTTTAACAAAAAGTGAAATTTTGACACTTTACAGGTTTTACGGTGCGAGGCATTCGTATATAAATGTAGGGTATTTGATTGATTTTGTTGTTGAAGAATCTTCTAAAACCACTATAAAAAGACTTAGGAATGTAGTCCAGCTTCCTTTTTCTTTTCTTTTTGATTTGGAAAAAATGTTAAATTATAAAATCTTTATAAATCTTTTAAACAGACATCTTAGCGATGTTACTAAAATTGATGATTTTTATTATAATCTTTTAATTAAAATTATAAATGAAATAAAAGAAAGATATTCAAAAAGGGTTTTAGTTGAAAATTATGTAAAATTACTTGAAAAAGAAGGGAGATTACATAAAGAGTTTGAATGTTTTTTGTGTGAAAATAAAATAGAAAAAAAAATAGCTTTAGCAAGAGGCTTTTTACCGGCTCACGAAAAATGTATTTATGATAAAGGTTTTAGTGAAGAAAAATTAACGGAGCTTTTTGAAGATAAAAAGACACTTCTTTTTGATGATAGTGAAATAGAAAAACTTTGGAAAATTATGAATTTGGGATTTTAGGAGACAAAATGAGAATATTGGTTGTCGGTGCGGGTATTATCGGGATGACTTTGGCTTATGAATGGAATAAAAAAAATCCAAACGATGAAATAATAATTATAGATAAGGAATCTCACGAAGCAGTTCACGCAAGCGGTAAAAACAGCGGAATTTTACACGCTGGGTTTTATTATAACGCAGATTCTCTAAAAGCAAAACTAACGGCTAATGGTAATAGATTAATGAAAAAATTTTGCAAAGAAAAAAACATTAAAATAAATGAAACGGGCAAACTTGTAGTTGCTAAAAATGAAGAAGAATTAGAGACACTAAAAGAGCTTGAAAAAAGAAGTCAGTTAAATAACGCCGGAGCTTATTTAATAATCGAGCAAGAAGCTAAAAAAATAGACAAAAACGCAAAAACTCATAAATTTGCCCTTTATTCTCCAAATACCGCATCAGTAAATCCAAGGGAAGTGTGTAAAGTATTAAGAAAAGACTTAGAAAGTAAGGGAGTTAAGTTTATTTTTAATATGCCTTTTGAAAAATATAATAAAAGCTATGATTTTTTAATAAACGCGGCAGGTCTTTATGCTGATAAAATAGCTCATAAGTTTAATGTAGGAATGAATTACAGCGTTATACCTTTTAAAGGTCTTTATCTTAAATATTTAGGAATTGATAAAATAAAAACTCAAATTTATCCCGTGCCAAATATTAAAAATCCTTTTTTAGGGGTTCATTTTACCCTAATGGCAGATAATACAATAAAAATAGGACCGACGGCAATTCCTGCATTTTGGAGGGAAAATTATGCCGGGTTTGCCAGATTTAATTTTAATGAAATGATAGAAATTTTAGGAATTGAAGCTAAGATGTTTTTAAAACACAAATGGTTTAGAGATTTGGCGTTTTATGAAATGAAATACTATATACCTAACAATTTAATAAACGAAGCAAAAAAACTGGTTTATAAACTAAGAGGAGATTTTAAGGTCTATCCTCCGGGAATTAGAGCTCAGCTTGTTAATTTAGAAGATTTAAGTTTGGTAATGGATTTTTTAGTAGAAAAAAAAGAGAATCAAATTCACATCTTAAATGCAGTCTCTCCCGCTTTTACGGCTAGTTTTGCTTTTAGCAAGTATATTTTAAAGGAAGAAAATGGTAGCGATAATGGTTAAAGACAATGAATTAAGTGCGTATCCTAGCGATTTATTAATAAATGG
>JALVWY010000135.1 GCA_027023105.1 Campylobacterales bacterium | reverse complement strand
TAAATTACGGTGAAAAAATACAAAAAAGAATAGAAAAACTATTTTTAGCAGTTGCAAAAGAGTGTGAAAATTTAGAAGAATTAAAAGAAACAAACAAACTGGATAAAATTAACTACAATAAATTATATAAACTTTCAGCTAGAATAGATAAACTTAAAGAACTTATAGAAAGCAAAAAATTCGGCACAATCTTTGGAGAAACAATTGAATCGTATTTGGTAAATAAAGAACTTGACCTCGCAAAAATAGTGGTTTCTCAAAGTAATTCTGAAATTGAAAAAAAAGCAAAATTAATTGATTGGATTATGAACCATAAAGAATGGCTTTTTATGTTTGCCGGAAGCATAAACGCCCAAAACATAGTAATAAAAAGGTCTTTATCCCCTATAAAAGAAGAACTGAAAAAAAGAAATCTTCTTTAATTTCCCTTTTATATCAATATCTTTTTTGAAAATATTTGCTATAATTATAAAAAAGTCTCAAAGAGTAAATATGAAAAAGATTTTATTATTGATAATGCTTATTTTTATAGGTTGTGATAAAAAACATATTCCTTCATATAAGATAAATATTCCAAAACATACAAAAAAACCACCTATTTTATCAGAAAATAATAAAACATTAACTTATTCAAAATTAAATTATTTTATTTATTTACACACAAAATATATCAAAGAATGCAAATATCAAAATAATTGTAAAGTTTTAAATAAAATTTCAAAAACATTAAATATAAATCCAAGTGAAATAATTAAAAATAATCTTCATAGCTATTATATTTATATCACAAAAACCGCAACAAAAAGAGATATTGAAAAATTAAAAACCTTAAAAATCCCACCTGTTTATGATAATTCTAAACAAATATATTTAAAACCAATTTTTATAGATATAAGCAAAGAAAAAAGAGTTTATCCGTATAATAAACTTTTAACTCCGGTAATTGGAGTGAATAGATGGTGCTGCGGAAAACTACAAGGAAAAAGCGGACTTGAAAAACTCGTAAACCATAAACCCCTTTATACTTCAATCAATATTCAAAAACAAGAAATGTTAGAAAAAGAAACAAACACCTTTAAACAAAAATACAATGCCAATGAAGTAATGGCTGTATTGATAGATTTAAAAAACAATAAAATAAACGCCATCGCTTCTTCAAACAGATACGACCCTTCAAATATTAAAAATATTTCTCTTACAAATATTAATATCAACAAATACCTTTTTAAATCAAATGAATTATTACAACCTATAAAAACTTATATAGAGCAAACTAATGAACATAATCTATCAAAAATATTTGCACAATTTCATCTTTTTGAAAATTCAAGCAATTTGCCAAATGAAACTATTATGAAAATAAAGAGATTCATAAATAAAAAAGATTTTACAATAAACGATGTAAAATTAAATTTTTTGCAAACCGTAAAACTATATGCTTCCCTGTTTAACGGTTATTCTCAAAAATTATCAATCTTAAAAAACACAAATTATAAAAAAGAAAAAATCTCTCAAAAAACTCAAATACCTAATAAAATTACCGTATGGTTGAAATTCGGTAAAACAGTCAAAAAAGGTATTTTAATATTTGATAAAAATAAAAATTATTTAAAGGGATATTTTATTGAGGGGGTTAAATAATTTATATAAGGATACTCTTTT
>JALVWY010000134.1 GCA_027023105.1 Campylobacterales bacterium | reverse complement strand
GTTCTAAGAAGGCTTCCGTCTTTAAAATAAAAAGTATCTTGCATATCTCTTGCCGGATGATATTTCGGAAGATTTAGTGCTTCAAAATTATGAAAATCATCTTCAATCAAAGGTCCGCTTTCAACTGAAAAATTAAGATTCGTAAAAAATTCTATAATTTTATTCATTGTATCGGTTACAGGATGAATAGCCCCGCTTTTTTTAGGACTAAAAAGCGTAACATCTATTTTTTCTTTTTTTAGTTTAAGATTTAGCAGTTCTTCTTCAAGGATTTTTCTTTTTTCGTTTATTAAATCTGTAGCTTTTTGTTTTATTTCATTAAGCTCTTTTGCAACTTTTTTCTTTTCATCGGCACCTAAATTTTTAAGTTCTTTAAATTTTTTTGTAATAATTCCGTTTTTGCCTAAAAGCGATACTCTTATTTTTTCAAGTTCTTCAAGAGTAGCGGCATTGTTAATATGGCTTAAATCCACCTAAGCTCCTTAAATTTTTTAGGTATAATACCAAAAAAAAAGGAGCCTTTCAATGGAATGTATATTCTGTAAAATAGTAAAAGGGGAAATTCCTTCAAAAAAAGTTTTAGAAAATGAAAATTTTTTAGCATTTCACGATATTAATCCTATTGCACCCATTCACATTTTAATAATTCCAAAAGAACATTTTGAAAATTTCTCAGATACACCAAAAGAGACTTTTGCCAAAATGAGTGATTTTATAAAAGCCGTTGCAAAAGAGCTTGATATAAGTGATTACAGACTTATAACCAATAACGGCAAAAATGCTGGTCAGGAAGTTTTTCATCTTCATATTCATATGATTGCAAATCCAGGCGAAAAACTTAAATGGCCAAAACTGGTTTAAAGGAGCGGATTTGAAATATGTAGGAGCTCATGTAAGTGCAGCAGGAGGAGTTGAAAACGCCATAAAAAACGCCGCTAATTTAAATGCCGGCGGTTTTGCCCTTTTTACCAAAAATCAAAGACAATGGCTAGCAAAGCCTTTAGAAGAAGAAAAGATAACTAAATTCAAAGAACTGATGAAAGAGTATGGCTACAATGAAGATATGGTATTGCCACACGACAGCTATCTTATAAATTTAGGACATCCTGAAATTGAAAAAAGAGAAAAATCCCTAAATTCTTTTATAGAAGAAGCAAAAAGAGTAGAAACTTTAGGGCTAAAATATCTGAATTTTCATCCGGGAAGCCATCTTAAAAAAATAAGCGAAGAAGAGTGCTTGAATTTTATAAGCGAGAGTTTAAATAAAGCCCTAAAAGAGACTGATTTTTGCGTATTTGTAATAGAAACAACAGCAGGTCAGGGAAGTAATTTAGGCTATAAATTTGAACATTTAGGCTATATTATTGATAAAATTGAAGACAAATCAAGAATTGGAGTATGTATCGATACAGCACACATTTTTGCCGCCGGATATGATATAAGAACAAAAGAAGCTTATGAAAAAACAATGAAAGAATTTGATGAGATTGTAGGTTTTAAATACTTAAAAGGAATGCATATAAACGATTCAAAAGCCAAATTTGCAAGCCGTGTTGACAGACACCATTCTCTTGGAAAAGGAGAAATTGGGATTGATGCTTTTAAATTTATTATGGAAGATAAAAGAATAGATAATATTCCTTTGATACTTGAAACAATAGAAC
>JALVWY010000133.1 GCA_027023105.1 Campylobacterales bacterium | reverse complement strand
CCTAATGCCGCTAAAACATCGGAATCATCACCGCCTATAGGACCTGAATTAATAGCATCGTCATCGCTGTTTGCCATATCATCGTCTGTATTGATCGAATCGTCACTGTTTATACCGTTGTCATTATCAACCGTATCTTGATTATTGGCTACATTCTCATCCGTAGCTTTAGTATTAGATGCATTATTTGCCGTATTGTTTTGATTTAAAGTAACACTAACATCCCATCTTGGGTCAACTAAAAAATGAATACCGTATTTGTTAACAGCCGGTTTTGCATAAATAAACAACACAACAAATATTGCCGAGAGTATCAAAAGAATCGTAGTAGCACTTAAAGCGGAAAGTTTTTTAAAAATAGCTTCCATTAATTGCCTTTTTGTTTTTTGAATTTTATCAAAAATAAAGAAGATTTCAAATCTCCTTTATTATTTAGCGGGAGAAATCCCTTTTTCTTCCCAATATTTTCTAATTTGTGCTTTTACACTTGAAGGAAGCGGAACATATCCTAAACTAGATGCCGCTTTATCTCCATAATTATAAGCATAGTTAAAAAATGCCGTAACTTCTTTGTTTGAAGCTGTTTTTTCTTTTGGCAAAAGAATAAAAGTTGATGCAATTATAGGATATCCGTGTTTTGGATAAGCAATAACTTTATAAAAATCTTTTTTAGGGTCAAATCCTGCATATGCCGCACCTTTTGAAAAATTAGCAGGAATCGGAGCATAAAATCTTCCGTCTCTTCCTTGAACGGAAGCCATTTGCAAATGATTTTTAAGTGCGTCTGCATAATCAACATATCCTATTGAATAATTATTTGTTTTAATAGCGGCACTTACACCGAAGTTTCCTTTACCCGCTACACTTCTTCCTTGTGCGTCTGTCGGCCAGTTTATAAGTTTTCTAGCCCCGTAATATTTTCTCCAAATTAAGCTCATTTTACTTAAATAATAAGTAAAGTTAAAAGTTGTTCCTGATTTATCACTTCTGTGGACAAAAATAATTTTTTTATGAGGTAAATGTGCATTTTTATTATATTGAACGATAATCGGATTATCCCAATATTGAATAGTTCCAAGAGCAATTCCCTGAATTGCCGCTTCACTTAATTTAAGATTATGAACACCCGGAACATTATAACCAAACACAATACCTCCGACTACTGTCGGGAACATATAAAGTTTTGCTATTTTTAAGACTCTTGGAGTTAACGGTTTGTCACTTCCGCCAAAATTCACATGTCTTGCAACAACTTCTTTAATACCGGTTCCAGAACCTGTTGCCGTATAATTTACCCTGTTTCCTGTTTTGTCATAAAAACTGTGAATCCATTGTTTATATACCGGATATGGAAAAGATGCACCTGTTCCGTTAATTGTCCATGCAAATGAACTAACCGCCGCTAATGTTAAACCTGCTATAAATTTTTTCATTTTGTCTCCTTTTTTGGTTTTATTGCAAAATTATAAAATAATAATATAACAAAATGATAACAAAAAAATTTTCATTAAAACATTAATTATTATATAATAACTCAAAAAAAGGATTCTAATGATAATAGAACAACAATTAACCGCCTTAAATAATAAATTTTACGGTTATATTCAGGCAATTGAAATATCTTTGCAAGAAAGAGAGCTAACCGATGAATTTTTTATGATAGATTTAAAAGAATTTGACAATGAAGT
>JALVWY010000132.1 GCA_027023105.1 Campylobacterales bacterium | reverse complement strand
ACTAAATTTGTAATATCAAAAATGAATCAAAAGCTTGATATGATTGCAAATAAAATAAATCAAAAACAGACGGCTTTAAACCGAATAAATAAAAAAATATCAAACCTAAATCAACAAATAGCCCTTTTAAACAAAGAATTAAATAATTCCAAAACAAAACTTTCGGAATTTAATGATTTAAAAAAAGGATTTCAAACAAAATCAAACAAAATACAAAATGAAATCATAAATTTCATTTCCGAAAATTATTTTAATTCAACTGCAAAAACAGACAATCTAAGCGATTTAATAGATAAAGAAATAACTAAAAAAATATTAAAAAAATATTCACAAAAAATAAATTCGCTTATTCAAAAGAATAAAACGATTTTAACTCAAATAAGTGTTTTAAATACAAAAATAAACAACATAAAACAAAAGCAACGCCTATTGATTCAAAGCAAACAAAAATTAGCCCTCCTTAAAAAAACAAAACAAAAAGAGCTTGTTTCATTAAACGAAGATAAAAAAAGATACAAAAAAAGATTACAAAATCTTATACAAAAAGAAGAAAATTTACAAAACAGACTTGCTAAATTAAAAATTATCAAAATAAAAAGAAAACCTGTAAAACAAAGCCAAAATCAAAATTTAAAACTAAATGTAAATGTCAAAAAATACGGCTCTTTATATTTTCAGTCACAAACGGCAAATTACAAAGGAGCTAAAACCATACCTCCGATACAGGGAAAAATAATAAAAAAATTCGGCTCATATATTGACCCTGTCTATAAAATAAGAATTTATAACGATTCCATTACAATAAAACCTTATAAACAAAATTCGGTAGTAAGAGCAATTTTAAGCGGTAGAGTCGTTTATGTAGGACAAAGCAACGGCAAGGGAGTAATTATCATCAAACACAAACACGATTTATTCAGTATTTATGCAAATCTTGACAAAATATCGCCGCTTTTGAAAAAAGGTTCTTTTGTAAGACAAGGTCAGATTATAGCAAGAGTTAAAGAGAGTCTTGAATTTGAAGTCACATATAAAGAAAATCCGATTAATCCCCTAAAAGTGATAGCACTTAGATAATAAAGCTCTCAAAAGTTGAGTTTTATATTATCAGTGTTTTAATTTTAACACTTTTATGATAAAATACTCTTTTAAAAAGGGCTCTGTATGAAAAGAAAAGATAATAGAATTTTAATCAAATTTTCAGGTGAAGCACTTGCAGGTGAAAATAAATTCGGTATTGATACACAAATTTTAAAAGATTTAGCCAATGAAATAAAATCCGTTGTAAAAGAAGGTTATGAAGTTGCCGTTGTTATAGGAGGCGGAAACTTTATAAGAGGTGTAAGCGCTGCAAAAGACGGAATAATCAAAAGAACTTCCGGTGATTATATGGGTATGATGGCGACAATCATAAACGCTGTGGCCATGCAAGAAGCACTTGAACACGAAAATGTAGCTGTTAGAGTTCAAAGTGCCATAAAAATGGAAGAAATTGCAGAAAATTTTATAGTCCGCAGAGCAATAAGACATCTTGAAAAAAGAAGAGTCGTTATTTTTGCCGCAGGGACCGGAAATCCGTTTTTTACAACAGATACGGCAGGTGTGCTAAGAGCCAGTGAAATAGGTGCAAAAGCTATTATTAAAGCAACAAAAGTTGATGGAATATACAATAAAGACCCGGAAAAATATGAAGATGCAATCCTCTTAAAAGAGATAAGTTACGATGAAGCCTTAAAAGAGCATATAAAAGTTATGGATGATACGGCAATAGCCCTGGCTAGAGAAAACAAACTTCCTATAATTGTATGCAATATGTTCAAAAAAGGAAATTTATTAGAAATTTTAAATAAAAACGAAAACGCAAAATATTCAATAGTCAAGGAGAAATAATGAGAATAGAACAAATCAGCGCCAAAGCGCTTGAAAGAGTAAATTACGACAGATATTTATTAGCCCGGGCTGTTTCAAAAAGAGTTAACGAGCTTTTAAACGGAGCAAAACCTCTTGTAGAATTACCTAAAAAAAATATGCAACCTACAGAAATTGCAATTTTGGAAATTGCAAAAGGTTTTATTAAAGTAAAAGAGATTTGATACATAATTTTAATTCATTTTTAAATGAAATAACAAAAGTAAAAACAATAAAAGAGGCTTCGGCTTTTTTGTTACAAAGGGTAAATACACCAAGAATCAATAAAGCTCTTGATTTCGCTATAAAAGCCCATAAAAATCAAAAAAGAAAAAGCGGTGAAGATTATGTAATTCACCCTATTTTAGTGGCGACTATTACAAGTTTTTTTAATGAAAATGAAGATGTGATTATTGCAGCCCTTTTACACGATGTAGTAGAAGATACCGATTATACGATTTATTATATAAAAGATGAATTCGGAAGTGAAGTTGCAAATCTTGTAGAAGGTCTTACAAAAATAGTGGAAATCAGAGACCACTCTTTAATTCCGAGCAATTCGGATGAAAAACTTACAAAATCAGCCCTTACATTTAGAAAAATGCTTATAGCCTCTATTGGCGATATAAGAGTTTTATTAATTAAACTTTGCGACAGAACACACAATATGCTGACTCTTGATTCCCTGCCTCCCCATAAACAAAAAAGAATAGCCGAAGAAACTTTAGTGGTTTACGCTCCTATCGCCCATAGACTTGGAATTGCAAAATTAAAAAACATACTTGAAGATTTATCTTTTAAATATCTTTTGCCTGAAGAATATAAAAAAATTGACGAATATATAAAATCAAACCAAAAAGAGTTTCAACTTAAACTTAATTCTCTTATTCAAAAAACAGAAGAGCTTTTGCTATCTAACGGATTTTTAAAAGATGAATTTAAAATAAAATCAAGAATCAAACATTACTATTCCATTTATCTTAAAATGCAAAGAAAAGGCATTTCCATAGAAGAGGTTTTAGACCTTTTGGCAATAAGGGTGATAGTAAAAGAGACTTTGCAGTGTTATGAAACTTTAGGACTTATGCATATCAATTTCCGCCCTTTAATCTCAAGATTCAAAGATTATATAGCAATTCCGAAAGAAAACGGTTATCAGACAATCCACACAACAATATATAACAAAAATGCAATCATAGAAATTCAGATAAGAACATTTGATATGGATAAAAATGCGGAATTCGGAATAGCAGCTCACTGGAAATATAAACTCAATACAGCAATGCCGGATATTAAATGGCTAGAAGAGATGAAATTTGATGAAAATAATGTAAATGATTTTTATGAACTTGCCAAAAACGATTTATTCAGCGAAGATATTGTCGTTTATACACCTTCATTTGAGACAATAACCCTGCCCCGCGGTGCCACAGCACTTGACTTTGCCTATAAAATTCATTCCGATATAGGCAACAGGGCGATTGAAGCTATTGTAAATAAAGAGACCGTTTCACTTTTGCATCAGTTAAAAGCCGGAGACATTATAAAAATAATAACCGGCAAAGAGATTATCCCAAGATGCACATGGCTAAATGCTCTTAAAACCAGCAAAGCGAAATATGAGCAAAAACGGCTTTGCAATAATAAAGAAAAAGAAATTAACAGAAAATTCGCCATTGCAATTTTAAGCACAATTTTTGATTTGGACAACCTGAAAATAAGGGCTTTAGTAAAGGCAAACGGATTATGTGAAAATATAATCAAAATCGTAGATGATGAAAAATTTTTAAAAGAAGTGGTAAAAAAACTGACCCTAACAATTAAAAGAAGAAATATTTTATACTTTAAAAATACAAAATTAAAAGAATATAAATTCGGCAATATAAAAATTCTCAGCAACAAACCGATAAACGATATAAGATTTAATTATTGCTGTCATCCTAAATTCGGTGATAAAATTCTTGGACTTCTTGAAAAAAAAGAAGTTGAAATTCATCACAGATTTTGTAATAATGCCGAAAAACATTTAAAAAAAGCTGTTTTTACAACATGGCTTAAAAATGAACAAAACAGATATTTTTTGGTGGTAAGTTTACAAAACAAAAAAGGTGAACTTGCAAAATTTATAACAATGCTTACAAAAATGGATATTTTTATCCATTCAATAGATTTAGGCAAAGATTCTAATAACTGCAGATTGGAAATAGAATTTGAAGATAAAAGATTTAATTATATTAAATCAAAAATCGGAAAAGATTATAAAATAATAGAGTTTGTTTCAACAAAAGATGCATATAACAGCTAAGCTTAAAGGAGAATTATGAATAACGAAATTAAAACGGCTTTAGAAGAGATTAAAAGAGGGACAAATGAAATAATAGGCTTTGAAAAAATTGAAGAACTGATTAAAAAATTTTTAACCACAGGAGAAAGATTTACAATAAAAGCGGGATTTGACCCGACTGCTCCCGATTTACATTTAGGACATACTGTTTTGCTTCAAAAATTAAAAATATTTCAAAAATACGGAGCAAAAGTTCAGTTTTTAATAGGAGATTTCACAGCTCAAATAGGAGACCCTACAGGTAAAAGCGCTACTAGAAAAATGTTGACACCTGAGGAAATTGCTAAAAATGCCGAAACTTACAAAGAACAGGTTTTTAAAATTTTAGACCCTGAATTAACAGATGTTGTATTTAATTCAAAATGGTTAAACGCCCTTGGAGCCGCCGGAATGGTAGAGCTTACCACAACTTACACGGTTGCAAGAATGCTTGAAAGAGACGACTTTGAAAAAAGATACAAAAGCCAAACACCTATTGCAATAAGCGAATTTATTTATCCCCTGCTTCAAGGCTATGACAGCGTTGCACTAAAAAGCGATATAGAAATTGGCGGAACCGACCAAAAATTCAACCTTCTTATGGGAAGACAGCTTCAAAAAACATATAATACAGGAAAAGAACAAAGTGTTGTTATGATGCCGCTTTTAGTAGGGCTTGACGGTATAAATAAAATGAGCAAATCTCTTGGAAATTATATTGGAATTACAGAAGATGCAAATACAATTTTTGCAAAAGTTTTATCTATTAGTGACGAGCTTATGTGGGAATGGTATGAGTTATTAAGCGATAAGTCACTTGAAGAGATTAAAGCCCTTAAAGAAGAAGTAAAAAACGGCAAAAATCCAAAAGAAATCAAAGAGGCTTTAGCTATTGAAATAGTTGACAGATTTCACACCAAAGGCGATGGCTTAAAAGCAAAAGAAAATTTTGATAAAATACATAAACAAAATCAAATCCCGGAAGATTTACCGGAATTTGAGATTGAACCTATGAATATTGTTGATGCTTTGGTTGCAACAAAACTGGCCGCTTCAAAAAGTGAAGCCAGAAGACATATTAAAGGCGGAGCTGTTAGAATAAATCAAGAGAAAATATCATCACAGGATATAGACCTTGAAAGCAAAAAAGAATATATTTTACAAATAGGAAAAAGAAAATTTGCAAAAGTAAAAGTAAAATAACGGAGTTAACATGAGTAAATTAAAACCATTAAAGATAGGAAAGCATACGATAAAACACCCGATTTTCCAAGGTGGTATGGGACTTGGTATAAGTTGGGACAAACTGGCGGGAAATGTCAGTAAAGAGGGCGGACTTGGTATCATAAGCACAGTTGGAACAGGATATTACGATAATAAAAAATATTCAAAACAACTTATAGAAAACAGACCTTTTAGCGAAAAAGATTTTTATAATAAAGAAGCTTTAATAAAAATTTTTGAAAATGCGAGAAAAATATGCGGTGACGCCCCTCTTGGAGCTAATGTTTTATATGCTATAAACGATTACGGAAGAGTTGTAACGGATTCTTGTGAAGCCGGGGCTGATATGATAATTACAGGTGCCGGGCTTCCTATGGATATGCCTGAATACACAAAAGATTTTCCGGATGTTGCACTTATTCCTATAGTGTCTACTGGAAGAGCTTTTAGACTTATTGCCAAAAGATGGGAAAAAAGATATGGCAAGATTCCCGATGCCGTAATAGTTGAAGGACCGCTTAGCGGTGGTCATCAGGGATTTAAATATGAAGATTGTTTTAAAGAAGAAAATCAACTTGAACACTTAATTCCGGATGTAAGAGAAGCAGTGGACAAATGGGATAAAAACATCCCTATAATTGCAGCTGGAGGAATCTGGAATAAAGAAGATATAGAAAAATTTATTTCCCTTGGTGCAAACGGAGTTCAAATGGGAACCAGATTTGCCCTGACTTATGAATGCGATGCAAGTGATACATTTAAAGAAATTTTATTAAATGCAAAAAAAGACGATATTTTATTAATGAAATCCCCGGTTGGATATCCGGCAAGAGGAGTTAGAACAAAATTAATAGAAAAAGTGGAAAAAAGAGAAGGTCCGAAAATCAAATGTATCTCAAACTGCGTTTTTCCTTGCCACAAAGGTGAAGAAGCCAAGAAAGTAGGATACTGCATAGCCGACAGACTAGCAGACGCTTACACGGGAGAAGAAGAAACCGGTCTTTTTTTCAGCGGTGCATATGCCTACAAGGCAGATAAACTTATACATGTAAAAGATTTAATCAAAGAATTAACAGAGGGATGAAAAAACTCTTTTTTCTTTTTTTTGCCGTTTTTTTATTTGCCTGCAATACCAAAAATTACAACACTGCTTATCAGGATTATTATAAAAACCAAAGAATTTATATAAATTCAATTTTGAGCGATAATAAAAGCCAAGAAATTTCCGCTTTAAAAGAGCTTATAAAATGCGGGAAATATCTTAATTTTAATGTAAATGATTATAAACAAAAACTTTTACAATTAACTCACAAAAAACAATTAACACAAAAAAAACAAATTCAAAAAGAATATATAAAAATAATTTCTTTTAACCCTTTAAAAATCAAAACTTCCCATCCGTATAAATTATATAATTTAAAAAACAAAAAACACTATATAACACTTATAAATTTATATTATGCAATTACACCAAAACCTTTTATAGAAAAAAGATTAAACAACAAAATAACTTTAAAAATAGCCCAATACAATAAAAACATCACCCGAATAGTATATTATTCAAAAACACCTTTGAAACTGAGCATAAAAAAATCAAATAATCTATTAATTATAAATCCGAATCTTAAACAAAACAAAACAAAACAGAAAAAACAACACACAATAAAATCAAAAAAAACAACTCCAAAAAAGAGCCAAAAGCCTAAAAAAGCATATATTCCAGCCATTCCCAAAATCCCTTTAATTTCATCTTCCCAAAAAATAATAGTAATAGACCCCGGACACGGAGGAAAAGATACCGGAGGAATCGGTATAGGAAGAAAATTAGAAAAAACTGCCGTTTTGGAAATTGCAAAAAAAGTCAAATATTATCTGCAAAAAGAAGGATACAAAGTATTCCTGACAAGAAACGGAGACTATTTTATATCGCTTCAAAACAGAACACATTTTGCAAATATCAAAAAAGCCTCTTTGTTTATATCAATTCATTGCAATATAGCACCAAAGCATATCCATTCTCCTCACGGAATAGAAACATATTTTCTCTCTCCTACAAGAAGCAAAAGAGCCATAAGAGTTGCAAAAATAGAAAATAAAGAAGTCAAAGGGCTTAATTATCTTGACCAAAGCGTTATTTTAAACTTTTTAAATAAAGACAGAATCATAGCTTCAAATAAACTGGGAATTGATGTGCAAGGACATATATTGCTTGACCTTAGAAAACATTATGGAGATGTTAAAGACGGAGGAGTAAGACCGGCTCCTTTTTGGGTGCTTGTCGGCACTCAAATGCCCGCAATCCTGATAGAAACAGGCTATCTTACAAATCCAACGGAGGCAAAAAGACTTTTTAATCCTCTTTATCAAGAAGACTTAGCCAAAGGTATAGCCAATGGCGTTAAAGCCTATTTTATTAAAAATCACTAA
>JALVWY010000131.1 GCA_027023105.1 Campylobacterales bacterium | reverse complement strand
TTAAAACTTAGGACTTTTACCACAGCAGTTTTTATATTTTTTACCGCTTCCGCAAGGACAAGGGTCATTTCTTTTCACTTTTGTTTTAAATTCTTCTTGAAGCATAGCTGTTTTTGCTTCAAGTTCTTTCATAATTTCATCTACACTTTTTTCTTCCATATCATTTGGGACTTCCGGCATAAGTCCCATAATTTCTTCTATACTTTTACCTTTACTTTCTTCTAAAGCCTTCATAAATTCCATAATATCCGCATCTACTTCCGGTTCTTCAAATCTAAGCTCAAGAGTATGAAGAATTTTCATTGTTTCTACTTTAATTCTTTCAATAAGCTCTTGGAAAAGTTGGAAACTCTCTTTTTTATATTCAACAAGCGGGTCTTTTTGATTATAACCTCTAAGACCGATTCCCGTTTTCATAATATCCATCATATACAAGTGGTCTCTCCAAGATTCATCAAGAACTTGCAAGAAAACCTGTCTTAAAATTTTTCTTTTTTCATCTTCCGGAACATCTTTGAATTTTTCTTTTAAATATTCGTCTATTTTTTGAGAAATAAACTCTTTTAGTTCATCATAATCTTTTTTAAGCTCTTTTTCATCAAAATCAATCCCTGTATATTCTTTAAGATGTGCTTTTAATTTTTGGGTATCTATATCTTCATTTGGCATACCGGGAATTACATCGCTTAAATTCAAGATATATTCAATAAAAGTATCTTTTATTTCATCTATTTTTTTTGTGATATCATATTCAGGGTCTAAAAGCTGGTCACGAAATGCATAAATAACTTTTCTTTGCTCATTAGCGACATCATCATATTTTAAGATATGTTTTCTGCTTTCAAAATGCATAGATTCAACTTTTTTTTGTGCTTTTTCTATAGAGCGGGTTACAATTTTTGAATCAATATGCTCACCTCTTTCAATTCCAAGTCTATCCATAATATTTTTTATTCTGTCACTTCCGAAAATTCTTAGCAAATCATCTTCAAGAGAAAGATAAAACTGACTTTCCCCTTTGTCTCCCTGACGACCTGAACGACCTCTTAGCTGATTGTCAATTCTTCTGCTTTCGTGTCTTTCGGTTCCGATTATATAAAGTCCGCCAAGTTCTTTTATTTCATCTTCAAGTTTAATATCAACTCCCCTACCTGCCATATTCGTAGCAACTGTAACAGCACCCTTCTCACCTGCTTTTTCAATAATTTCCGCTTCTTTTTCGTGATGTTTGGCATTTAAAACAGTATGTGGTATTTTTTCTTTTTTAAGTAAACGGCTTAAATATTCACTCTTTTCAACACTGGTAGTCCCTATTAAAACAGGCTGACCTTTTTCGTGAAGTTCTTTTGTTTTTTTGACAACCGCTTCAAATTTTTCTTCTGCGGTTTTATAAACCAAATCGTTTTTATCTTTTCTTATAACAGGTTTATTAGTAGGAATAGAGATAACCTCAAGTCCGTAAATTTCTATAAATTCAGTAGCTTCCGTTTGTGCCGTTCCTGTCATACCGGCAAGTTTTTTATAAAGCCTAAAATAATTTTGATATGTAATTTCCGCAAATGTCTGAGATTCTTCTTGAATTTCAACACCCTCTTTTGCTTCAAGAGCTTGATGGAGTCCTTCACTAAATCTTCTACCTTCACTGATTCTTCCGGTAAATTCATCAACGATTAAAACTTCACCTTTTCGGACGATATAATCTTTTCCGTTTTGAAAAAGATAATTTGCTTTAAGAGCCTGGTCAAGATGATGAGCCAAAATGGCATTATCAGGTTCATATAAATTACCCACCCCAAAAAGTTCTTCCGCTTTTGTAAGACCTTCTTCCGTAAGCAAAACAAGCCTGTCTTTTTCATCCACTTTAAAATCTTTATCAATTTCAAGCTGTTTTGCCACTTTGTCAGCTAAAAGATAATTTTCTTCTCTTTTACTAGCAGGTCCGGAGATAATAAGAGGCGTTCTCGCTTCATCAATTAAGATAGAATCCACTTCATCCACTATTGCATAATGGTGCCCCCTTTGGACTTTGTGTTCTATATCAAAAGCCATATTGTCTCTTAAATAATCAAATCCAAGCTCATTATTTGTAGCATATGTAATATCACATTCATAAGCTTTTTTTCTTTCATAATCTTCCATATTGGCAATAACAACACCTGTTGTATATCCGAAAAACGAATATAATTTACTCATATCGGTAGCATCTCTTTTTGCCAAATAATCATTTACAGTCACTACATGCACACCTTTGCCAACCATTGCGTTTAATATAACAGGCAAAGTGGCAACAAGAGTTTTACCTTCCCCTGTTTTCATCTCTGCAATTCTTCCTTCGTGCAAAACCATACCGCCTATTAACTGCACATCAAAATGCCTCATATTCATAACTCGTTTAGAGGCTTCTCTGGTCATAGCAAAAACATCATTTAAATATTTATTCAAAGTTTCTTGCTCATCGGCTCCGTTTTTAATCTCTTCTAAAACTTTTGATTTAATATCATTAAATTCATTTTTAATTTCTTCATCACTCATTTTTTCGTATTTAGCTTCTAAAGCATTAATTTCTTTTACTCTTTTTTGATACTTTTTCAGCTCTCTGTCGTTTCTTGTTCCTATAATTTTTCTAAATACACTTTTTACCATTCTAAAAGGCCTTTAAAATTTTTTTGTTATAATAACATAAAAAAGAGGTAAAAATGAAACGGATTATATTTATATTGTTTTTATTGTTTTCTTATATAAACGCTTTAACTTTCCCAAACAATTTTGAAGCGAATTTTACACAAACTATAAATAATAATGGGAAAAAGATTTATTACAAAGGAAAACTTTTTTATAAAAAAGGTCAAATTCTATGGAAATATTTTTATCCCGTAAAAAAATATATCTGGATTAATAAAAAAGTTTATGTTTACGAGCCGAATTTAATGCAAGTTACCATTTCAAAAAGACCTAAATTCACACTTCAAAACATTCTAAAAAATGCCAAAAAAGAGAAAAATTTTTATATAGCAAAAATCAATAACAAAAAAGTATATTTTATTTATAATAAAACAATCAAATCACTTCATTACAAAGATGATGCCGGAAATTTAGTAACTATTACTTTTTCAAAACCTTCCGTAAAACCTTTAAAAGATTCAATTTTTATTCCAACATACCCAAACGATGTAGATTTTATTTATCAAAGATAATTTTTTGAGATTTTTTTAATCTCTTCATAAACTCTGTCAAAATCGGCACTGTAAACTCTGGTATCAAACACCGTTGTCATCATATTTGTATCCCTTTTAAACCTTGGCACCATATGAAGATGAATATGCCCGGGAATCCCGGCTCCCCCGTCAAATCCCAAATTCCATCCCATATTAATCCCATCCGCTCCGAAATCTTTTAAAATTTTACATCCGATTTGAGATATTTTTGCTATATGAGTAACCTCTTTTTCAGTTAATTTTTCATACTCACCTATATGTCTAATGGGAATAATCATAAAATGACCCGGATTGTAAGGGAATCTGTTCATTACAAAAAAACATATTTCATCTCTGTAAAAAACCTGATTTTCTTCATCAAAACCGGGCGATTTGGCAATTTCACAAAATACACACTTTTCACCTGTTTTTGCATTTTTAATATGATATTCTCTTCTCCATGGAGCATATAATCTATCCATTTTTCACCTCATTAAAATTTCATTATTTTTTCATTAAATTTTCATTAATATAAATTAAAATGTTTTTTGTTATTTGATTAGAATTAAAATTTCTGTTTTTTAACCCGATAAAACTTAACATAATAATTTTACTCTTTGATTTTTTGCATAACGGATTCTATCTTTTGCTTCATTCTGTTATTTTTATTTTTTCTTATATCCATTTTAATTGTCGCATAAACCCTGTTGCAATCGTTTTCAAGCTCTTTATATGCTTTATTTATAATATCTGTGGCTTTTTCAATAGTATCAACTTCAAATATCGTTCCCATTGGAGTTAACTGATAATTTACCTCGCTTTTTTCAAACATCTTAATAATTCTACTGACATATTCACTTACACTCTCACCTTTATCCGTAGGAAACATTGCAAATTCAACAAGACAACTCATCAAAGCTCCTTTTAACCTAAAATAATAATTTTTCTTCTATTTTTTCCACTCAATCGGCTCGTAATTTTGCATATCAAATTCATTTAAAATTTCTTTATTGCAATCTTTCATTTCTCCCTCATAATAAAAACAATCAACTATTCCTTCACCTGCTCTAAAAGGAGTAATAAGCATTTTTACATCAAAATTTTTTAAAAATTCAATATAATTACATTTCGCTCCTATGATAATTAAACCTTTTTCACTCCAACCCTCAGCATATTTTTTTAGTTTGTCATATGTTTTTTTATCTTTTGTCAAAATTCTGAATTTGCAATCCATAATCAATCTTTTATAGCCTCATAATTTTTATTTATTAAACTTTTAAAAATCCGCATTGTTCTTATTAAATTTGTTTTTATATAAATTCTATAATCTTTTTCCAATTCATTTTTTGTTTTTTTATTATAAATTTTAAGTAAAGGAATATTTGTTCTTACAAAATTATTTACATAAGCGTTTATAAGCATATTCAAATTTTTCATAATATTTATTAAATTTTGAGAATTTTTAAGATTTTTATGTGAGACATCATATTCAATATTGTTAGCTATTTTAAAAAACATAAGATTTAAGATAGATTTTTTCATATCATTTATTACATTTTGAGGAAGATTAATAAAATTACTGTCATTATCTATTGAATCCTTTAAAATCTTTTTTATTCCGGCTAAATCGCCGTTATTATCAAAAAATGTATTCGAATATTTAGGCCATCCGGCAAGATAAAATTTAAGCTGTTTTAATAAAGTAATCGTATCTATCTGAACTTTTCCCATTTCTTCAAAATAAAGATATTCTTTAAATTTTTTATTCTTTAAAAGAGTGTCTATTATTTCAATAAGTTTATCTGTTTCTTCAAAAGCCGACAGCTTATTATAAGCCTCATTTAAATCCGCTTTTGTGTAGTAGTTATTTGGTTGAACAACACTTAAATTATTTGCATTTAAAAATGTAACACTTCCTAAAATCAAACAAAAGCTTATTAATCTTTTTTTCATTTTTATACCTTTTTATATTTTATTCACTAAGTTTTGAACGCAAAAATTTAACTTCCTCACTAACAGTGCTCTCAGGCAGATGCAAATCAATGAAATTGAGCATTCTGTTTACAACATTTTCCGTTCCTTTTGATTTTTTTATTTCATTCATCTCTTTATCTATTCTTTCAAGCAAAGCTAAAATAAAAGGAAGATTTTTTATTTCTCTTTTCAAATCACTTTCAAGATTCGGATATGTTTTTTCGTAAACAAAAGCGTATTTTTCTTTTTGTCTGTTTAATTTTTCCTTTTCAAAATCAATAATTTTATCTTTTGAAAGCGAATATTCAATAAAATGTTTATTTTTATATGCGGGTCTTAGCCTAAATTCTCTAAAAATTCTTTTTGCCTTTTCAAAAACATTAAAACCATATTCATCCGTCTCAAAAAATATTTTATATAAATCTATATCATTAAACTCAGTATTATAAGAATTATAATAAGTAATAAGCTTTATAGATTTTAAATTTTTATATTGAGCTTCATCAACAAGCCCTATAATTATATTTTCATTTATTGTAAAAAACGGACTTATTTTATTTATCAAAAATCCTAAAATAAATTTTTGTATATCCGCTTGATAATTTGCCTCTATCAACACCAAATATCCTGAGTGAATATTTTTACAAATATCCAAGAACGCTTTATACTTTAAAATATTATCATCAAAAAAATTCTCTTCTTTAACGGTTTGAATTTTATTTAAAGCTTGTAAAAGTTTCTTTTTGAAAATATCTTTTTTATCTTTTGACACCTTACACTGTTTATAAAGTTCTAAAAGTTCATCTTTAGCTTCTTCATTTTCTTTTGAAACTACATTTAATTTTTCTTCAAGATTTTTAATCCTTTTTAATAAGATATTAACCATTGCTTTCCTTTAAAAGTTCTTTTGCATAATCAATCGCTTTTTGAGATTTCTCTTTTCCGCCTATAATTCTTGCAATTTCTTTTACTCTTCCCTCTTTATTAAGCTCTTTTACAAAAGATTTATTCTCTTTTTTTGTTACTAAAAAATGTTTATTAGCAACACTTGCAAGCTGAGGCTGATGGGAAATAGCAAAAATTTGATATTTTTGGCTAAGAAGTTTTAACACCTCAGCCACGCTCATACTCTCTTCACCGCTTAAATTAGCATCTATTTCATCCAAAAAAAGTGTTTTTTCATCATCGGTGTATTCAAGCTTTGCTCCAAGCAGGGCAACTCTTAGTCTGTTAAATTCTCCGGTAGAAATAGCATTTATATCAATATCGTTAAGAATAATTTTTGCCTCACTTTCACCAAGTTCATATAAAGGCGCTTTTTCCAAAACCATTTTTACTTCAGGCATATAAAGCTTTTTTAAAAAATAATTAATTTTTTCTTCAAATATTTTTGAAACTTCCACTCTTTTTTGATGTAAATAAGAGGCTTTTTGTTTCAATTCTTCTTCAAGTTTTTTAATCTCTTTTTGCAGATGTTCTTTTTCAAAAGAGATATTTTCAAGAACATTAAGCTCTTTTTGTTTTTCATCCGCATATTTAAGAGCTTCTTCAATAGAACCGAATTTTCTTATCAACTCTTGAAGTTTTGAAAGTCTGTCCAAAACTTCTTCAATATCAATACTTTGTAAAAATTCCTCTTTTTCATATGCCCTGTCTAATGCAATTCTAAGCTCATTCATAGCTGTTGAAAAAAAGTCATTTTCAAAATCTATCATTTCCAAAAACTCATAAATTCTATTTTCAAATTCAAATATTTTTTCCGCTTCAAAAGCCTTTTCTTTTATTTTTTCAAGTTTTGAAAGGTCTTTTTTTATCTGCATAAGCTCATCAAATTCTTCTACTTTAGGATTTACGGTATTAATTTTATCAAGTTCAAATTTCAAAAATTCGGCTCTTTCCTTCGCCGTTTTTTCTTTATTTAAAATTTCATTTAGCTGTTTTTGTTTTTCTTTGTATTTTAAAAACTCTTTTTTATAATCTTCCAATTTAACATAATAATCTTTCTCTTTAACAATTTTATCCAAAACCGAAATTATATTTTCATTTTTAAACTCTTCTATTTCCCTTAAAGACAAATAATCAATAAATTCATCTGCTATTTTTCTTATTACTTTTTTACTCACAGCCTGATTATTGATAAAATATCTGTTTTTATTCTTTTTTATCTGTCTGAAAATAAGCTCTTCATCATTTTCAAGCCCGTATTTTTCCAAATCTATTTTGTTATTTACAATAGCCTCGCTTATTTTTGCATTTACATCAAAATATCCGAAAATAGACAAAATCCCTCTAATCAAAACAGACTTTCCAGCCCCGCTAGGACCTGTAAAAACAATCAAACCTTTGCTAAATTCCATTTCAACTTCATTAAATTCAAGTTCCACTTCTTCAAATGTAACATACTCTTTTATATAAACTCTCTCTAGCATTTACCCTCACCCCAGTTAAGTTTTTCTCTTAAAACATCAAAATAATTTCTCTCTACTCTATGTATAAGTTTTGCTTTTCTTTTTGCTTTTTTAAGAATAATTTTATCGTCCAAAGAATAAATTTCTTGACCGTCTATTATAAGTTTTGAGATATTTTCTTTTACCACCGCCGTAATAATAAAGTTACTAGGCAAAACAAGAGGTCTTTGAGATAAAGAGTGCGGACATATCGGTGTTAATATAAAACTTTCCGTCAAAGGATATACAACCGGTCCGCCGGCGCTTAAATTGTAAGCCGTAGAGCCTGTAGG
>JALVWY010000130.1 GCA_027023105.1 Campylobacterales bacterium | reverse complement strand
CCGTAATTTTTAACAAGACTAACCACAACAACGGCAATGCTTCCCGCAGCCGCACTGACAAGTCCCGGTTTGCCTCCGAAAATTGCTGCAATAAGACCTAAAATAAATGCCGTATAAAGTCCTACTACAGGAGAAATACCTGCAATAAGTGCAAATCCTACGACCTCGGGAACCAAGGCGACAGATGTCACCATTCCTCCTAAAATATCGTTTTTTACGCTTTTTGCGTTATAATTTTGTAAAATTTTGCTAAACATAAATATATCCTTTAAAATAAAGCGAAATTATACACTAAAAGGGAAATAATGGAAAAATATAAAGATTATTACACAAACAAAAATGAAGATTTTTTAAAAGAATCCGATTTAATTGTTTATTATAATGAAAAGCCTAGGAATTTGCTTAAAAATGTAGCTGTCTTAGGCGGAAATAATGAATTTTCAAAAGTGGATATTCCAAAAACAGGCGAAAAACTGCCTCTTTTACTTGCAAGACTTGCTTATGTTTTTGAAGTTTATGATGAAGAACTAAAAGAAAATGAAGAGTTTGAAGATTTTGTAGATATTTTAAAAAGCGTTAGGGTAAAAAAAGAGATAAAAAATCACAATACCACACTTGAAGAAGTTGCAGGGCTTTTATATTTGATTGATGAAGCTAAAAAAATAAGCGTTATAATAGGCGATATTGATGAAGAAGAACTTATGAATTTAATGAGTTTTTTGAGAATGTTTGAAAAAAAGGTTGGAATTTTCAGTAAAAACGATATAAGTGAATATGAAATTAATTTTTATGATGTTTAAGTGAATTTTTATCAAATTTATCATAAATCACAATAATGCTTACTAAGGCAATAATTCCGGTTAATAATAATATTAGTGCATAAATCATTATAAATCCTTTAATTTATCAATTTCTTTAAGAATTTTTATAAGTAAAAATATAATAATTCCTAAAAGAATAATACCCGCTATATCAGATAAAATTAATTGAATTTCATTTAATAGAGGATATTTTGTTACTATAAAACCTATTAAGGCAAATAACGACCCAAGTAATAATATAAAAACACTTCTCAAAAAAGCTATTTTCTCTTTTTGTTTGTCTATTTCTGCCATATTTTTACTTTTTTTGATATTATAACATAAAAAAGGATATCAATGCTTCTTAATACATATGCAAGATTTGATGTTAAATTTGTAAAAGGGATTAACGCTACTCTTTTTGATGAAAAAAGGGAAAAATATATTGATTTTACAAGCGGTATCGGAGTTGTGAGCGTAGGGCATGGAAATGAAAGATTAGCAAATGCAATATGCGAGCAGGCTAAAAATATTATTCATATATCAAATATTTATAGAATTCCTACTCAAGAGAAACTTGCTGAAATTTTAGTGTCTCATTATGGAAATGGAGGAGTCTTTTTTGCAAACAGCGGTGCAGAAGCTAATGAAACAGCACTTAAAATTGCCAGAAAATACGGGGAAATTAATGGTAAACCTAAAAAATATAAAATTATAACGCTTGAAAATTCTTTTCACGGAAGGACTATTTCCACGCTAAAAGCTACAGGACAGCCAAAATTTCATCAATATTTCGGACCGTTCCCGGATGGATTTGATTATGCAAAAAATATAAATGATATCTATTCAAAAATAGATGATAAAACAGTAGCCGTTATGATTGAGCTTATTCAAGGAGAAGGCGGGGTTAATCCGTTTGATAAAGATGAAATTAAAAATTTGGCAAATGAACTTAAAAAAAGAGATATTTTATTAATAGTTGATGAGGTTCAAACAGGAATTTACAGAACCGGGGAATTTTATGCAAGCAATTTATATGGAATTACTCCCGATATTATTACCCTTGCAAAGGGTCTTGGAGGTGGTGTTCCTATCGGCGCTGTTGTAACAAGACTTACAGATGTTCTAAAACCGGGAGACCACGGCAGCACATTTGGCGGTAATTACCTTTCAACAAGAGCCGGAATTGAAGTCTGTGATATTTTAAAAGAAGAAAAAAAATCTGGAAAACTTGATGAAACAGTTAAGTATTTTGAAGATAAATTAGTAGAAATTGCAAAAGAATTTCCTGATATTTTTGATGAAGTTTCAGGGTATGGGCTTATGAGAGCACTAAAAACCCATAAAAGTGAAATAAGAGATGAAATTGTTAAAAAATCTTTTGAAAACAGACTTTTGGTTTTAAAAGCCGGCACACATTCGGTTAGATTCCTGCCTCCTCTTACTATTTCAAAAGAAGAGATTGATGAAGGATTTGAAAAATTTAAAGAAGTTTTAATTAAATTATAATACAATTATCAAAAAGGCTAAGGCTTGAAAAAATTACTTTTTATTTTCCCTCTTTTTTTATTTGCGAAAGATTCAATTCTTAGTAATTTGCAGATAAAAAAGCTTAATTTAAACAAAAAATATACAATTCAAGATTCACAACAGACAAAAAAATCTTGGATTAATCCTGTAATGCTGCAATATTCCATTAATCAAAACAATTCTTTACATACAACAAAAATAACTACTCAAAATTTTGCCATTACTTTAAATCAGCCTATTTTTAAAAGCGGGGCTATAATTTATTCTATAAAATATGCAAACGACAATAAAAATTATAATTTAAAAGAGCTTGAGCTTAAAAAAAATTCTCTTGTAAAAGAGGCTTTGAGTTTAGCTATTGATTATAAAATAAACTCTTTTAATGAAGATATTTTAAAATTAAATATTGATAATGCAAAAATAGATGTCAAAAGAAAAAAAGAGCAGTATCAAAACGGAACTTTGGATTTAAGTTTTTTGAATAATGCAATAATAGCTCTTAATTCCCTAAAACTTTCTATGCAGGATTTGAAAATGAATGCTCTTAATTTGAATTATTCCTTTAAAAATATTTCGGATATGAGTATTCAAAATGTAAATACAACTTTATTTAAAATCATTTCTTTTAATAAGTATTTGCAAAATAATATTGAATTAAATGCCCTTAAAAAAGAGAGTAAAATAAACAGTGACCTTTATAAAATGCAAGTAGGAAATACACTTTTTACTGTTTTTGTAAATGCCTCTTATAATATTCAAAAAACTTCTTATTCTAAAAATTCTCCTAGTTTCCAAGATGATACTAATAATTTTTATTCTGTGGGAATCGGTGTTTCTTTGCCTATTGATTTTACAGCCGGCGAAAAACGACAAAAAGCAAAAATAAGTTATTTAACCTCAAAACTTGATATTTTGCAAAAGAAAAGAGAGCTTAAAAACAGTTTTACAAATACTTTGAAACAGATAAAATATATTCAAAATAAAATTAAAATATATCAACAAAACATTAAACTTTATAATGAATTAATCTCAACTACGAAAGATTCCATAAAAGCGGGAAATGCCACTATGGATGATTTGGAAACTTTACAAAACACAAAAAAAACAAATTATATTAATATAGAAATACTAAAACTTCAAATACAAAAGCTTCTTTTAAATCTTTATTACAAAACCACTCTTTTTAGTAACTAAAAGTAACAATTTAAATAATGCTTTAATATAAGTTTAAGTTATAAGCTTTTTCTTTTTTTTATTTGCTATAATTTAAACAAATACTATGTAAAGGGGAAATATGAAAATAGATGTATTAATAGTCGGTGCAGGTGGTGCAGGGCTTTATGCAGCGCTCAGTGCTGTAAAAGAAAACAAAGATTTGAATATTGCGGTTTTAAGCAAAGTTTATCCTACCCGTTCTCACACAGGAGCGGCTCAAGGCGGAATTAACGGAGCTTTAGCAAATGTTGACCCGACAGATAATGAAGAGCTTCATACATTTGACACCATTAAAGGAAGTGATTATTTAGCAGACCAGGAAGCTGTAAAATATATGTGTTATGAAGCGCCGAAAATCATTAGAGAAATGGAGCATATGGGTGTTCCTTTTTCAAGACTTAATAACGGTAAAATCGCCCAAAGACCTTTTGGAGGGGCTAGTAAAGACAGAACCTGTTACAGTGCGGATAAAATGGGACATGTAATGCTTCATACTTTATTTGAGCAATGTATAAAAGAGGGTGTTACATTTTTAAATGAATGGTTTATGTTAAATCTTGTTCATAACGGAAAAAGATTAGTGGGAGTAACCGCTATTAATATTGCAACCGGGGAAGTGGAACTTATTAAAACAAAAGCTGTTATCTTGGCAACAGGGGGACACAGCAGAATTTATTGGGGATATACTTCAAACGCCCTTGGCTGCACAGGGGACGGGACAGCAGCAATTCTTAGAGCCGGACTTCCGGTAAAAGATATGGAATTTTTACAATTTCACCCGACAGGTCTTAGAAAATCGGCTATTCTTGTAACAGAAGCGGCAAGAGGTGAAGGCGGACATCTTTTAAATAACAAGGGTGAAAGATTTATGGCTAAATATGCGCCTGATAAAATGGAGCTAGGACCAAGGGATTTGGTTAGTAGAAGTATTATGACTGAAATCAGAGAAAACAGAGGATTTAGGGATGAAGAAGGAAGAGAGTATGTTCAGCTTGATTTAACTCATCTTGGAGCTGAAAAAATAAAAAAAAGACTTCCTCAAATTAGAGAACTTGCTATTGATTTTGAAGGTATCGACCCTATTAAAGAGCCTATTCCAATTAAACCTACAGCACACTATGCAATGGGCGGTATTGATACGAATGTCAAATGCGAAACTCCTATGGAAGGTATTTATGCAGCAGGTGAATCTCAATGCGTAAGTGTTCACGGAGCAAACAGACTAGGAGGAAACAGCTTGCTTGATATTGTTGTATTCGGTAATGTGGCTGGAAAAGAGGCTGTGAGATATGCTGAAGGAACTGATTTTGCAAAAGGCGGCGAAGGCAAAAAAGAAGAAGAAGTTAAATTTATAAAAGAGCTTATGAATAAAGAATCTAAAGAAACTTTAGGTGATATGAGAAATGAGCTTGGTGAGATTATGTTTAAACATTTCGGTGTGTTTAAAAATGAAGATGAAATGCAAGAAGGTTATAATAAACTTAAAAATTTAATTGAAAGAGCCCATAAAAATCTAGGGGTTGAAGATAAATCAAAAGTATTTAACCTTGATTTACAATCAACGCTTGAATTTTTTAATCTTTTAGAAATTGCAGATGTTTTAGCTTACGCTTCACTTCAAAGAAAAGAGAGTAGAGGAACTTTCTTTAGAGATGATTATGAAAAAAGAGATGATGAAAATTTTCTTTATCATTCAGTTATTACAAGAAATAGCGATGGAAGCTTTAATTATAAAAAAGGTGAAGTTCAGTTAGGATTATATGAACCGGCAGAAAGAAAATACTAATTTAAAATTGAAAATGGACAATGGAAAATTAAATTTTACATTTTCCATTTTACATTGTCCATTTAAAGCTGGTCTCCCGAGCGGGATTTGAACCCACGACCTTCGGATTAGGAATCCGACGCTCTATCCTGCTGAGCTATCGGGAGGGAAATGAAATTATAACAAATTTATTAAAAAATTATAAGAAAAAGTAATAAAAGATAAAATTTATCTGAAATTAAAAAAAAGATGATAAAATAACCAAAAGGATTTTAGGATGGAAAAAATAAAATATACTGTTAAAATCAAAAGATACAATCCTGAAGAAGATAGAAGTTACTGGCAAGATTTTGAAGTTGAGGTGGAAGATTCGTTAACTGTGCTTGAGCTTTTAATGCATATTAAAGATAAAATGGATTCAACTCTGACTTTTAGGGCTTTTTGTAGAAGTGCGATATGCGGAAGCTGTGCAATGGTTATTAATAATAGAGCCGGGCTTGCTTGTAAAATTCAGGCAAAAGATAAAATTAAAAGAGGTGTTATTAAAATAGAGCCTCTAAAAACTTTAAAACCGGTAAGAGACTTAGTGGTAGACCAAGAACCGGCATTTGATAAACTTAAAAAAATAAAGCCTTATCTTGAAGCCGACCCGAAAATTGTGCCTGATAATACAAAAGTAGAATCTCTTGTTTTACCTGAAGAATTTGCAAGATATGATAAACAAACAGACTGTATTTTGTGTATGGCGTGTTACGGTCAGTGTAATGCCATTGAAGGAAATCCTGAATATTCGGGACCTTTTCAATTAACAAAAGTGTTTAGATTTGTTATGGATACAAGAGATGGAATGGATATTCAAGAGAGAATAAAATTAGCAGAAGATAACGGAATTTGGGATTGTGTGCAATGTCAAATGTGTTTTGCCGCTTGTCCTAAAGGAATTGCTTCTTGTGAAGATATTTTAGAGCTTAGAAGAGTTGCTAAAGATACAGGAGAAGACAATGTCGCAACAAGAAGAGCTAAATTCTGGTTTGAAACCGTATTTGCTACAGGGCAAATAGATAAATTCAATCTTCCGGCAGTTGCTTTGAATGATGAAAAAGGGGAAGAAATTAGAAATAATTTGGCAAAAGAATTTACACAAAGAGGAATCTCACAAGAGCATTTTGTTCCTCAACCGTTTGAAAATATTAAAGATTTCCAAAAATTCATTAAAAAAGTTGAAAAGGAATTATAATGAAAAAAATAGGGATTTATCCAGGATGTTGTTTTCAAGGTGCCGATGAGCATAATTATGATATTATAGTGGCATTTTTAGACAATATGGGACTCGGAAATGTTTTACTTGACAGAGCGGCTTGTTGCGGAGGTGGTGTTATTGATGAAACAAACAAAAAAATAGTTTACGGGCTAAATGCCAGAAATATAGCGTTAGCGGAAAAAGAGGGGGTTGATTTGTATACTCCTTGTAATACCTGCTATATGATTATCGCTAAAACGAAACTGGCACTTGATAGTGACCCTGAACTTAAAGATGCCGTTAATAAAATTTTAGCAGATGAAGGACTTGAATATAAAGGAGAGGCTAAAATTTATCATACTTTGAATTTAATCAGAGATTTTGTAGGACTTGATGAGTATAAAAAAAGAATTAAAAGACAAATTAGCGGAGTTAAAATCGCTCCGTATTACGGATGTCATGTATTAGCTCCAAATGAAGTGGCGGTAGATGACCCGGAAGACCCTACTATTTTAAGAGAAATTTTAGAGCCTTTAGGTGTTGAAATTATTGAAGGTTATCAAAATGAAACTACCTGTTGCGGATATCACGCAGGTTTTACAAGTCCAGGGCAAAAAGAAAGACTTGCAATTAAGCCGCTTGAGGGGGCAAAAGAAGCGGGAGCTGATATTGTCGCAACTCCTTGTCCGCTTTGCCATAAAGCAATGGACGGGTATGAAGAGCCTATTTTACAAGTTACACAGCTTATAAATGTAGCTTGTGGAATGACACCGGAAGAAACGCATATTCATATTAACAAAACGGAAGTTAAACTATCTTTATAACTTCTTTTTTCTTCTTTTAATATATTAAAGGTAATTAATGAAAGTAAATATAAAGCGTTTTATCAACGGTAGAGTTTTTTTTGAGGGATTTGAAGTTAAACAAAAGAATGAAACAGTATTGGAACTTCTTGATAGAATAAGAGATTATAAAGATAGAAGTCTGACATATAGAAGTTTTTGCAGAAGCAGTATTTGCGGCACATGCGCTGTTAAGGTAAATGATAAAACAGTTCTTGCCTGTAAAACAAAAGTAAAAGATATTATTCAAAATAACGAACTTGTTATTGAGCCGGTGGATAGAAGCAAAGTTATAAAAGATTTGGTGGTAGAACATTCATTTATAGAAGAAAATCTCAAAAAAGTAAAATCCTGGTTTATTGATGAAATTAATGAAAAGCAAGAAAATTTACAAACTCCTGATGAGCTTAAAAAATTTGATTTGCAAACAGACTGTATTTTGTGCGGAGCCTGTTTTTTTGAGTGTGAGGCGCTTGATTTTGATAAAAATTTTGCAGGACCTTTTGCTTTTACTAAAATATTCA
>JALVWY010000129.1 GCA_027023105.1 Campylobacterales bacterium | reverse complement strand
TCTCTCATAACCTCTGCCGCGGCGGCTATGTCTTGCGCACTTTCACCTTTTTCATATAAATCTATTAAAAATTTTTTAGCTTCTTCTTCACTCATTTCATTATTAAAAAGTTTATAAAATTTTTCTTTCATAAGTGCTCCTTGTTAATTTGTTTATTTGTTATTAGTATATTGGAACTTGGAACTCCTATTCCTCTTCCCTGTTTTCTCTCTCCTCCCTGCTCCCTATTTTCTAACTAACAAACTTACCGCTTCTTATTCTATCGGCTTCCATAATTTCTATCTCTCTTGCTCCACTTACTACAATTCCGTCATCCGGGACATAATTAAGTTCTTTGTTTCTGTCGGGATAATCAACAGCATTAAGTATAACCCTCATAGCATTAAGCCTTGCTAAATGTTTATTATCACTTCTAATTACCGTCCAAGGTGCATAATGTGTATGGGTTGCTTTTAGCATTTTGTATTTCATTTCCGTAAATTCATCCCACTTATCCTGAGCCTGAAGGTCAATTTCACTCAATTTCCATTGTCTAAGAGGGTCACGGCGTCTTTTTTCAAATCTTTTAGCCTGTTCTTCTTGCGAAATTGAAAGATAAATTTTTACCAAAACAGTTCCTTCCATCACTAAAGACTTTTCAAACATAGGACACTCTTGCATAAATGTTTTATACTGTTCTTTTGTGCAAAATCCAAAAACAGGCTCAACCATTGCTCTATTATACCAGCTCCTGTCAAACAAAACCACTTCCCCGCCTCTTGGAAACTGCTCAACATATCGTTGAAAATACCACTGTGTTTTTTGCACATCGCTTGGTTTTCCAAGAGCAACTACACGATAATGCTTTTCATTCATATATCTCACAACTCTTCTAATAGTCCCGCCTTTACCCGCAGCATCTCTTCCTTCAAATAAAACTATCATTCTTATATGATTTTTTTCTAAAAATGTCTGCATTTTTATAAGTTCCGCCTGATAAGGTTTTAGTTCTTGTTCTTGCAGATATTTTCTAACAGCCTTTTTATTTACTTTTTTCAAATCCACAAAATCGTGTATTAATTCGTCTAATTTCATTCTTTTATTACCGACTAAAACATATTCGGGATTTTTTAATTCGTTTATATTAATCTTTTGCATTTGAAACTCCGAAGGATTTTTTGATATTATACTAAAAAAGGTTTATTTTATGATTATATCCGTTTTTAACTCAAAAGGAGGCGTGGGTAAAAGCACAACTTGTGTAAATTTAGCATATTTGGCTTCGCAAAACTATAAAACTTTGCTTATTGACTCAGATACGCAAGGAGCAAGCAGCTATTTTTTTGATAAAAAAGTAAAAAAAAGAAATCTGCTTAATAAAAATCCTTCAAAAATCATAAAATCAACCCAGTTTCAAAACCTTGACATAATTCCAGCCGACACGGAATTTGAAAAATATAAAAAAAATTTAAATAAACTGATAAATTTTGATTATGAATTTATTTTTATAGACGCTCCGGCAAATATAAATCCTTTAACAAGAGATATTTTAAAATATTCCGATTTAGTTATAGTCCCGGCTTTGCCTAATATTTTATCCCTTAGAACTTATAATCAGCTGTTATCGCTTAAACTGAATAAAAATTTAAGACTGCTTTTAAATCAGGTAGAAAACAAAGAAATTCATAAAAGAGTAATACAAACAGTCAAAAAACTTCCTAAAAATCAATATTTTA
>JALVWY010000128.1 GCA_027023105.1 Campylobacterales bacterium | reverse complement strand
AATACTCCTTATGCCATTTTAAAAAATCGTTAAATATTTCAAGCCCGCTAAAAACAAACGGGATTTCCTGTAAATATTTCCTGTTTCTGTTTTTATCAATATTTATGACTATTTTTTCTATCTTGCCTTCATTATTTAAAATAAAGCTTCTTTTTCTACATAAATGCCTAATTTGTACGCCTCTTACGGGAATATATAAATGCAATAATATCATCATAGGTAGTACCGGATAAACATCATGAGGCCACCAAGATACGTCCGCTTTTTCCTTACTCCATTTGGTAGGCTCATGCGGCGGTCTATTCATTAAAATATCCGCTAAGTCTTTTATCATCTCAACACTAAAAGGTATTCTAGGACTTTCTCCTGTTTTTTCTCTATTTTTAGGAAGCATTTTTCTAATATAAGGACTAAAATAACCGCTATATTTTAAAAACAACGCTATATCGTTAAGAATAGATAAAAATCTTTTTCCTTTGTTTTTCTCAAAAAAAGCTACGATATTGTCTTCTTTCATAAAATTAAACATATCGTCAAAAGTTTTTTGATTCAAAATGCATTTACACTTATTTTGAATTATATAATCCATAAAAGCTATAAGATGCGTTCTTTTCCCTGCCTGAGTACTTTTTGCCAGTCTCTCTTTTTTGTTAAGATACTCCATATATTCAATAAAATCTCTCCTTATGGGATAAAAATTAGGACATTTTTCAACTAATTCGTCAACTTTTTTATAATAGTGTAATTCCTTTGGGAAAAGCTTATTAACATATTCATAAGGAGTTTTTAAATCCGTTCTACCGTGCTCTAAAAGAGCGTAAACGATAAAATTTAAACTTCTTTTATACCAAACTTTTTGAGCTTTATTTAAATTACTGCTTTCAATTATTTCCTTCAATTTTAATATGTCTTCGTTTTTTACATCAGTGACATATTTCCAGTTAGTCGCCAATATAATATAAAACGCATTTCGGAATATAGATATCTTATCGTATAATTTAGCATAATCGTATAGAACTTTAACCAATGGAATATTGTATTCTTCTAAAAACACATCATAATCAAATTTTCTTTGAAATCTTTTTTTATTGTTTAAAATTAACGGATATAACAGTTTTCCTTTTGCCCATTGTTCTATAAAAAATCTATCAATCAAATGTTTATAAGAATATCCCGTGGAAGTTTTCATTTTTTCTTCTGAAAGAAGAATATTTATTAAATCCAAATAGTTTAAACCTTTGTGCCATTCAAATAAATTATATGGATTAATTACCGCATATTCTCCACTTAACATAACGATTTCTCTTAATTTTTTAGGCAATTCAAAAAGCGGAATCCGATAGGTTTTATACATTTTTAAAGCTTTATATAATCTTTTATCCGTATTTATGTTTTTACTTGATAGTTCTTTGCCGGCAAATTTTATCCAATCTTTAGGCAATGAAAGGCTCGCTTCTTCTTCTATCAAAAACATATTTTTAATATTTATGACTATAGTGGATAAAACGGAAGTGGAAACAATATCTCCTTTAAGAGAATGGATATTGAATTTTGCAGGTCTTGAAGGAACGGTATTTAATATAACGGTATTTAATATATTTTTAAGAGTACTCATTAATTTCCTTTAAATTTAAGATTCAATACGTTTTAAATTTTCTTTATTTAATAAAACTACATCATAAAGCGAAATTCTAATATCACCGTCAACCATTTCAACCATATC
>JALVWY010000127.1 GCA_027023105.1 Campylobacterales bacterium | reverse complement strand
AGCTCAAACTCTTTTGTTTCATAATTATAATTAAACACTTCTCCGCTTTCAATTATATAATACCATCCGTAAATATTAAGTTTTCCGCTTTCAAATCTCTCTTTTACAAAATCATATGTCAAAAGATTTTCAAGCTGACGGACAACATTTAACTGTTCTATCTCCCATTCTCTTAATTTTTCATCTTCTATATCATCAACTTTTTCTTTTAAATCTTTTATTAAATCAAGCCATTTATTTACCATTGGCAGTTTTTCAAGCTTTTCTTTTGGATAAAAAAGTGCTTTTAATCCTCCACAGTTACTGTGACCGCAAATAACTATATTATCAACTTCCAGATATTTAACTGCATACTCTAAAATAGAAGCCGTGCATTTAAGTGTCCCTTCATTATGAGTAGCAGGCGGCACAACATTTGCTATGTTTCTTACAACAAAAAGCTCACCCGGAAGTGTTTTTGTAATAAGATTTGGAACAACTCTGCTATCTGAACAACCTACATAAAAAGTATGTGGTTTTTGACCTTCTTTAAGACCTTGAAAAAACTCTTTTTCTCTTTCAAAATCCTCTTGTTTAAATTTTACGATTCCTTCAATAATCGGCATTTTATCCTCCTTGTTTTAGATTTAATACATATTCAAGTTCATAAATATTGTTAACTATATACTCAAAATCTTCAATCACTTCATCACTTCCGGCAATTAAAAGCTTATCACCTATTTTTATTTCTTCTTCCGGATGCGGCATAAGAGTAAACTTGTCTCCTCTTTTTAAAAGCAGATATACGATTTTTAACAGTTCATTTCTATTTTCCCTTGATTTTCTTATGTCTCCTAATGTAATTTTCATTTTTTTAAGATATAAACTAAGAGCATAAGCATTATCTTCATTTATCTCAACTTCATAATAAATAGGATTAATTCCTGCAATATTTATGAGCATATTTACAATAACTTCTCCCCATTCATTTTCCATTTTTCTGATTTCTTTAATAAAAATATCCACCATTTCCCTTGAAATAATCGTATTTGTATATTCAGCCAGTATTTTTTCCAAAACATAAACCCTTTCAAAATTAGCCGCTTGAAAAATTGTTAAGTCTTCAAGAGAATTTTCTCTGGCTATAGTGTAAATATCAGGATTTAATTTTTTTGCGGTATTAAGAATCGTCAGATTTAATAAATCGTTATTTGTTGCGGCAAAAACGGCAACAGAGTCTTTTATTCCTACTTTTATTAAATTTTCTCTATCTTCATCATCACCAAAGATAACACCGCCTTTTTTTTCCAAATATTCTTTTGGATAAATAGGATACACTTCATATTCAACACCGGCTTTTTTAAGCCCTTTTTCCAAAGCCAGCCCCATTCTTCCGTATCCGCAAATAATATATTTTCCTTTTGGAAGTAAATCTTTTTTTTCAAGTTTCAAATTATGTCCGTATGCCCAAAGCTCCAACAGCCAAATATAAGGCGAACAAAGATTTAAATAGAGTCTTTTAGCAATAATATCAAAAGGATTTTGAATATATCTGATACCTAAAGATTTAAAATAATCAATCTGATTTTGTGAAGTGGCTTTTACTATTAAATCAATTTTTGGATTTAATAATTTACAAATAGTCGCTATTTGCATATTTTTTGCATCATCTTCAAATAAAGATATCACGCCTTTACAGTTTTTTTGATTGATACCGGCAAGTTTTAAAATATACTGATTTGTGGCATCCCCTACAATAGAAGGAACAAACGGATAAAAATCTTCCAAAACAAGCTCTTCTATTTTTAATTCGTTTTTATCAATAACAACAAATCTTACATTGCTTTTTGAAGCAAAATTTATTATATCTTTAGTAATTCTGTTATAACCCAAAATAATATAAAAATCCTCTACTAGTCCTAAAACCTGTTTTGAAAATTTATTAACGGCTATTGCTTTTTTAAGTGCGTCATCCTGAATTAATGCAACAATAGTCCCTATTGCATAAAACCAGCCTATTACAGTCAAATAAATAGCAACCGTAACCCAAAGTTTTTGAGGATATGTAAAAGCATAAGGAGATTCTCCAAAACCTATTGTTGTAGCCATATAACTTACAAAATAAAAAGCATCAAAAAAATTAAGATGATAAATATGCCCTTTATCATCCATTCCTGGAATTAACATCATACCTAATATGGAAATGGCAAAAGTAACCAAAAGCACCAAAAAAGGCACTCTTAGTTTTTTTAGAATTATCCAGATTACTTGATTGTTTTGCATTTTTATCTTTTTGATTTTAAAGTGTCACCGATAAATAAAATCACCGAAACAAGATTTGCAATTAATGCCCCGCCTGAAAGCGAAACAATAGAAACGGCAACCGTAACATTAAAATCTTTAAATCCGTAAAGACTGACAGCCCATACAATAGATGCCAGTATAAGCTGAATATCCGCTACCAGACTAGTAGCTAGCAAAACAGCCCCAAGCTGTGTTTTGTCACCTAATTTATAAAAAGTGGCTATAAGATTAATAACAATGGCGGCAAACAGTTCATAAGCACTGTGCTCGGAAATTTGTGTAGGGTCTCCGTAAAAAAACCCGAAATTCAGCGTCATTGCCAGAATAAACCAAAATCCTGACATAATCTTATTCATATTCATTTAAAGCCTTTTTTAAAATTATAGTCCTCTGAGAAAAAAAAGGAGGCTAAAGGAAAATTAAAATTATTATTTTGTAACCCTTTGTAACAGTTTTTGAATATTTTCAATAATTTTTTGAATAGATTTAATTTCAACTTTTTCCCTAATAGAATGAGGATTTTTGATATTCGGTCCGTAACTTGCCATTGAGACATCCGGAAATTTTTCTTTTAAAATTCCGCATTCAAGCCCCGCGTGAATAACTTCTAATTTATTTCCTGTAATTTTTTGTAATTTTAAAGCCAAATCACTCTTTTCGCTTTCCCAAGCCGGATATTCATCTTCAAACTCAACTTCACATCCAAGAGTTTTTATTTTTATATACTCTTTAACTTCTTCTAATTTTTCATTACTGTTTGCCCTAGCACTTAAAACAATATTTTCTTCTTCAATCAAAGCAAAATTGATAGATTTAGAAGGAAGTTTAAATTCAAAATCATATTCAAGCACACCGTGAGGTAGTTTTCTTAAAAATTTGAGATATTCACCATCATAAATTTCCACATCATCATTTCCTTCAAATACTTCTAAAGCCGCAGCATTTACAGGAATGGAATTTCTTCTCTCCCCTCCTTTAATAAATGCTAAATTTTCTACTTTAAACAAAAGCTCAATTATTGCGTTTGGTATATGTTTATCAATATCAACACCGCTGTGACCTCCCGGGAGATTTTCCACACTGATTTTCCCTAAAGTTCCTTTTGTTTTTTCCTTTTTTAAAGGATATTTAACTTTTACATCAACTCCCCCCGCACATCCTATTAAAATAACTTCATCATCTTCACTGTCTAAATTCAAAAGATATTTTGATTTAATTTCAAGTTCTAAATTTTTAGCCCCTATAAGCCCTATTTCTTCATTATTTGTAAACAAAAACTCCAAATCATCATATTTTTTCATTAAATACATCATAATTGCAATACCAATTCCGTTATCCGCCCCAAGAGATGAATTTTTTGCTTTTAAATATCCTTCTTCTTCAATTACTTCAATTTTCGGAGCATCTCCCACACAAACCATATCCATATGGGCTTGAAAACAGATTTTAGGATTCTTTTTTCCGGCTACAAGGTTTCCGGCTTCATCGGTTTCAACTTCATATCCTAAATTTTTTGCATAATTAGACAAAAATTCTCTTAGCTCTTTCGTGTCCCCGCTGCAATGTGGTATTTTTGTAATTTTGATAAAATTTTCCAAAACTTCTTTTAATGCCATCTTTATCCTTTGATATAATTTCTAAAAAGGTCTTTTATGAAAATATTATTCTTAATAATAGCACTTTTTTTTGCAGGATGTATAGATAAAACAGGAATTTCTCTTGATTTATATCCTAATTGTGAAGAAAATTACGATTTATACGGAGTTCATTATATAAAATGCAAAAACAATATATATAATTTCAAAAAAAAGAAAAAAATCTGTCTTGATTGCAACTAAAGGATAACATTGAACATACAAGAAATACTTAAAGAACGCCAAAAATGGTTTGAATGGAAAAATATAAAACCGCTTTATGAGGAAGTTATGAAGTTCCAAGTTCCAAGTTACAAGTTTAAAACAGGAGATATTATTGAAATAAAAACAGAAGAAAATCCCGAGATTTTAGAACTTGCAAAAATGCTTAAACCTTGGAGAAAAGGACCTTTTAAAATAAATGATATTTTTATAGACAGTGAATGGAAGAGTTATATTAAATGGAATACAATTAAAAAATTTTTGAATTTAGAAAATAAAGATATTTTAGATGTCGGGTGTAATAACGGATACCATATGTTTAGAATGCTTGAAATGAATCCAAAAAGCATAACAGGTTTTGACCCAAGCGCATTATTCAATCTCCAATTTGAATTTATAAATTCTTTTATTAAAAGTAATATAGAATATAAACTCCTTGGAGTTGAGCATATTCCATATTACGAAAAAAAATTTGATACTATATTTTGTATGGGAGTTTTGTATCATAGAAAAGACCCTATTGAAATGCTAAAAGAAGTAAAAAAAGGACTTAAAAAAAACGGAGAAATTATTTTAGATACATTAATAATAGAAGGGAATGAAGAAATCGCCCTAAGCCCTATCAGATATGCAAAAATGAAAAACATCTATTTTATTCCAACTCTAAAAACACTTTATAACTGGATAGAAAAAGCAAAATTCAGTCACATTGAATTTATAGGTAAAAGATATACAACTACAAACGAACAACGAAAAACAAAATGGATAGAAGGCGAAAGCTTAGAGCATTTTTTAAATAAAAATCAGACAAAAACAATAGAGGGGTATGAACTGCCTCTTAGAGTTTATTTAAAAATCAAACCTTAATTATTCAGGTTTTGCACTGAATAAAAAGTAATAAACTAATGCTATAAATGCTAAAGTAGTAACAAACCCTGCTACGATAATTAATCCAAAGCCCATTTTTTGCTCCTTTTTTTTAAAGATATAGTAAAATTATACAAAAAAGGATTTAAATGTCAAAGCATTTAACTCATACAAAAGATTTAAACAAACAAGAAGTATTACAAATATTCTCATTTGCAAAAAAATATCTTGATGAAAAGAAAAGAAACGATTTAAGCGGAAGGCTTATAATCAATATCTTTTTTGAAAACTCTACAAGAACTAGAAGCTCTTTTGAAATAGCCGCTAAAAGATTAAATGCCGATGTTGTTAATTTGGATGTTTCAAGAAGCTCAACCGCCAAAGGTGAAACACTTTTTGATACGGCTGCAAATCTTGATGCAATGGGTCCAAGTGCCATTATTGTCCGTCATTCCCTCTCAGGAGTGCCGAAAATTTTATCCAAATATGTAAAATCCTCCATCATAAACGCAGGAGACGGAGCTCACCAACATCCGACCCAAGGGCTTTTGGATTTATTTACACTGCTTCAAAAATGGGAAAGTTTAGAAGGCAAAAAAATAGCAATAGTAGGAGATATTAAAAATTCAAGGGTTGCAAACTCCGATATTGAACTTTTTACCAGATTCGGTGCAAAAGTTTTGCTTGTCGCCCCTCCTCATTTTTTGCCAAAAACCAATTTACCTACCACTCATAATTTAAAAGAAGCAATAAACTATGCAGATGCGATAATTTCTCTTAGAACACAAACAGAAAGACACTCACAAATAAGTTTTTCTTCACTTCAGGATTACGCCGCTAATTTTCAAATTACAAAAGATTTAATAAAAGACAAAGATATTTTAATTATGCACCCGGGACCCGTGCATAGAAATATAGATTTAAGCGATGAGGTAATGGAAGATAAAAGATGTCTGGTTTTAGAGCAGGTTAAAAACGGTGTTGCCGTTAGAATGGGAATACTTAAATTTTTAATTGACAATGAAAAATAAAAATCTAAAATTTTTTTTAATAGATTTTGACGGGAATATTTTTATTGATGATGTTAAAAATCTAAAAAATATATTTTTTTCTTTTCCATCATTTTCAAATACACAAACATACCAATACACTAATAAACAAATATATCTAAAAAAATATCCGATTTCATTTGAAAAATACCAAAAAGCATTTAATGAAGTTATAGAAGAGATAAAAAAAGGAAACACTTATTTGCTTAATCTAACTTTTCCGACACCCATAAAAACAAATTTAAACCTAAAAGATATTTACACCATTTCAAAAGCCCCTTTTAAACTTCTTTTTAAAGATAAATTTGTCTGCTTTTCTCCTGAGAGATTTGTAAAAATAGAAAACAACAAAATATATACCTATCCTATGAAAGGCACCATTGATTCAAATATTCCAAGTGCAAAAGAAAAAATATTATCTAACGAAAAAGAGATGGCAGAGCATACAATGGTTGTGGATTTGCTTAGAAATGATTTAGGAATCATAGGAAAAAATGTAAAAGTAAATAAATTTAGATTTATAGATAAAATAAAAGCCGGAAATAAAGAGCTTTTGCAAGTCAGCAGTGAAATTGAAGCCACACTTTCTAAAAATTGGGGCAAAAACTGGCTTGAAATGATTTTAAAAATGCTTCCTGCCGGAAGTATTACAGGCACTCCAAAGAAAAAAACAATAGAAATTATAAAAAAAGTAGAAAATTATAAAAGAGGATATTATACGGGAATTTTCGGAATTACCGATGAAAAAACATTTTTAGATAGCAGCGTAATTATAAGATATATTGAAAGAAAGAATTCTAAACTTATTTATAAAAGCGGTGGAGGAATTACAATAGACAGTAATGTAAAAGATGAGTATGAAGAACTAATAAATAAAGTCTATATCCCGCATTAATCTTTATAAACTATTTTATCTCTTCCGGTTTTTTTTGCCTCGTATAATCTTTCATCAGCAATTTTTATCATTTCAGCCATTGTTTCACCTTCATTTGCAATTCCGGCTGAAAAAGTAAACTTTATTCCATCTACAGCATTTAAGGAGTTTTTTATTTTATGAAGAATAACATAGGCTTCTTCTTTTGTAGTATTTGGCATAAATATCAAAAATTCTTCCCCTCCGTATCTTATTATTAAATCATCTTTTCTTAAATTGTTTTTTATATGTTCTGCAAAATAAGCCAAAATTTTATCACCTGTTTGATGACCGTAAGTATCATTTATTTTTTTAAAAAAATCTATATCAAGCATAGCAACCGCTTTTTGCTCATAAAATTTAAAAGTTCTTTCAAAATTGTTTTCAAGAAAAAATCTGTTATATACTTTAGTAAGTCCGTCAATAGTTCTTTCTTCTTTATAATTGATTAAATAATCATAAATATCCAAAAGATTATTTACTCTTATAATGTATTCATTTTTGTCAAAAGGTTTTTTAATAAAATCATTAGCTCCAAGCTTTAATATTTGAAATGTTACAAATAACTTATCATTACTTGAAACAACCAAAATAGGCAATTCATCAATTTTTTTTGTTTTTCTGATTTCTTTTACCATTTCAACACCGTTAAGTTTTGGCATTTCTATATCGGTTATAACAAAATTTATATTCTCTTTTTGAATAACTTCAAGAGCTTCCGCCCCGTTTTTAGCTTCAAAAACATTTAAGTTCAAAAGATTCAAAAATTTTTTCTGATAATTTCTTATTGCTTTTGAATCATCTACTATTAAAACATTTTTAAATTGATTTTTATAAATTCTTTTAACAAGCCTTACCAGATAATTGATAATAGAAATATCGTCTTTTATTATAAAATCAACTATATCGTCTACAAAAGAAGCTTGATAAATCTTATTAATATATTGAGTCATAACAATAATTTTTGATTTTTGATTTAACAAATATTTTATATGTTCATCTTCTTTGGTGTCAGGCAATATATAATCAA
>JALVWY010000126.1 GCA_027023105.1 Campylobacterales bacterium | reverse complement strand
AAAATTAAGGCTTGAATATAATGCAACAGATGGACTAATGGAGTGTATTGATGGAATAAATATAGATAAAACTAAATGTGAAAATATTATTTATTAGGTAATATAATTTTAAATCCTTTCTCTTTATTATAAAGCTCAATTTTTCCTTCGTGTTTTTCAATTATTTCTTTACTAAGCGCAAGTCCAAGTCCGTGACCTTTTGTTTTTGTTGATTTAAATGGCTCAAAAAGTATATTTTTGTCTTCAAAATCATCTCCGTTATCTAGTATTTTGAATTGATTATTTTCATAAAGTGTTTTTACGATTCCTTTTTCTACTTTACTTTCTTCAATAGAATCAATAGCATTAAATACCAAGTTTTGAAACACCAGCAAAAGCAAATCATAGTCTGCGTAAATTATGGAATTTTTATTTGTAAAAATAAACTCAATCTCTTTTGTGTGTTGATAATAAGTTATTATTTTTTTTAGTTCATTAAATAAATCTTGCAAAAAGAATTCTTTTTTTCTTATATTTACACCTTTGCTAAAAAGCAGGGTTGATTTTATAATTCTTTCAACCCTAAAAATTGAGCTTTTCATCTCTTCTATAATTTCTTTATCGCAGTTTTTTTGAAGTATAGATAAAAAGATATTAAGAGAAGCTATCGGATTTCTTATTTCGTGTGCTAAATGGGCTGCCATTTGTCCCATTGCTATAAGTCTTTCGTTTCTTTTTTGCTCTGTTATATCGGTAGCTGAGATTATTTTTTTATTTTTTATATTTGAAGATTGAATTAAGTAATATTTGTCTTTTATTTGTATTTCTCCATTTTGGGGAATAAAATCAAATTCTTTTGTTTTGGAATTTTGGACTATTATTTCTTTATTTTCATCAATAACCCATAAAGCCTGAGGTAAAAACTCTATAACTCCGTTTAATATATTTTTAAGTTCTTTAAACTCTTTTTCTACCACAAATGTTTGTTCAATGAGAGTTTCAAGATTTTCAAGCAGTTCTTTTTGGGATTTTGGAATATCCATTTCGGACCTTTTTTATTTGCTATAATAACAAAATGATATTAAATTAAAGGCATTTAATGGAATATAAATATAATAATTTTTATGAAATAATTGAAAAAAATGCAAAGAAATATAAAAATAAACCGGCATATTTTATTGACAACAAAAAAGTTACATGGAATGAATTTAAAAAATTAATTGATACATTTTCAAGAGCTCTTCATATTATGGGGATAAAAAAAGGTGACAAAATTCCCATTTTAGTGACTAATTCACTTGAATTTATAATTGCAATGCAGGGTATTCAAAAAATAGGTGCGGTTGCGGTTCCTGTTAATACATTTTTAAAAGAAGAAGAAATTGCTTTTATTTTAAATGATATAAAAGCCGATATTTTAATAGCTTCAAAAAAATTACAAAACAATATAAAAAATATCCGTAACAAAACTGATGTTAAAAAAATAATATGGGAAGGGGATATAAAAAAAACAGATGAGAACAATTTATCTTTTAATGAACTGATTTTAGATTTTGATTCTCATGAAGTTATAAAAGCTCCTAAACTTGAGGATTTGGCTTTTATTATTTATACATCCGGAACAACAGGAAATCCCAAAGGGGCGATGCTTAGTTATAAAAATATTTTTTCAAATATTTTAGGTGTAAATGCTATTATTAATATCACAAACAAAGACAGATTTATAGCATATTTGCCTATGTTTCATTCGTTTACAATGACTGT
>JALVWY010000125.1 GCA_027023105.1 Campylobacterales bacterium | reverse complement strand
TTTCATAATTATAGTATAATTACGCAAAAAAAGGATAAAAGTGAGAGAATATAATCCAAAAGATTTTGAAAAAAGCACATATAATTTATGGGAAAACAACAAATTTTTTGAAATTGATTATTCCAAAAAGAAAAATTTTTGCATTATGATGCCGCCTCCTAATGTAACGGGAAAACTTCATATAGGACATGCACTTACTTTTACTCTCCAAGATATTATAGTCAGATACAAAAGAATGGACGGATACGCCACTTTATGGCAACCGGGAACCGACCATGCGGGAATTGCAACTCAAAATGTAGTGGAAAAACAGATTTTAGCCGAAGGTAAAACAAAAGAAGAAATCGGACGGGAAGAATTTCTAAAAAGAGTTTGGAAATGGAAAGAGTTTAGCGGAGGAGAAATAACAACTCAGCTAAGATACCTTGGGGCAAGTCCTGCTTGGAGCAGAGAAAGATTCACAATGGACAAAGGTCTTCAAAGAGCTGTAAGAGTAGCATTTAAAAAACTTTATGACGAAGGATTAATCGTAAAAGGCAGCTATATGGTTAACTGGTGTCCAAAAGACGGGGCGCTAAGCGATATTGAAGTGGAATATGAAACGCACGAAGGGGCATTGACTTACATTAAATATCCTATAATTGGCACTGATGAAAATATAGTGGTGGCAACAACAAGACCCGAAACATATTTTGGAGACACAGCCGTAATGGTAAATCCGGAAGATGAAAGATACAAACATTTAATAGGCAAAAAAGTAAAACTGCCTTTAATAAATAGAGAAATTCCTATTATTGCAGATGAATATGTTGACAAAGAATTTGGAACAGGGGCTGTTAAAGTAACCCCGGCACACGACCCGAATGACTATGAAGTGGGACTTAGACACAATCTTGAAACAATAAAAGTATTTGATGAAAACGGGATTTTAAACGAATATGCCGGAGAATTTGCCGGAATTGACAGAATTGAAGCCAGAGAAAAAATAGTGGAAAAATTACAATCTGAAGGCTTTATAGAAAAAACAGAGCCTCACACTCATCAAGTAGGACACTGTTACAGATGTAAAAGCGTAATTGAGCCTTATGTTTCAACACAATGGTTTTTGAAAAAAGAAGTAGCCGCTCCTGCCATAGAAGCTGCAAATAAAGGTGAGCTTAAATTCCACCCCGCAGGCTGGAAAAACAATTATGACGCCTGGATGAGAGAACTTAGGGACTGGTGTATAAGCCGTCAGCTTTGGTGGGGACATCAAATTCCTGTTTATTACTGCGAGGATTGCGGCAATGAGTGGGCAAGTGTTGAAGAACCTACAGAATGCCCAAAATGTCATTCTAAAAATTTCCATCAAGACCCGGATGTTTTAGATACATGGTTTAGTTCCGCCCTGTGGCCTTTTTCTACTCTTGGATGGGAAAACGGCGAGTGGGGAAAAGGAATTAAATGGAGTGAAGAAGATTTAAAAAGATTTTATCCGAACAACCTGTTAATTACGGGATTTGATATTCTGTTTTTCTGGGTTGCCAGAATGATGATGATGGGAGTTCATTTTCTAAAAGAAGTTCCGTTTAAAGATGTTTATCTTCACGCACTTGTAAGAGATGAACACGGGCAAAAAATGAGTAAATCAAAAGGAAATGTAATTGACCCTATTGAGATGATAGAGAAATACTCAGCCGATATTATGAGATTTACATTAGCTATTTTAGCCGTTCAGGGAAGAGATATTAAACTATCCGAAAACAAACTGATAGAAAGCAGAAATTTTACAAATAAACTCTACAATGCGGCAAGATTTTTAAGAATGCACGATGAAAATTTCAAAGATTTAAACGAAACAAAAATCAAAACCGATTTAGGCAAATGGATGCTTTATAAATTTAATGAAGCCGTTAAAAATGTTCGCAAAGAGCTTGATGAATACAGATTTAACGACGCGGCAATGACACTTTACAAATATCTATGGAATGATTTTTGCGACTGGGGAATTGAGCTTAGCAAAGTAGGAAAAGAATCCGTAAACGAACTTGGAAGTATTTTTAAAGAATCAATGAAACTTCTCCATCCGTTTATGCCGTTTTTAACGGAATTTTTATATCAGGAATTAAGCGAAGAAAAAGATATCGGCAAAAACACAATTATGCTAAAAGATTTTCCGGAAATTATGGATATAAATAAACCGGCTGATTTTGATTTGATTATTGAAGCTATTGTTTCTTTAAGAAGAATAAAAGCCCTAACAGGAGCAAAAGAGATTAAAAAAGCGTATATTTTAGCCGATTTACCAGACCTTGCAAAAGATTACATAACAAAACTTGCAAAAGTGGAATCTGTTGAATTTATCCAAAAACCTATAGAAAACGCCATAAAAGATATCAGTGACAATCTTGAAACAATGGTAAGCAAAAATGAAATAGACATCACTCCAATGATAAAAAGACTTGAAGCACAAAAGACAAAATTAATAAAAGATGTGGAAAAACTTGACAAAAAATTATCAAACAAAAATTTTGTTGACAGAGCGCCAAAAGAAATTGTGGAAAAAAACAAAACGGAACTAAAAGAGCTTAAAGAAAAATTGAATAAAATTGAAGAGGAATTAAGGAAATTAAATGATTAAAAAATTACTTTTGGCTTTTCTTTTGCTTTTTTTTCTAGGATGTTCACATAAAGCCGATAAACATTTTAAAACGGATTTACAAATTCACCAACAGATAAAAAAAGATTTGAAAAGCAGCTTTTTTGACAAAGCGGACAACGATTTTATGACACTTGAAGCTGATTATCCCGGCTCACCTTACATAAAAAGCGATTTATTAGCCCTGTTTTTAGCCCATTTGCAAAACAAAGACTATATTTTGGCAAAATTTTATCTTAATCAATATGAAAAAAGATTTGCCTCTATAAGCGAAATTCCTTGGTGCGAATACAAAAAAATAAAAATAGAATTTTTAAAATATCACAACGCTTATACAAATCAGGAAGAAATTTTAAATATTTTGAATATGTGCCGTCTTTATAGACAAAATTACCCAAACAGTGAATTTTTGCCTGAAGTCAATACAATTTATGCAAAAGTTTATTTGACAAAAGAGTATCTTGATAAAAAAATAAGCAAATTATATAAAAAACTTGATAAACCGAAAGCTGCAAAATTATACAGCACAAAAACACCAAATAACTCCAAAGCGCCTGTTGTGCCTTGGTATAAAAAATTATTTTACTGGTAAGGAGAGATATGAAACTGGAAAATTACGACAAGCTGCCTGCACAAATACCTGTATTGGTAGAAAAAGAGCTTATATATCCGTTTATGATAATTCCTATATTTTTAGAAAAAAAAGAGGATATGATTGCCGTTCAAAAAGCAATAAACGACCACTCTTTGATTTTTGTCGGAATTAAAGATGAAGTAAACACTTATGGAACAATCGGGACAATTATAAGAAAAGTCACACTCCCCGAAGGCAAAATAAAAATACTTTTTCAAGGTCTTACAAGAGGGAAAATTATTGAAATAACAGATAAAAAACCCACCATTGCCTTAGTTGACAAAATAAGAAGTGAAGTTGAAGACGAAAAAGAGATAAGAGCGCTTCTTGAAACGCTAAAAGAGCATATTATAACTTTAAGCGAACTTAATCCGTTTTTTCCTAAAGATTTTATAAAAATAATAGATTCAAATTCAGACGCAGACAGAATTGTGGATATAATAGCTTCATCTTTAAAATTACCGATAGAAAAAGGATATGAACTTTTTAAAGAAACGGACATTAAAGAAAGAGTAATCAAAATAATTCACTTTATTTTAGAAGAGATAGAAGCAATAAAACTTAAAAACGAATTAAACAAAAAAGTAATGGAAGAAGTTCAGGAGATAAACAGAGAACATCTTTTAAAACAACAAATGAAACTTATCCAGCAAGAACTTGGACTTAATAACGATTTAGAAGAAGAAATTAAAGAATATAAAGAAAAACTTGAAAAATTAAAGCCTTGTATGGAAGAAGACGCTTTTAAAGAAATTACAAAACAGATAAACCGTTTATCTAAAATGCACCCCGAAAGTGCCGAAGCCACTACGGCTATGAATTATATAGAATGGGCATTGGAAGTTCCTTTTTGCAGCTTGGCAAAAGAAGAGTTTTCTATTGAGGAGCTTAAAAACAGACTCAATAAAGACCATTACGGACTCAAAAAACCAAAAGAGAGAATTATTGAATATTTTGCCTCAAAAGAACTTGCAAAAAAAAGGGGCGAAGAATTTAGCGGTCTTACATTATGTCTTATAGGACCTCCCGGCGTTGGTAAAACAAGTCTCGCAAATTCAATATCAAAAGCACTTGATAGAAATTTAGTCCGAATCGCCCTTGGCGGCTTAGAAGATGTAAATGAACTAAGAGGTCACAGAAGAACATATATAGGTGCGATGCCAGGTAGAATAACCCAAGGAATTATTAACGCAAAAGAGATGAATCCCGTTATGGTTTTGGATGAAATAGACAAAGTGGCAAGATACAGAGGCGACCCGACAGCGGTGCTTCTTGAAATCCTTGACCCTGAACAAAATTCGGCTTTTAGAGATTTGTATTTGAATTTTGATTTGGATTTGAGCAAAGTTTTATTTATAGCAACAGCAAACGACCCAAGCACAATACCGGTACCTCTTAGAGACAGAATGGAGATGATTTTCGTAGGAAGTTACACTCCTCAGGAGAAATTCCATATAGCAAAACAATATCTAATACCACAAGAAATAAAAAAACACTCTCTTAAAAAAACAGAAATTTCAATTTCAGACGCAGCACTAAAAGAAATAATAGAAAAATATACAAAAGAAGCCGGTGTTAGAAATCTTAGAAGAGTAATCGCTAAAATAATGAGAAAAACAGCCCTGGAAATTTTACAGGGAAAAGAGAAAGTCAGAATAAGTGTAAAAAATTTAAAAGATTTCTTAGAAAAACCGATTTTCGGAATAGAAGCAGTTGATAAAAAAGATAAAATCGGAGTTGTAAACGGACTGGCGTGGACACCTGTTGGCGGAGATGTATTAAAAATAGAAGCCCTTAAATATAAAGGTAAAGGTCAGATTATTTTAACAGGAAAACTTGGTGATGTAATGAAAGAATCAGCCCACATTGCGTTTACTTTGATAAAAGTTTTGATAGATAATAAAAAAATTCCTGTAAAACAAAAAACAAAAGAGCCGATTTATTATAAATATAATATCCATATCCATGTCCCTGAAGGTGCAATTCCAAAAGACGGACCAAGTGCGGGAATTACAATCACAACGGCTATTGCTTCAATTTTCAGTGAAAAGAAAGTTCACTCAGATGTAGCAATGACAGGTGAAATTACTTTAAGCGGAGAAGTTTTGCCAATAGGAGGGCTTAAAGAAAAATTAATAGCCGCTTACAGCGCAAAAATAAAAAAAGTTTTAATACCTGTTAAAAACTATGAAAAAGATTTAGACGATATCCCTAATGAAGTAAAAGAAAATCTTGAAATAGTCCCTGTAAAAAGAATAGAAGAAGTTTTGGAACACGCTTTAAATTAAAAATGAAAAATATAAAATTGAAAATCATTATATTATTTTTACCGCTCTTTCTTTTTGCTTCCATTAATCAAAAAATAATATCTTTTTACAAAAAAAATTACCCTAAAATAGAGATAAAAAATATCAAAATAATCCCCGCTCCTCCTAAAAAATACAAAACGATAAAGATATTGATAAACCCTAAAAGCACAAGCGGAAACATAAAAATAGACGGAAGATATTTTTATGTCAGAATAAAAGCCTTAATCCCTGTTTTTGTCACAACCGAAATAATAAAACCGAATGAAGAAATCAAAGAAAAAACCGTATTAAAAAAAATACCTTTTAGAAATTTTTATGCAAAACCTTTATGTAATATTCCATCCGCTCTTGTAGCTTCAAAAATTATTTCAAAAAATGCAATTATAAATGTTTTGAATACAAAAAAAATGCCTTTTGTAACAAAAAATTCTTTAGTCTCAGTTATTATAAAATCAAAAGACATAACAATTACATCTTTTGCAAAAGCACTAGGAGACGGATATAAAGGCGATATTATAAACATACTCTTTAAAAACAGAATAAAAAAAGCAAAAGTAATCAAAAAAGGAGTTGTGGAAATTGAATAAAATTTTAGTATGCATAAGCGGAGCAAGTGGAGCAAATCTTGGCATAAAACTATATAATTTAATCCCAAAAAAATATAAAAAATATTTAATCGTAAGCAAAAATGCAAAAACCGTTTTGCAAAAAGAAGAAAACATATTTTTAAATGATGATATTTCAGCCCCGCCTGCTAGTGGTAGTTTTGGAATTGATATAACATTTATTGTTCCGACAAGTATGAATACTTTAGCTAAAATTGCCTGTGGAATTTCGGATAATCTAATTACAAGAGCCGCAAGTGTAGCTATAAAAGAGCAAAAAAAACTGATTCTTGCTCCAAGAGAGCTTCCTTTTTCTCAAATTGCCCTGGAAAATATGCTAAAATTATCAAAAATACCAAATGTTTTTATAGCCCCGCCTGTTATTGCATATTACAATAATCCAAAAAATATTGGAGATATGGAGCTGTTTTTGATAGGCAAATGGTTTGATTTAGCGGGAATTGAAAATAATTTATTTAAAAGATGGGGAGAAAATGAATAATATAAAAAAAGCAATATATCCCGGCACATTTGACCCTGTTACAAAAGGTCATCTGGATATTATAAAAAGAGCGTGTAAAGTATTTGATGAAATAATTGTAGCGGTAGCCGACAATAAAGACAAAAGCACAATGTTTGATTTGGAAAAAAGAGTAAATATGATGAAAAAAGCCGCAAAAGAGTTTAAAAAAGTGAAAATTAAACATTTTGATTCTCTTCTTGTGGATTTTGCAAAAAAAGAACAGTGCAATATAATCATAAGAGGATTAAGAGCCATAAGTGATTTTGAATACGAACTTCAAATGGGATACGCAAATAAATCGCTTTATGATGAAATTGACACTATTTATCTTATGCCGAATCTTGAAAACGCTTTTATATCTTCAAGTGTTGTCAGAAGTATTTTAAAATATAACGGTGATGTTTCCCACTTAATTCCAAAGGAGATTTTAGACGATGTATATAGCCATTGAAGGAATAGACACAGCAGGCAAATCAACACAAATTGAGATACTGAAAAATGAATTTAAAGACGCTCTTTTTGTAAAAGAACCGGGATTTAGTAAGCTTGGAGAGAAACTAAGAAAAATTATTTTTGAAGATGAGATAACAAAAAAAGCGGAACTTTTTTTGTTTTTAGCCGATAGAGCCGAGCTTATAGAAAAAACAATAAAACCGAATTTAAATAAGCTTATAATAAGCGACAGAAGCATTATAAGCGGTATTGCATATGCCCTTGAATTTTTTGATTTTGATTTTTTGGTTAATTTAAACCGCTTTGCAACAGATTCTATTTTCCCGCAAAAAGTAATTATTCTAAGGCTCTCAAAAGAAGAACTTATTAAAAGACTTTCACAAAAATCAAACGACAATATAGAAAAAAGAGGAATTGATTATCTTTTAAACATCCAGGAAAATTTAATTCAGACTTGTAACAGACTTGAAATTCCTTATATTTTAATAGATGCTTCAAATAGTATTGAAGAAATTAATTTTAGAATAAAAAAAGCAATTACAAATGGAAAATAAGAGCTCAGGTTTAATAACCCGGATAAAAAAAGATTTCCTTGCGGTTCAAAACCGGGACCCGGCATTTAAAAACAGATTTGAACTTTTATATGCATATCCCGGCGTTTGGGCTATTGTCAATTACAGAATTGCAAACAAAATCTACAAAAAAGGCTTTAAAAGAGTAGCCAGATTTATAATGGCACTAAATCAGCTTTTTACAAATATAGATATTCACCCGGGGGCGACAATAGGAGAAAATGTATTTATTGACCACGGAATCGGGGTTGTGATAGGAGAAACGGCAATTATTGGAAATAATGTTACTATTTATCAAGGCGTTACACTAGGCGGAGTTAGTTT
>JALVWY010000124.1 GCA_027023105.1 Campylobacterales bacterium | reverse complement strand
ACAAAAGATATATGGGCAAGTTTTGCTTTGTTTGTAGTCGGAGTGATATTTTTTACATTTTTGGAATATGCCGTTCACGCTTGGCTTTTTCACGAAAATCATCCGGCAAAAGTATTTATAGAAGGACACGCCCATCATCACCAAAATCCTTTCAGTTATGATGCAATGCCCTTTTTTATGAGTGCTGTAATTGCTGTTTTTTTCACCTGGATTTTTCACTTTTTTATGCCGACAGCCGATGCCTTTGCCATTGTAGGCGGTATGACACTCGGATATTTTAATTACGGAATAATGCATCATATTATGCATAGAACGGAATTTAATTCTAAATATTGGAGATATATGCAGGAATTTCATTTTGTCCATCACAAAAAACCTACGCTAAACCACGGAATCACAACTGATATATGGGATAGAATCTTCGGAACATATTACCAATGGGATGAAAAAGATTTAAAAGGTATTGAAAAGCTTAAAAGAATAAAGAAAAAATCTTAAATCTATCTTTTTCATTTCACTTTTAATAAAAATTAGACAAATTTTAACTCTCTTGATTACGGTCAATGAAATAATCTGAAATACTCCTTATAATACTTCAAAACAAAAATAAAGGAGAAAAAATGTTCGGATTATTCGGAAACAAAGAAAGCAAAAAACCTCAAGCTTGTGATTTGCCGTTTTTATGCTGGCAATGTGAAATGAGTGCACCGGGTGGATGTGGAAGCCATGGTGAAAGCAAAGGTGTTTGCGGTAAAACAGCTACAAAAGCAAGACTTCAGGATTTAATGATTTATGGACTAAGAGGTCTTAGTGCATATAGAGAACATGCAAATGAATTGGTATCTACACCGGAAGAAAGTAAAATATTAAAAGAAATTGATGATGTAAATGCTGAAACTTTATATTTCACACTTACAAATGTTAACTTCAACTTTGATGAGCATATAGCGCAACTTATGAAAATAGGAAACGCAGGTGTTAAAGTTATGGATTTATTAAGTGAAGGGCATACAAAAGCACTTGGAGTTCCTGCACCTGTAACTGTAACTCAAAACAAAGCTGAAGGAAAAGCTATTTTAGTATCAGGACACAACCTTGATATGCTTGAAAAACTGCTTGAAAGAATTGAAGAAAGAGGGCTTAGTGATAAAATCAATGTATATACTCACTCAGAAATGCTACCGGCTCACGGTTATCCTCATCTTAAAAAATTCAAAAACCTAAAAGGAAATATCGGTAAAGCTTGGTTTGACCAAACAGATATATTTACTAAATGGAACGGAACTTGTGTTGTAAATACAAACTGTATCGTTCCACCTGAAAAATCTAAAAAAGTAGGAAACTACATAGACAGACTTTATACTTATAAAATTGCAGGTATTGAAGGTGCTAAAAAAATTGAAAATGATAATTTTGACCCGTTGATTGACCAAACTTTGGAATTACCGGAAGTTACCGGATTTGACAGCGATGAAAAAATCGTAACAGGGCATCATTACAAAACTGTTCTTGAAGCATATGGAGCAAAAGTTTTAGATGCTATTAAAGCCGGAAAATTAAAAAGAGTATGGGTAATTGCCGGATGTGACGCACCTGGCAGAAAAAGAGACTATTTTAGAGAATTAGCTCTTGCAGTTCCAAAAGACCATTTAATCATTACAAGTAGTTGTGGTAAATTCAGATTTAACGATGTAGATTTCGGAACAATCCCGGGAACAGATATTCCAAGATATATTGACCTTGGACAATGTAACGACTCTAACGG
>JALVWY010000123.1 GCA_027023105.1 Campylobacterales bacterium | reverse complement strand
GAGCGAAAGCGACTGGCTCACATATTGCATATTCAAAAAAGGCAAAAAATAAGCGAAAATTTACGCCAAAAAAGATACTTAAATTATTAAAGATACTTAATAAAAATATTCTCTTAATTTCTCTTAATTTCTCTTAACCTCTCTTAACCCCCCCTTGAAAACCCCCGAAAATTCATTGTTTTAAGCAAATTTTTTGGTCATTTTTAGGGTATAAATTGGTCATTTTTAGGGTATAAATTGGTCATTTTTAGGGTATAAATTGGTCATTTTTAGGGTATAAATTGGTCATATTGCTATTTTTTACCAATTTATGCTATAATTGCATAAAAAAAGGAGTAAAAAAAATGAGAAAAAAAGGAATTACGATACATAAACGAAATGAATTGACAAGAGGAGGCGACCCGTTATCCTTATACGCTAAAAGAGCATTAAACGCTATTTACTACCTGGTGCAAACAAATGTCAATAAAGGTAACGCCCAGGCCATTGAAAATATAGATTATATTCCAATTGAATTCCCATATCTCCGAAAAATGATGGGATTACAAAACGTTGAAAGCTACATAAAAGAAATTCAGGACGCATTAACAGAGCTTCAAAAAACTACATTGGAACTAAACAATTTCAGAAACCCGAAAGACAATCAAGTGTATCAATGGTATTCAATGACTTTTATGAGCGATGCTTATTGGAAATTAGACGAAAAAAGCGGGAAAAAGGTTGCATATGTAGAATTGCCAAAACTTATGAAATGGTTGATGATTCACAGCAGTGATGGCAATTTTACAAAATTAGACCTTATTCCCACATTAAACAAGCTACGCACAAAATACGCAATGAAATTATACGAATTTTTTAAAAGTTTTGAAAAGTTTAGATATATAGACCTACCGCAAGATTACATTATTCGCATATTGGGACTGCAAGATAAAAAAGATTATCACTATTACAGCCATTTAGCCAGATTATTAAAAAATCAGATAAAAGAGCTAAACCAAAAAACAGAGTTTAAACACTTGAAACTATTAGAACCGACAAAAGAAATGAAAAAAGAAAAAATATATCGTTTTATTATAAATCCGAAAAATAAAAAAGTTTTGACCGACCGAAAGAAAATAGAACAGATGACAGCAAGTTTATTCAAAAGGTTTTAATATATATTATTTTTATATATATAGGGAATTTTTTGTTTTATAAAACACTTTATAAAACAATATAAAACACTTTATAAAACAATATAAAACACTTTATAAAACAATATAAAACACTTTATAAAACAATATAAAACACTTATAAAACAATATAAAACACTTATAAAACAATATAAAACACTTTATAAAACATTATCTTAATATATTATTTTTATATATATAGGGAATTTTTTGGAATATATTCCACTATATATTCCAATATATTCCACTTTATATTCCAATATATTCCACTTTAAGAAAAATTTTATTAACATAATCCGTCTTCCCTTAATAAATTTACATAATTTTTACAATTTTATTTCAAATCGTTTCGTTTATTTTTTCAAATTGTTTCAGTTTGAAACAATATTATTTCATATTGACAAATCAGTCTGAATTATGCTAAAATGTTACATCAGTTTGAAATATAATCAAACTATAATACAGAATGAAAGGGGCAATTATGGAAATTGAAGTATTCGGCTATAAAATAAGCATAGAGAAAAAGGCGTTTAAAGACAAAGAGAGCGGAGAAATGCCAAACGACTTGCGTTGGGCGTTAGAGATTTTAGAGAAATACGGCAAAA
>JALVWY010000122.1 GCA_027023105.1 Campylobacterales bacterium | reverse complement strand
TTGAAATTCATACTTGTGTTAAGTCTGTGCCGATAATAATATTTCTTTACATTTTGTTCAAAAAAATATATAATAAATAAAAAGGTTTGCTTATGGAAACAAAAAAAGAATTTGAAAACTTAAAAGAGGAGATAGAAAAACTTTCACAAGCGATAGAAGAGGCAAAAGAATTGTGGTTGTTTTTTCTACTTGGGGCGCTTTTTTGAAAACTTCTTATAAATTCCCTTTTTCATGGTCTGTTGTTATGAGCTGGGGCGGGATAAGGGGAGCTTTAACAATGGTTTTGGCTTTAAGTCTGCCAGATAGCTTTAAATATAAAGAAGTCATAGTCACAATGGTGTTTGGAGTTGTTTTATTATCTATTTTTCTTCAGGGTATTACGGTGCCTTTTGTTATTAAATTTTTTAAATTAAACACCTCAAATGAAGAAATTTTTAAATTTGAAGAGCTTAAAACAAAAACAGCTATTATTCAGCACATCATAAGCGAGCTTAATGAAATGAAAAATAAAATGCTTATTACCGAAAAAGTGTATGATGAGCTTTTGACGGAATACAGAAATACTCTTGACAGCTTAAATAAACAGATGCAAAACTTTACTTTTTCCACGGATGAAATTAAAAATGAAGAGGTCTTAAAATTCAAAAGAGAACTTTTTATGAAAGAAAAACAGTATTTAATAGACCTTTATCACAGCGGCTCGGTTTCAAGAAAAGTTTACAGGAAACTTTCGGATGAACTTGATGCTAAACTTTTTGAAATAGAAAATATGGGAATTTAAAGAATACTTAAATATCTCTCAATTCCATCAGGTGCTATTGTAAAAGTTTTTTCATAATGTTTAGCGGCTAAAATATTGGTCGCCGTGCTAATTCCTCCGGTAATTCCTTTTTTAGGCAGGGTTTTCATAAATTCTATCGCTTCATTTTCGTCTATTAAAATAACTTCGTCAATTAAATTCAAATCAATATTTTGCGGTATAAATCCAGCTCCTATTCCTTGAATTTTATGGGGTTCTATCGGTAGATTTTTATTATAAATTTTATTGTAAATAACAGGGGAATTTTTAGCTTCAACGGCTACTATTTTTTTGCCTAACGGTTTTAAAACTTTTGCTATTCCCATTAATGTCCCCCCGCTTCCTACGCTTGCTACAAATGTTTTAAAATCTGCTTGATTTATAATTTCAAGAGCTGTTGAATATTCGTGTGAGAGGGCGTTTAGCGGATTATCAAACTGATTTGTAAAATAGGCGTTATTTTTTTTGATATACTCTTTTGCTTCTTTTATAGCGTCGTTTATATCTCCATCGGTTAAAATCAAATTAGCTCCATATGCCCTTAGAAGTTTTTGTCTCTCAACAGAATAGCTTTTTGGCATAAAAATAGTGGGTTTTATATTAAATTTATTGGCATAAAAACTAAGTGCAATACCTGTATTTCCGCTTGTAACTTCTACTATTTCGCTAAATCCTTTTAAAAAGGCTTCTTTTAGCATAAATAATGCCGGGCGGTCTTTTATGGAGCCTGCTGGGTTTTTGTATTCAAGTTTTACTAAAATATTTTCATAATTAATAATCGGTGTGTTAAACATTTTTTTCCTTTAAAATAAAAATTCCGCCAATAAAACTTGAAAGCAGATTAACAACAAAAAACAAAAATCCAGCCATTACAACGGGTGCCGGGTTTATGTGTATAAATTCGCTTCCGTAAAGAAAAGTAAGCTCTCTTAGTCCGATTCCTCCAACACTAATTGGAATTACGCTGATAATTGATGAAATAAAAAAAAGAATTGATAAATCAATAAGTTTATAATCTATTCCAAGGCTAATTAAAATTAATATAAATGTTAGTAACTGCAATGTTTGAATGAGAAGTGAATAGAAAAAACTTTTAAAAAATGAAACTTTAAACTCTATAAAAAAGATTTTGTGAATAAAATAAAAAACAAAAGGCGTTATTAAAAGCAGTGTTAAAAAAAGAGCGTATTTGATTGATGTAAAAAAAGACAAAATTCCCAAAAGCAAAAATATTGCAAAAAGCCCGCTTAGTCTATCTATCAAAAGAGCTTTTACTATTTTTTTGTATCCTGTGTTGAATTTTTTTTGATATTTAAAGGCTTTGTATGCGTCTCCTCCTATGCCGCCCGGAAGCAGGGTATTATAAAACATTCCAAGATAATAGAGAATTAATTGTTTTTTGAATTTAAGTTTTATATTTATATTTTTTAAGTAATTATCAACTCTTTTTGCTGAGATAATTTGGGATACATTATAAAAAATAAACGCTAAAATCAAAAAAACAGAGTTTTTTACAGAGATATTTTTAAATTCGCTAAAAGGAATTTTATGAAAAATCCAATAAAAAGCAAAAAGAATAAAAAGGATTTTAATCAGAAGTTTGAGTTTTTTCATTCGTGATTATTTCTTTTATTTTATAAGGGGTTTTTCCTTGTGATTCGTAATATGTTCTAATCATAATTTCCGCTAAAAATCCTGTGGTGATTAGCTGAATACCGCCTAAAATCATCATTGTTCCAAGAGTTAGGAGTGGACGGTTTCCTATGTTTTCGCCAAAAAGTTTTAATATTAACAGATAAAAATCAATTAAAGCCCCAAAACTAAACATCAAAAACCCGACAGTCCCGAAAAAGTGCATAGGCTTTTGACCGAATCTTTGCATAAATACAAGATACATTAAATCGCTTATAACTTTAAAAGTTCTGTTAAAGCCGTATTTACTTTGACCGTATTTCCTTTCGTGATGTCTAACGGGAACTTCTGTTATTTTTGCCCCATACATACTGGCTAGAATTGGAATAAATCTATGCAGTTCCCCGTAAAGCCCTAAATTTTTGGCAACATCTTTTTTGAATACTTTTAATGTGCAGCCATAATCGCTGATATTAACTCCTGTTACTTTTCTAATTAATTTATTTGCTACTTTGCTTAAAAATTTTCTAAAAGGCTCATCTTGTCTTTTTGCCCTGATTCCCGCAACAACATCATAACCTTCGTTTAATTTTTCTATCATCATAGGGATATCTCTTGGGTCGTTTTGTAAATCTCCGTCAATCGTTACAATAACATCACCGCTTGCTATTTCAATTCCTGCCGCCATTGCCGAGGTTTGCCCGTAGTTTCTGTTTAAAAGGACTAGTTTTGTTTTATCGTTCATATGCTTTTTGATTTCTTCAACGGTTTTATCCGTGCTTCCGTCATCTACCAATACAAGCTCATAGTTATAATCTTTTAAGGCATTTTCTATTTCTTCAATTAAATATTTAACATTGTCTTCTTCATTCATTAAAGGCACTACAACGGAAATTTTCATAAAATTCCTTTTTGTTAAAATTATACATAAAAATATTAAAATTTATAAAATTTGACACTATTATGACATTATATATATTATAATTATCAATTATTTATTAAAGGCGTAAAATGAAAAATTATAATATAAAAGCTTTAATAGCCGACGATGATATTGTTAATTTGAAGTTAATGAGTATTTATTTGCAAAAACTAGGAGTAATGGTAGAATCAGCAAAAGACGGACTTACATTGCTTGGTAAATATTTAACCAATCCTCATAATTATGATATTTTGTTTATGGATATTCATATGCCTGTTATGGATGGGATTCAAACAGCTGTTGAAATTTTGGAGTTTGAAAAAGAGGAAAATATTCCTCATACGCCTATTATTGTCGTAACAACCGATATTTTTGAAGGCAAAATAACAAAATCCATAGATGATTATATTCTAAAACCGGTTAATCAGACTCATTTTGAAGAAATAATAAAAAAACATATTATAAAATAGTTTTTCCAAGCCACATATTTACGCTAAGGCTTTGTATCTTTTTTATGTTTTGGGCTTTTATCATCAAATCTCTTAAAAAAGGTTTTTTCATAGCTTTTTCTAATTTTTTCATAAGTTTAAATTCTTTTAAAAATCGTTTATCCCACTCATTTTTATAATCCGAATTATTTTTGATGGCATCTGCTAAAATTTTGGCTGAATGCATAGCATAATAAATTCCCTCAAAGCTAAGCGGCATTACCTGTCCTGCCGCATCTCCTACAAAATAGATATTCTCTTTTTGAATAGTGATGTTTTCTTGCCATGTAGGTATAAAATATCCTTTTGGTTTTACTTTTATATTCAAATATTCGCATAAGGCATCAAATGTTTCCCCGACACTTCCTCCTATATGGGTTTTGTTAACGTGAGGAAAAGCCCAGGCGTAATAATCTCCTCCAAGTTTTCTGTCAAAGAAAAATTCACAGGTTTTTACCGGATATTCTTCTATTCTTGCATAGTGGGTTATTATTTTAGGAACCCCGGCTAAATTTAGAGTTTTTCTAACAGATGAATTAACCCCGTCAGCTGCTATTAAAATATCATAATCAAATAAAATTTTTTCATTATTTATTTTAATTACTGCTTTTTCTTCTTCAAATCCCTTAAAATTGCCGTAAATCAGTTTTGCTCCGTTTTTTTCAGCCAAATTTCTTAAAGTTTTATCAAATTCATCTCTTAAAACAATAGCTAAATTTTGACCTTGAAGGTCAATTTTTGTTTTTTTGTTTTTGTATTCAATAATTACAGTGTTTAAAATATGTTTTATTGTATCTGTGGGGATATCAAACTGATGAAAAATTTTGCTTTTAACTCCACCTCCACAAGGTTTGTCCCAATCTTTATCTTGAATTAAAGTAACATCAAAATTCTCAGCTAAAAACCTTGCCGCAGTGGCTCCCGCAGGTCCCCCTCCTATTATTAAAATTTTTTTCATTGTCTTCTATCCTTAATGTAGTTTAAAGGTTCATTTATTTTAATTTTTGGTTTTATTTTAATTAAAGCTATTACACCTTTTTTAAATAAAAGCTCATAATTAAATTCTTTTAGGTTTGTGACTTTTGTAAGAACGATGTCTCCTTGCTTCGGATTTCTTTTTTCAACAATCATTTTTGCATAAACATCAAATGAAGGTGTGTTTAAATGATACATTACTACATTTTTTATATGATGTTTTTTTACATAAAGGGCTGCTTGTTTTACAGGAACGGCTCTAACATTTGAATATATCCATCCGACGAAATTTAAAATAAATATCATACTAAAACCAAGAATTACAGCTTTTGTTTCTTTGCCAAATTTCATTAAGCTTAAAACTAAAATAAATCCCAAAATTCCAAAATAAAATTTATTAAAATAAGGTAAAAGCGTAATAACGGCTATTTTTGTAAAATCTTTAAAATGAGGGAGGGAATCTCTTAAAACAAAAGGTAAAACCAAAAGGGTAAGTGTAAATAAAATTAAAGGCAAAGAAAACAAAAACTCACTTTTGATTCTATCAAACATCAATGCCATAAAAATAAACATAGGAGTGTATCCGTAAATTACATAATGCGGTAATTTAGTCCCTGAAAATGAGAAAAACAAAAATACAAAGAAAAACCAGATAGTTCCGAATAATACAAAATCGTTTTTTATAATCTCTTTTATTTTTGCAAGATATTTAATAAAAAGAGTAGTCCAAGGCAAAAAGCCTATTAAAACTACCGGAATATAATAAAACAGACTTCCCTTGTGGTGTTCAAAACTTGTATCGAATCTTTTTAGATTTTGTTTTAGGAAAAATCCGTCAATAAATTTCATTCCTTCTTGTTTGTATTCGGCAATATACCAAGGAAGAGCTATAATTAAAAATATTAAAATTCCTTTTATATTAAAGACATCTTTTAAAAATTGTTTAAACTCTTTTTTTATTAAAGCATAGATAAAATATGTAGCAAGCGGGACTAAAACAGCCACAGGTCCTTTTGTTAAAAAGCCAAATCCTATAAAAGCAAAGGCAAGTAAAAGGTATTTTTCTTTTTTTTCTTTTAGATAAATATATAAACTAAACATAGAAAAAGCAATAAACATATTAAGTAAACTATCTGCAATAGCCGCTTTTGCAATAAGTCCTATTTGCAGGGCTGTTACCATAAAAAAGGCTGCAAAAATCGCCTTTTTTTCATCAAATATTTTTTTGGTAAAAAAATAAATTCCACCAGCCCAAAATGTGGCAGCTAAGGCACTTGGAAGTCTAAGAGCAAATTCATTAAATCCAAAAATAAGTGTTGAGAGAGCTTGAAGCCAATAAATCAAAATAGGCTTATCAAACCTTAAACCGCCGTTTAAATAAGTGGTAATAAAATTGTGATTTACAAACATCTCGCGCGTTGCTTCGCTAAAAGCTCCTTCGTCAAGATTAAAAAGCGGAGTTATCGCTAGCGTAAAATAAAAATTAACTAAAATAGCAAGAAAAAGAAAAATTTTAAGGGATTTTTCCGACATACAAAACCTTTTTTGAAATTATACTGGAAAAACTCTTATTTTGTCAGTATCAAGTCTTTTTCTAAGCGTCTCTTCTATTGCAAAAAGTGTTGCCCCTCCGGCACTTGAACAAGCTGAACAAGCTCCTCCGTATCTTATGAAAATATGAGTTTCACCATTACTCTCTCTTACATCCACAACTTCGGCATATCCGCCGTCAAATGCAAGCATTGGCATAATATCTTTTTTTAATACTTCTTCAATCGCTTCTATTTTTTCTTTGATATTCATTTCCTCAAATTTTTTCATATAAATCCTTTTTATTTTAATATAGCTAAATTTTTATTTTATATCAAGTAGATTATAATAGTGTTTTTTTAAAGGCGTTATTTAAAAAGAACTGTTTTTATTATATTTCAAGCATATTTTTTACTATTTTATAAACAACATAATAAACAATCGTGCTGACAATTAACGATGTTACAAAATTCATTGTTATTATTGCACCCGGTAAAAAGCTGGCTCCTAAAGCAATTATCATAGGGATAAGCCTCATTGTTATCCTTTTTTTGTATAATTTTATCAAAAAGAGATTAAATGACAGGAATTGTTTGTGCATATTTAAAAGAGGCTAAGCCTTTAATTAAATATTTTGATTTAAAAAAAATTAATGATAAATTTTCTATTTATGAAAATGAAAAAATATCGCTTATAATCTCAAATCAGGGCAGATTAAATTCCGCTATTGCCACAACTTATCTTCTCTCAACGCGCAAAATTTCAAATATTATAAATTTTGGAATTGCAGGAAGCAGTGAATTTGAAATAGGAGAAATATTTTTAGTTAATAAAATAAATAATAAATTTTTCCCGGATATTTTAATCTCTCATTCATTTAGAGAAAGTGAAATAATCTGTTTTGATGAGGTTGTCGAGAGTGGAAATTATAAACTTGTAGATATGGAGAGTGTTGGATTTTTTAAAGCGGCTATAAAATTTTTAAAATCACATCAAATCCATTTAATAAAAATAGTAAGTGATAATTTAGTCTGTTTTAGACCAAGTGATGAATTTATGAATAATTTAATAACCCCGCATTTAAAAAATATAGAAAATTATATAAATTCTTTAAAAGAGCCTAAACATTTTGATTTAAAAGTAGTTGAAGATTTAGCAAAAAAATATGATTTAAGTTTTTCACAAAAAGAGCAGCTAAAAAATAGGGTAATGTATTATTTTTTAAATAATTTAGAATTACCGGATATTAATTTTAAAAAAAGTAATCGTAAAGATGATTTTAGGAGAATAATGAATGAATTTAAGATTTAGTCACATTTATGTTGAAAAAAGAGTTAAAAATGAAAAGTATGTAAAAGAGATTTTAGCCAAATTCCCAAAAGCCGAAATTATAGAAATAAACCATTATAAAGACAGATTTAATCCGTATTATCAGTCATTTAGAGCGCAAAAAGAGGCTCAAAGTCTTATTTTAGCGAAAAAGGAAGCTCCTTTTATTTATGAAGCAAGTGATTTAATTCAAAAGCAGGATATTAATTTTTTTTATACAACTCCTATGCTTAATTGCATTTATGATTGTCATTATTGCTTTTTGCAAGGAATGTATCCAAGTAGTAATTTAGTTTTATTTACTAATTTTGATGATTTTTTTAACGAGACGGAAAAATTATATAAAAAACTAGGAAATATGTTTTTATCAATTTCATACGATACAGATATTTTAGCGGTAGAAAATCTTTTTGGTGTGGCTAAGCGATGGGCTGATTTTGTAAAAGATAAAGATATTAAATTAGAACTTAGAACAAAAGCTGTGAATGTTGATTTTCCTTATCAAAAAAATCTTGTTTTTGCTTTTTCACTTTCACCTGAAATTGTAATAAAAAAATATGAAAAATTTACCCCAAGCCTTGAAGCAAGAATTAAAGCTGTTAAAAAGGTAA
>JALVWY010000121.1 GCA_027023105.1 Campylobacterales bacterium | reverse complement strand
TTAAAGGAATTTTCATATCTCTTTTTTTTACTTTTAACTCTTTTTCAAAAAAATCGTTAATCAATAATTTAAAAACATCTTTCATTTTTATCCTTTTATATAAGGATAATTATAGTTATTTTTGACCCTTTTAGCAAGTAAAATATTTCTATCAGTTAAAATATTTTTATTATTTACTCAACAACTCAAAAAACTCTTTATTAATATAATATTTACTTTTGCCTTTTTTATTTTCTTCCAATATTCCGATTGATGATAACTGTTTTAGATATTTTGATGCTGTCTGTCTTGATATGTTTAAGTTTTTTTCCAAAAATTCAATTTTTGTATACGGATTTATAAACAGAAGTTCCAACAATTCTTTTGAATATATTTTTGGAAGTTTATTTTGAATAAATTCTGCTTGTTTATCCATAAGCGATTTAATATCTTTAATAGTCTCAATTGTATTAATTGCCGTATTTTCCACTGCATCAAGCATAAAAATAATATAATCTTCCCATTTATCATTTTTATGCAAAGCTGATAAAAGCTGATAATATTTTTCTTTATTTCTTATGATATAATCACTAATATATAGAATAGGTATATTCAAAAGCTCTTTATATACTAAATACAATACATTTAAAATTCTTCCGCTCCTACCATTGCCGTCATAAAAAGGATGAATCGATTCAAACTGAAAATGAATAATAGCCATTTTTACTAAATAGTCATAATCTTCTAAACTGTCATCATTTATATACTGTTCTAAATTGTTTAAAAGTTCCATAATTTCATCATAACTTTGAGGAGGAGTATAGACAATTTCTCCTTTTGAATTTTTAAGAGTTGTTCCGGCTTGTCTTCTAATTCCTGCATTATTATCAACTATAATGGATTGAATTTTAATTAAATGCTTTATTAAAAGTAAATTGCCTTTTTTTAATAATTCATAACCTTTAAGAAGAGCTTCTTTATATCTTTGGACTTCTTTTGTTTCCCTTGATACTTCTAAATTTATTTCCGCTTTATATAATTCATCAGTTGTCGTTACAATATTTTCAATTTCACTGCTTGATTTAGCTTCTTTTAAAATCAAAGAACTTATTAAAACATATTGATTCGGGATTATATTTGCAACACCATTAAGAAGAGATAAAGCCCTGTTTGCCGAAATGCTTTTTTTTAAAACTTTTTTGCTTTCTATATCTTTTTTTAAAGGCAGTTTATTCATTAATATCCTTATGTTAAAAAAATTGATTAATTTTAACATATAAATTGCGTTATGTTAAAAAAATCAAAAAAATTTAACATATAATCCGTGTTATGTTAAAAAAATCAAAAAATTTTTAACTATTAACAGCATAGATGAAATTTTGTTTATTCAGTTTTATGAAAAAGTGGTTGAAAAATCTATTTTAGAATATTCAGTAGAAGAAAACAGCTGTTTTAAATATAAAAAGAAGATAAAACTTCCAAAAGAATATAGAAATTCCAGCTTAAAAAGTATGATGCTTGAGATTAAACATATGATATAATTTGAAAAAAAGGATAATTGATGATTAAAAAAAGTTTACTGTTTTTAAGTGCGATTTCTTTATTTGCAACCAATATTCAAACAATAATCAAAAAAGAATTTGATTCTCATGTGTTACCTCAAATCATAAACGATTTAAATAACAGCGATGAAGCCATAATAATTTTAAGAGTTTATAAAAGCAATAAAAGTGTTACTTTAAAAACTTACAAAGTGGCTCAGACTTTTGCAAAAAGCGAACTTTTCGAGACAAAAGGAGACTATAATTTAGGTTTTAAATATTACAAAAAATATATTTTACAGTCATCAAAAATAAAAGTAAGCGATTTTATAAAAATAATAGAAGCTAAAACTTCAAATGATTTAAACAGACTTTTTGCAAATAATGCTCAAAAATTGATAGAAGTATTAAAAAAAGAAAAACAGTTCATCGCAATTAAAGGAATTGAAAAAATCATCAAAAAAGGGAAATTAAACGATTTAAAAGCATTTTTACAAGGAGTGCTTGCCGGAAAAATTCCGGCTAGTTGCGGTTGATTATTTCATACTGCAAGCACTCGGAGTTCCGTTTACTCCGTAAATCGGTTGAATCATCTCGTTTCCTGCTAAATCTTCAGCTAAAACATAATCAATATATTCGATTAGCTCTTTTGCGGCTTTGGTAAATCTTTTAGCACTTTCACTCTCAGGTGCAGAAACTATAATAGGATTTCCATTGTCTCCGCCTTCTCTTATCGCAGGTTCAATAGGAATTTGTGCCAAAATTTTCGTATCATAATCTTTTGCAAGAGTCGCTGCCGCACCTTTACCGAAAATATCATATTCAACACCGCAGTTTGGACAGATAAATCCGCTCATATTTTCAATAACACCGGCAATTGGGATATGAAGCTGTTTGAACATATCCATACTTCTTTTGGCATCATCCACCGCTACTGTTTGAGGAGTTGTAACAGCCACACCGGCAGTTACAGGGACTTGTTGAGCCATTGTCATTTGAGCATCTCCGGTTCCCGGAGGCATATCAATTACAACAATATCAAGCTCACCCCATTCAACATCTTCCATAAACTGTTGAAGCGCTTTTACAAGCATAGCACCTCTCCACATTAACGCTTTACCCTCAGGAAGCAGGTTTGCCATAGAGATAAATTCTATTCCGTAAACTTCAAAAGGTTTTACTTTATTTCCTACAACTTCCGGTTTTCTATCTTGCATACCAAGCATTCTTGAAACATTAGGTCCGTAAATGTCTCCGTCAAGCAGCCCTACTTTTTTACCGAGTTTTGCAAGTGATAAAGCTAAATTTACGGATGTTGTAGATTTACCAACTCCTCCTTTTCCACTACTTACCATTACGAAAGATTTTACGCTAGGCATTTTATTTACGCCTCTGCTACTGGTCTCTCTTGGTTTTTTAGGTCTGATTATTTGAGTTGATGCTTCAACCCCTATTTTTTTAAGCTCATCTATTGTAGCTGTGTTTAGTCTGTTTGCAATTTCATCATCGCTTGATGGAATTTGATAAGTAATAATCGCACTTTTCCCATCATCACTAACCTCAATATCTTTTACAAATCCAAAATCCACTATTGATTTTTTAAATCCGGGATATACAACGCTTTTTAACGCTTCTTTAATTTTTTCTTTCACTTATACTCCTTTTTTTTAGCTTTATATTATTTTTTTGTTTTATTGTCAATCTTTATTTTTCGTGTTTTGGAGTGTGTTTATCTGGTTTTACTAAAATAGCAAAAATAAGTCCTGCTATTAAAAAAATTCCAACTCCTAAATAAGTCATCAATACGCTATTCATCATTAGCTCCTTTATTAATTAAAATCATTCCTACTAAATAAGCTGTTGAAGTTAATATTATTCCTCCAATTATTGACAAAGGATTATTTCCTATTTTAGTATGAAAATTAAATAATCCATTTATAATTGTTACTATTATAACACCATTTCCTATATTTATAAAACCTTTGCCAATTTCTTTTAAAGTTTCTTTTTTCATAAAATTTATTTATTCTCCATTTTACTAGCCGCCTCTTTTTTAAACTCATCCCAGTTAAAATCCTCTAAGGCGTGTTGCGTTACTTTATAACTGCAAAATTTCGGTCCGCACATAGAGCAAAATTCAGCTTCTTTAAATACTTCTTGCGGCAGTGTTTCATCGTGAAATTCTTTTGCTTTTTCAGGGTCAAGGGCTAGTTCAAATTGTTTATTCCAGTCAAAATGGTATCTTGCATCACTCATTTCATCGTCTTTATCTCTGGCTCCGGGGATTTTTCTTCCGATATCCGCTGCGTGTGCAGCAATTTTATAAGCCATCATACCCTCTCTTACATCCGCTTCATTCGGAAGTCCTAAATGCTCTTTTGGTGTTACATAACATAACATACTAACCCCATACCAAGCAGCCATTGCAGCACCTATCGCACTTCCTATATGGTCATACCCTGCACCGATATCAAGCACAAGCGGTCCTAAAACATAAAAAGGCGCTTCGTGGCAGTAAATCTGCTCTAATTTTACATTTCTTTCAATCTCGTTAATAGGAACATGTCCGGGACCTTCAATCATAACCTGAACATCTTTTTCCCAGGCTCTAAGAGTTAATTCCCCTAAAACTTTTAGCTCTTCTATTTGCGGTTTATCACTTGCATCATATAAACACCCGGGTCTGAGTGAATCTCCAAGAGACAAAGAAACATCATATTTTCTACAAATTTCCAAAATATCATCAAAAATTGTATAAAAAGGATTTTCTTTATGGTGTTTTAGCATCCAAGAAGCGGTCAAACTTCCGCCACGGCTAACTATTCCCATTTTTCTTTTTGCAATTTCAGGCATATGGCGAAGTAAAAGACCTGCGTGAATTGTAAAATAACTAACCCCTTGAATTGCCTGTTTTTCAAGCACTCTTAAAATATCATCATAAGTCAGTTTTTCAACATCCCCTATTTCATCAATAATCTGATACATAGGCACGGTTCCTATCGGCACAGGGGAAGCGTCAATAATCGCTTTTCTAATTTCATCCATATTTTTTGCCCCCGCACTTAAATCCATAACCGTATCAGCCCCGTATTTTACGGAAGTTTCAAGCTTTTTAACTTCTTCTTTAATATCACTAGCTAATGCACTAGCCCCTATATTTGAATTTACTTTTGTTTTTGTAACTCTTCCGATTGCCATAGGTTTTAAATGTTTATGATTTACATTTGCAGGAATTATAAGTCTGCCTCTGGCTATTTCACTTCTGATAAATTCAGGTGTTAAATTTTCTTCTTTTGCAATATATTCCATTTCCTCGGTAATAATGCCTTTTTTTGCATAATACATTTGAGTTCTTACGGTATCGTTTTTTCTTTTTTCAAGCCAAGCGCTTCTCATTATTATCCTTTTATAAAAAATTTTCTCAATTTAACCAAAAAATCTTAAAAACAGCTTAAATTAACACTTTTTTTATCTCTTTTTAAATTCATTACAAATTGTAACATTTTTTTGTATAATATCGTAACACTTTTACAAAAGGAAACATATTGGATATTACATTAATAATACTTAGCGCCGGAAATTCCACCAGATTTGATTATGAAGTAAAAAAACAGTGGCTAAGAATTAATAAAAAGCCTCTTTGGCTGTTTGTAGCCGACAGATTCAATGAATTTTACAACTTCAAAAAAACAATAATTACCGCAAATCCCAAAGAAAAAAGACTTTACGAAAAACTCTCGGATTACGAAATAATAAGCGGGGATAAAGAAAGACAATATTCATTAATAAACGCACTTGAAAATATAACCAGTGAATATGTTTTAATTACAGATGTAGCAAGGGCGTGTGTGCCAAAAGAGATAATTTTAAATCTTTTATCAAAAAAAGCCGACTGCACAGTGCCTTACATAGCTCCTGTTGATACAGTCGTTTATGAAGATAAAACAATTGATAGAAACAAAGTAAAACTAATCCAAACCCCACAGTTTAGCAAAACCGAAATCCTAAAAAAAGCACTCAAAACAGATAAACTTTTCACAGATGAAAGAGCCGCAATAGAATCAATAGGCGGTAAAATAGAATATATTAAAGGCAGTGAACTTTCCAAAAAAATAACATATTTTAAAGACTTGGATTTACCTTGCCTAAAAGCACCAAGCAGGGATGTTCTTGTCGGTAACGGATACGATACCCATAAATTTGAAGAAAATAAAAAAATGATTTTAGGCGGAATTGAAATTGATACCCCTTACGGATTCAAAGCCCACAGCGACGGAGATGTGGTAATTCATTCGCTCATAGACGCTTTACTCGGAGCAGCCGGATATGGAGATATTGGAGAATTTTTCCCTGACAATGATGAAAAATATAAAAATGCAAACTCTGTTCAATTACTAAAGGAAATAGCGGATATTTTAACAAAAACCGGATTTAAAATAATAAATGCCGATATTTCAATCATTGCCGAACAACCGAAACTAAAAGATTACAAAACAAAAATTCAAAGAAATTTAAGCCGCCTTTTAAATACACCTGTAAATGTAAAAGCCACCACAAACGAGAAAATGGGCTTTATAGGAAGAAATGAGGGAATCGCTGTAATTTCAAACGCAACATTAAAATATAAGGACTGGTATGAAGATTACAATAGTAGAAAATGAGATTTATTTAGCTCAAAGTATTCAAAACAATCTAAGTGAAAAATTAAATGCAAAATCCGAAATTTTTGCTTCATATCACGAAGCTATGGATTCTCAAGCCGATATTTTTCTTATAAACACAAACCTAAAAGGCAATATAAAACATCTGATAACTGCAAAAAAAGATAAAATAATTATCCTTTTAGCCCCTTATGTAACATATTCCACCGTAATGCAGCCTATTGAAATGGGGGCGGATGACTATTTGCAAAAGCCTTTTTCCATTGAAGAGCTCATAAGAAAAATAAATCACTTAACACAGTTTTATAATATGAAAGAAAAGCTTGAATGTTTTGAAGATTTTATTAATTTTATATTCAAAGATATGGAAATGGAAATTCCAAAATACTCTTTTCCTGTTTTTCTTAAATCTTCCATCAACAAAGCCGTTGAAAAATTCATTTTTGAAATTGCAAAAAAAGAGAATGCAACAATTAAAATTATAGACTTAAAAAAATTCAAAAAAGAAAATTTCAAAAATAAAAAATATTTATATGTATGTCTAAATTATGAAAAAGTGGAAGATGAAAATATTTTAAATTTTATCTCCAAATTCAAAACTATAATTATTTTGCCAAAAAATTACGAAAAAGAGCTGAATTATATAGAATTAAACGCCTCAACTCCAAATTTACTTGAAAATGATATATTTAGCATAGAAGAGTATATAAAATTGATAATAAATAATTATCAATACAAATTCCCCGATACTGAACTGAGCAAAAAACTTGGAATAAGCAGAAAAAGCCTGTGGGAAAAAAGGAAAAAATATGGAATCTTTAAACAGAAATAAAATTTACATAGACAAAGAAGCATGGATAACCCTTGCAATGGTGCAAGCCGGACTTTTAAATCCCGTTGATAAACTTATGAATCAAAAAGAAGCCAAAAGGGCAAATGAAGAAAATATTTATAAAAACGGGCATATTCCTTTTTCTTTCATACTTGCACCCGCCGGAAGAAAAAACGAAGAAATTTTAAAAACAAATCCCAAAAAAATAGACCTCTACTGCGAAAATAAAAAAATAGGCGAAATTGATGTGGAAGAAATTTATGAAATAGACCCGTTTGAAAGAGTGGAAAAAATTTACGGAACAAAAGATTACAAAAATTATCCGCAAGTGGCAAAAACACTAAAAAGATTAGGTCGTTTTGCAATAGCAGGAGATTTTTGGGTAGAAGATACGGGTATTCAAAAAAAAACAGACTACACAAAAGAACAGATAAAAAATAAAGAAAATGTTGTCGGTATGACAATGCACGCAAAACCCATACACAGAGTTCACGAAAAAATTATGAGAATAGCCATTGAAAAAAATGATGTTTTAGTTGTTTTTTTGATTAAAAATTTAGGTGAAGAAGAGATTCCCTATAATCTGAGATACAAAGCCCTAAAAGAAATTGTAGATAACTATTTTCCAAAACATAAAGTGTTAATAGTGCCTCTTTTAAATACTTATATTTTTTCCGGTGTAAATGAAGCTATTTTAGATGCTTTGATTGCAAAAAATTTCGGATGTAATAAATTCATTATGGGACAAACCCACAAAGGTCTTGGTATTCATTATCACGCAAATCATCTTCACTCTATTTTTGATTCTATGGATTTAAATATAGAAATAGAAACAATAAACGAATATGTATACTGCGACAAATGCAAAACAATAGTAAGCGTAAATTCCTGTCCTCACGGAAGTCATCATCATATCAGCTATCACAGCGACTCTATTTTTGAGCTTATCAAAACAGGACTTATGCCTCCTACTATCTTAATGAGAAAAGAGATAAGTGCAAAATATTTAGCCCATTTTTATCCCAACAGATTTAAAAATCTTCAAAAACTTTATTATGATATTTCTCCGAATAAAGGTCTTATAGAAGAGAATAAAGAAGAAGATTTTTATATTTCACTAATGAAACTCTATCAAACAAGCTCACTAACATAAAGGAAAATAATGAAAAAAAAATTTAATACTTTTAAATGGTTTTTACTAACGGGTTTTTTTAGCGGTCTATTGCCAAAAGCCCCGGGGACTTGGGGAAGTGTTGTTGGGGTTATAATTGCATATTTAGTGATTCTTTTTATGCCAAATCCCAATATGACAATTTTACTTTTAGCAGTTCTTTTTACAATTATAGGCTATAAACTTACAAATGAATATGAAGCGACAGTAACTATTCACGATGATAAAAGAATAGTAATTGATGAAATTGCAGGGGTTTTGATTTCCATAGGAGTTTTGGGAG
>JALVWY010000120.1 GCA_027023105.1 Campylobacterales bacterium | reverse complement strand
AAATTTTGGCACTTGCATGTGCTAAAGCGTTATTTATTGCTTCTTGTTTTGTTTTGCCTGCTCCTGTGGCATAAATAATGTTGTTATTGTCATTATAGATTTTATTATACCATTGTGGAGGATTTGGGGATGAACAGGCTATAAATAAAAATATTAAGGATAAAAGAAATAGTTTTTTCATTAAAATACACTCCAAAAGCTGAATTTATAATTCATTTTTATATAATCTCCTATTTTTATCGGTTGAGTTGTTTTTTTTACAATAACCCAGCAATCGTTTTCGTTTACGACATTGCTTATAATTCCTTCTCCGATTTTTATGTTTTCAATAATTTTTTTATTGCTAAAAGGAATATTTGTTAGTTTTTTTGTATATATATTTACTTTTTCATATGCTTTTGCGCCGTTTTTTCTGCCAAGGGTGGTGTGCAGTATAATATCGTTATCTTTTTTTCTTATTTCAAAAATATACCCTTTTGGTGTAAAAAATTTATATAATTTATATTTGGCATTATCTATACTTTGCGTGATTCCGTTAAGAATTACATAACTTTTGATATGTTGATAGTGAGAGGTTGTTGTATAAAAACAGCCTGTTGTATATATGGATTTCAAAAGTTGGTATGGCAGAACATTATATATATTTATATATCCGCTGCTGCAGGATTTGTATGAATAGTAACCGGGAATTTTATATTTATGACCTTTTTTATCCGTGTAATATTTAGGCGGTGTATATTTTTCATTATATGTTTTAGGCGTTATATCTTCAATGATTATAAAATCTGCCTGATTTAAGTCGCTGTTTGTCGCTTTTGCATTTTCTGCCAGTTTTATTTCGTTTGTAATATCGGATTTTCTTGTTAATATATTTATATATTTGGAATTTATAAGCAGATTTCCCAAAGCTTCTTTTGCTTTTTCTTCGTAAAAATTTCTGTTTTTTGTAAAAATTATAACATTCGGTTTATTGCTTATATCTCTTTTACTTGGAAGTATTGCCGCTTTTGGTGCTATAACGGGATGATATTCATTTGGATTTATTTTAGGGGCACATCCTAAAATAAATATAATAAATATTGAACTTATAACGACTTTATACATTTTTTAAATTCTTCTCCTCTTTTTTTATAATTTTTAAACTGGTCTAAACTGGCACAAGCCGGACTAAGCAAGGCTATTTCATTTTTTTTGAGATTTTTGTCAATTTTTTTGACGGCTTTATCAACATTTTGAACATCAAAAAATGTAATATTATATTTTTTGGCTAAATTTATAAAATTGTCTCTTTTTTCCCCTATAATATAAAGAATTATATTTAATTTTTGCATATATTTAAATAAATTTTCAAAATTTTGCCCTTTTTCATCTCCTCCGATAATCAAATGAATTTTTTTATTTTTATATCTTTTTAGTGCATTTAAAGCGGCATCAATATTTGTGGCTTTGCTGTCGTCTATCCAAATTCTATTTTTAGAATCTATGATTTTTTCCAGTTTATGAGGGTCAATATTAAAGTTTTTTAGATTTTTTTCTTTAAAATAAACTATTTTATAAACAGCTTTTGCCATCAGTTCATCAAGTAAAAAAGGTATTTCAAATTCGGTTTTTTTAATATCAAAATAGTTAATTAAATCTTTTTCATTTTCATAAAGAATCTTAAAAGCATCTGTCTTTGTGTCAAGTTCTTTTGGCATTATGACAATATCTCTTTTTGTCATTCTTTTTAGGGGGGATAGTTTTGCTTTTTTATATTCTTCAAAACTCCCGTGCCAGGATATATGGTCTTCATTTAAAGGTAAAACAACAAAAATATTCGGTTTTGCATATTTTGTATAAAAAAGCTGAAACGAACTGACTTCTATAACCCATTTTTTGTTTTTATCAAGTTTTCCTAGAGGAATACCGATATTGCCTCCCATTTCAACATCAGATAAAAGATAATTAATCATCTGAGTTGTTGTGGTTTTGCCGTTTGTGCCTGTTATCCATATTTGAAAAGTATCAGGGTTGTAATAAAAATCAAGCTCGCTTATTAAATTTTTGGCTTTTTTTATTAAGTGATTATTCGGAGGGATTCCCGGAGATGTTATTTCAAGTTTTGATTTGTTTTCATCAAAAAGATTTGAGGGTAAAAGTTTATTCCCCTGTTTATCAAAGCATATTTCTTTGAAATTATCATCATAAATATGCCATCCGCCGCTTTTTGCTATCTCTTTTGTGGTAACTCCATATCCGAAAAGTGATTTCATTTTACTATTTCCTTTAGGGCTTGCCCTATGTCGCTTGAGAGTTTAATATTAAAAAACGGTAAAGATTTTTTGTAAAGAGAAATATTTACAAACTCTATATTTCTATATTTTTTCTTTAAATTTTCTTTAACGGTAATTAAATTTGAAATTTTATCAACCAAAATTCCTTTGACTGTAGAAGCTATGTATATTTTTCCATCTGCGTATTTTTTTAGTTTGTCAACAGATATGTTTCTGTCTGTCGCTACTGTTTTTAAGAAGTTGTTATATGTAGGCAATAACAAATGTGACAATAGATATTTTTTTTGCTCAGGTGTGGCTTTTTTGAAAAAACTTACAGGCTCTTTATATTTTCCGACTGTAATTGTATCTTCTTCTATTCCTATTTTTTTAGCCAGTTTTCCGATGACATAGTGAGGCATAATAACTCCTATGCTTCCTACAATGGCATTTTTGTTTGCAATAATAGGTTTGATTGCGCTTATTATGTAATATCCGCCGCTTGCAGCCATACTTTCTACATAAACATTTACTTTTTTGCTTTTATTTACATATCTTAAATAGGCGTTAAACTCATCACTTGCACTTGGGCTGCCTCCCGGGGTGTTAAATATAAGCAGATACTCTTTGCAGTTTTTATTTTTCTTTAAGGCATCCATTTTTGCCATTAAATTATTAATATAAGGCACTGTGATTTCTTTATTTATGTTTATTACGGCAATAAAAGGTTTGTTTATCGTTTTTTTCATAAAAGTGCTTTTAAAAGCCATTAATAAAAACACAAGTTCAGCTAAAATCAATAAAGCAACACCAAATAAAACAATCTTTTCTTTTAGGGCTTTTAGTTTAAATATTTTAAGTTCCGCTTTTAATTTTTCTTCCATATTTTTCCTTTTATCTTATTTTTATACTCAAAATAGCAATTAAATTCGTAATAAATGCAATTATCCAAAATCTTACCGTAATTTTATTTTCTTTCCAGCCTATTTGTTCAAAATGATGATGAATAGGCGCCATTTTGAAAATTCTTTTACCTGTTGTTTTATATGAGCCTACCTGAAGTATAACAGATATTGTTTCTATAATAAATACAAAACCTATGAAAAAGAGTAAAATTTCACTTTTTGCCAAAATTGCCAAAACTCCGATAAGCGCTCCAAGTGTCAAGCTTCCGCTGTCTCCCATAAAAACATCAGCAGGATTTGCGTTATACCATAAAAATCCAAGAAGCGCCCCTGTTGTGGCGGTGGATATTATGACAACTTCTCCGACCCCGAGTTCAAAAGGAAAAAAAAGATAACGGCTGAAAATCGCATTTCCTAAAATATACAAAAATAAGCTTAATGTAAAAAATGAAAATATACTAGGAATCGTGGCAAGTCCGTCAAGTCCGTCCGTTAAATTTACGGCGTTGCTCATTCCCACAATTACAAATGTCCAGAAAAACACGGCAAAAAATCTCATATCAAAAAGGGGGTGTTTGTAAAAAGGAATATAAAAATAAGTGTCAAAATGATGAAAATATAAGATTAAAGAAATAAAAAAAGCTAAAAGCGTCTGCAAAAGAAATTTTGCTTTGGCACTAAGTCCGGCTTGATTGTTTTTATTCAAAATTTTTCCTAAATCGTCTATCATTCCTATAATCATAAATCCAAGCATCGCAAGAAAAACAATTCCTACATAAAAATTAAATTTTACACTTAAAAGTGAGGCTATAAATGCACTTAAAATAAAAATTACTCCGCCCATACTCGGGGTTTTGCTTTTTGTTTTATGATTTTCAGGTGCCAGGTTGTAAATGGGTTGAGTGGTTTTTTGTTTTGCCCATTTTATAAATAGAGGCAAAAACCATAAAGTAAGTATAAAAGCCGTAAAAAAAGCTATTATTGCCCGCACGGAAATATAACGAAAAATATTTATATGAAAATGCTCATACAAAAAATATAACATAAATATCCTTTTTTTGGGTAAAATTGTATCTAAAAAAAGGAGAAATTATGACATTTAACGGTAAAAATGTTCTTATTACGGGAGCTAGCAGAGGAATCGGGGCTGAAATAGCAAAAGTTTTGGCCGGTAACGGTCTTAAAGTCTGGATAAATTACAGAAGTAACGCCCAAATGGCGGATGAATTAAAAGAAGAAATTGAATCAAACGGCGGGAATGCCGCTGTAATCGGATTTGATGTGAGTGACGAAAAAGCTTTTGTCGAGGCTGTTAAGACTATCGTGGAAGCGGATGGAGAGCTTAGCTATTTGGTTAATAATGCAGGTATTACAAATGATAAACTTGCTATGAGAATGAGTGTTGAAGATTTCAAAAAGGTAATTGATGCCAATTTGATTTCTGCGTTTGTAGGCTGCAGGGAAGCTATTAAAGTTATGAGCAAAAAAAGATTCGGAGCTGTTGTAAATGTTGCAAGTGTAGTGGCGCAATCCGGAAATGCGGGACAGGCTAATTATGTGGCTAGTAAAGGCGGTGTAATTGCAATGACAAAAACATTTGCCCTGGAAGGTGCCCCTAGAAACATTAGATTCAACAGTGTAACGCCAGGATTCATTGATACGGATATGACAAAAAATTTGCCTGAAAAAGTAAAAACGGAAATTTTAAATAAAATTCCTTTAAAAAGACTTGCAAATCCAAAAGAAGTTGCAAATGCCGTTGCATTTCTTTTAAGTGACGAAGCTAGTTATATTACGGGAGAAACGCTAAAAGTTAACGGCGGAATGTATATGTGATGAAAAAAGGAAGATAAGGGGAAAAGAGCAAGAAGAGAAATTTTAAAAATGGCAAAAAAAGATTAAAAATTTGTAAATTAAATAAATTTTATGTTAAAATGCTGAAATAAAAAAAACTAAAGGAGCAAATAATGGCATTATTTGATGAAGTAAAAGAAGTAATAGTAGAACAATTAAATGTTGGCCCTGATGAGGTAAAACCTGAGGCAAACTTTGTTGAAGACCTTGGAGCTGACAGTTTGGATGTTGTTGAAATGATTATGGCATTAGAAGAAAAATTTGAAATTGAAATTCCTGACAGTGATGCTGAAAATATTAAAACAGTTCAAGATGTAGTAGATTACATAGAAAAAGCAAAAGCTTAATTTTCCCATTTTTTGGGGAATTGAGTGAAAAGTGTAAAGTTAAAATTTTGAGTTTTTCATTTTTCATTTTTCACTTTTAACTAAAACAAAAGGAAATAAATGAGAGTAGTTGTAACCGGTATAGGAATGTTGAATTCTGTGGGTTTAAATAAAGATGAGAGTTTTGAAAATATTATTGCTGGAAAAACTGGTGTTGGTAGAATCACACATTTTAATCCTGAAGGTTTTGCTTCACAGGTGGCGGGTGAAGTAAAGGGTTTTGACCCGAAAACTATTATGAATCCAAAAGAAGTTAAAAAAGCCGATAGATTTATTCAATTCGGTCTTGCGGCTGCAAAAGAAGCAATGGCTGATAGCGGATTAGAAGATTATGATTCCGATAGATTCGGTATAAGTGCGGCAAGTGGAATAGGGGGGCTTCCTGTTATAGAAAAAGCTAGTGTAATTGTTGAAACAAGAGGTCCTAGAAGAATTTCTCCGTTTTTTATTCCAAGTGCATTAGTTAATATGCTCGGAGGATTTGTTTCTATCGAGCATAAACTAAAAGGTCCTAACTTAGCAAGTGTTACAGCCTGTGCTGCAGGAACTCACGCTATAACGGAAGCTTATAAAACAATGAAAGCCGGAATGGCTGATAAAATGATGGTAGTAGCAGGTGAAGCTTGTATCTGTCCTGTTGGAGTCGGCGGATTTTCAGCTATGAAAGCACTTTCTACAAGAAACGACGACCCGGAACACGCAAGCAGACCGTTTGATGCAAAAAGAGACGGATTTGTAATGGGAGAAGGCGGAGCTTGTTTGATTTTGGAAAAATATGAAGATGCCGTGGCTAGAGGGGCTAAAATATACGGTGAAATAATAGGAGTAGGGGAAAGTGGTGATGCAAATCATATCACAACTCCTGCAGCTGGCGGAGAAGGTGCTCTTAGAGCTATGAAAATGGCTTATAAAATGGCGGGAGAGCCTAAAATTGATTATATAAATGCACATGGAACATCAACAAAATATAATGACCTTTATGAAACAATGGCTATAAAAGCATTATTTGGCGGAAAAGAAAACACTCCGCCTGTAAGCTCAACAAAAGGTGCTACAGGGCACTGCTTGGGAGCTGCCGGAACTATTGAAGCGGTAATTACGCTTATGGCAATGCAAAAAGGTATTTTACCTCCTACAATTAATTATGAAGAGCCTGATGGAGAATGTGATTTGGATTATGTTCCAAACAAAGCAAGAGAAGCTGAAATTAATGTGGCTATGAGTAATTCATTCGGATTTGGCGGAACAAACGGAGTGGTAATATTTAAAAAAGTAAAATAAAAGGCTAACTTTGGCAGTACTTGATTTTGAAAAAACAATAGAAGAACTTAAACAAGAAATTGATTTGGCAAAAATCAAAGGTGATAAACACGCCGTTGATACTTTGCAAAAAGAAGTAGATAAAGAGATAGAAAAGACATTTAAAAATTTAACTCCTTATCAAAAACTTCTTCTTGCCCGTCATCCTGACAGACCTCACGCCATTGATATCATTGATTTGATTATGGAAGAAAAATATGAACTTCACGGTGATAGGGAATTTAGAGACGATGAAGCGATTGTGGCTTTTATCGGAATGATTGATAATGAAAAATGTGTGGTTATAGGTGAAGAAAAAGGTAGAAATACCAAAGAAAAAATAAAAAGAAATTTCGGTATGCCCCATCCTGAAGGTTATAGAAAAGCCCTTCGTGTTGCAAAACTTGCAGAAAAATTTAATTTGCCTATTCTTTTTTTAGTAGATACACCGGGTGCATATCCTGGAATCGGAGCGGAAGAGAGAGGACAAAGCGAAGCTATTGCCAAAAACTTGCTTGAACTCTCCCGTATTAAAACTCCTAGTATAAGTGTTGTTATCGGAGAAGGCGGAAGCGGAGGAGCTTTAGCTATAGGGGTAGCTGATAAATTTGCAATGCTTAAATATTCTATTTTTAGCGTAATTTCTCCAGAAGGGTGTGCTAGTATTTTATGGGGAGATAATTCAAAATCGGAAACCGCTACAAAAGCACTTAAAATTTCGGCAGAAGAGTTAAAAAAACTCGGACTTATTGATGATATTATTGATGAACCTGTTGAAGGTGCGCATAGAAATTATAAATTAACAGCTGAAAATATAAAAACATATTTTTTAAAAGAAATAAAAGAACTTAAAAAACTTGATAAAGAGATGTTGCTTCAAAAAAGATTTGAAAAATATCTTAATTACGGTTCATTTGATGAAAAATAAGGAGAATTAATGAAAAAAATAGTAACTACTTTAATATTAGCAGGTGCGTCTTTATTTGCGCAAAACACTAATGTTAATTTGCAAATTACAAATTCCACTATAGGTGTTTATGCTGAAAGCGGACTTACACAAAATAATATTAAAGCAAGAGGTTTTTATCTATATAATGATAATTCTAATAAAAACAATTTTTATTTAGCCGGTGTTAAAGCGGAAGGTAATTTAATCGGTGTAGATATAGAAAATCTAAAATTTTCTGTAATTGCCGATTTTGCCCATACAAAAAATAATTCTGCAATTCCTCTTGGATTTGGAGTTTTTACATATATTCCAAATATTTCAATTCCTTTATTTATAAGAGCGGAAGCCGAATATGCTCCAAAAGTATTAAGCTTTGATGATGCCGACAGATTTAGCAGGGTTGATGCCGAGCTTGGATATTCTCCTATTGTTAATGCCGAAATCTTCGCAGGATATAGAAATATAAGTTTTAATCATAATTACAACAGCGTTTTTTACGGTGGATTAGGATATAATTTTTAAACTTTTTTTCTTTTTCGTTATTTAGTCTCTATCTTTTTTGTTATAATTTTAAAAAGGCTTCTTATGAAAAAAATAGGTTTTTTAGAAGCATTTAGTATAGGTGTAGGCGGTATGGTAGGCGGCGGCATTTTTGCCGTTTTAGGGCTTACTATTGATTTGGCTAAAGGTGCTGCACCTATTTCTTTTGCTATTGCCGGGCTTATTGCTTTGATTACCGCTTATTCTTATGCCAAGCTTTCAATCAGATATCCTAGTGAAGGCGGGACAATAGAGTTTATTGTCCAGGCTTTTGGAAATAATC
>JALVWY010000119.1 GCA_027023105.1 Campylobacterales bacterium | reverse complement strand
TTTCCCTTTCCTTTAGCTTTATTATTTTTCCCTCTTTTATTATATCTTAATTTTTTATCCTTATTATCCTTTTTATACTTATTATACTTATTATATTCTCTTCATCTTTTAATCATTTAGTCTTTTTAGATATATTTTAACATATCAATTTAGTGCTTTTTTCGGGGGATATTATATGATATTTTAAAACATAATAATATTTCAATTTCAATGGATGCAAAAGGAAGAAGTACAGATAATATTGTTGTTGAAAGATTTTTCAGAAGTGTAAAATATGAGGAAGTTTATTTGAAATCTTATAAAAACATAAAGGAGGCAAGAGATGAAATAAACAAATATATTCATACATATAATTCAAAAAGAATTCATTCAGCCATTGGTTATAGAACACCTGATGAAGTATATTTTTCAAGTGTAAAAATTAAACAAAATTTAGACAAGGTTGCTTAACTGACTATAGATATAAAAATTTTATATCAATTAGTCTTGACAAAAGGGGACAGTTTAGTTAAATAAGTTTAAAAAATAAATAAAAGAACTTAATAAAGTTGAATTTAAAAAACACAAATCTAAAACAAGATATATATTGAATTTGTGTTTTTTTGTCAAAAATTACAATTATTTTGTTATAATTTTACAAAATAGATAGGAGATTTGTATGTTGATTCAATTTAGTGTAAATAATTATCGCTCTATGAAAGATACTATTAGTTTAAATATGTTAGTTTCAAAATCTAAAAATGATAAATTAAAAAATTATTTTTCTGTTAGAAATTATAATTTATTAAGAAGTTCAGTTATTTATGGAGCAAATGCAAGTGGTAAAAGTAATATTGTTAGAGCTATGGTATTTATGAGAAATTTTGTTCTTAATACTTTTAAAATTATTCAATCAACAGACAAACTCCCACACGAACCTTTTAAATTATCAAATGAAACAGAAAATAGTTCAACTACTTTTGAAATTATTTTTTTTAAAGATAAAATTAAATATAGATATGGTTTTGAATATGATAGTGATACTATTTATTCAGAATGGCTTTTTGCTGATGAAAAAGGTAAAGAAGCTAAACTTTTTGTAAGGGATATTGATAAAGAAGATTATGTAAATAGAGAAAAATTTAAAGAAGGACTTAAATTTTTTGATAAAAAAAATAAAAAAATTAATATTAGTAAAAATCAATTGTTTATTTGGAAATGTGACCAAGAAAATGGAGAAATTTCAAAATCTATTCTTAATTGGTTTAAAAATTTTAATGTATTAGATGGGGTAGATATTAAAGCAAATATTACTTTAGATTTAATTGGAAAACTTAATTTAAAAAAAGAAGTGTTAGAATTAATTAAAACAGGAGATATCGATATTGATGATATAGGAATTGAAGAGGAAGAAATTGATAATTTTAATCTATTGCCTGATGTATTAAAAAGTAATGTTTCATTAGATAAAGTCCAAAAAATTTCAAAAATTTCAATAAATACAAAACATAAAAAATTTGATAAAAACGGTAATGTTATAGGAAAAGAAGAATTTGATTTAAATGATGAATCAACAGGTACAAAAAAACTTTTTTCTTTAGCTGCACCAATTATTGATACATTACAAAATGGAAAAATTTTAGTAATTGATGAATTAGAAGCAAATTTACATCCTATTTTAACACAAAATTTAATTAAATTATTTAATGATGAAAATATAAATAAAAAAAATGCACAGCTTATTTTTACTACACATGATACAAATTTATTAAAGCCATATATTTTTAGAAGAGACCAAATTTGGTTTAGTGAAAAAAACAAATTTTCTTCTACTGAAATTTATTCATTAGTAGAATTTAAGGGAATAAGAGCAAGTGAAGATTTTGAAAAAGAGTATATTCAAGGTAAATATGGAGCTATTCCGTATATTGGGAAGTTTGAATTTTAAGGTTTATTATGGGAAGAAGAGGCGGAGATAAAATATTTCAAATAAAAAAACAAAACAAAAAAGAGTTAAAAAGAAAAAAAGAAAATAGAAAAATAAGAGCTAAAATTATAATAGCTTGTGAAGATAGTGTCTCAGCACCAGCATATTTTCAAATGATAATTGATAAATTAAAAAAAGAAAAAAATATTTCTCCTTATTCAATAGTAATTGTGCCACATGATGGAAAAACTCATCCAACAGGAATTTTAGATAATTTAAAATCTTTTAAGGAAAATGGACTGAGTTATAAAGATTTTGATGAAAGATGGATAGTAATAGATAGAGATATAAATTATAAAGGGGGAGGTCATACAGCAGAGGATTTTAATAATGCTTTTATAAAAGCAAAACAATCAAAAGTAAAAATAGCTTATGCAAATGATTCTTTTGAACTATGGTATTTACTTCATTTTGAATATAGAACTACTGCTATTATGAGAGATGAAATTATTAAAAAAGTTATTTACTATTTAAAGAATAGTGATGAGAATACTTTTCGTTTTTTAAATGAAGATAATTTTAAGACGGCAAAATATAATCAACAAATTTTTAAAATTTTAGAAGATTTACAACTCACTGCTATTCAAAATGCTACAAGACTTTTAGAAATATATAATTCACATAATCCAGAAAAAGATAACCCATCTACGAATATTTATGAGTTAATTGAAATGTTAAATAGTTTAGAAGGTGAAAAATGAGTATTAATCAGAGTAATTTGCCAGAAGAGATTGAAAAAAAAGAGTTTTTATATATTTGGATAGATATTTTAGGTTTTAGAAATAAATTATCAACTGAAAAAGAGGAAGTTTATAATAAATTGTTTGATATTAAAAAATCTTTTAAAAAACACTTTGAGAAATTAAAGTTAGAGACTATTGTATCTATATCTGATGGGTTGTTATTAGTATGGGATATAAAAGGGAATAAATTAGACGAAGTATTTATTAATTTGGCAAAACTTCAAATAGATTTTATTTTAAAATATAAATATGTAATTAGAGGAGCTATTTCTATTGGGACTATTTCTAATAGTTTATATAATTTATATATTTCAAATGAAAATAATAAAGAGGAAAAGAAAGATATATTTTTAATTAGTAATGGATTAGTAAAAGCTTATGAAATGGAATCAAAAGAAATTAAATGGCCAATTATAGCTATTGATTATGAAACAATAGAAAAATTAAGAGAAATAAAAAGAATTAATAATAGTGAATTTTTTGGTTTACAAAAAATTAATGGTAATAACGAAAAAATGTATCTATATATGATAGATTTTTTAGAGTATCTCGATGAAAGTAAACAAATAGAATATGAAAATTTTTTATTAACTGAATTAAATGCACATCAAAATAATAGAAAAATATTTGAAAAGTATTATTGGCTTTTGGAGTATTACAAGAAAAAGACAAACAATAATGTTTTTGAAAAATTTATAGAATTTTATGATGGAGTTTTAATATGACAGAATTTATTCCAATAAATTTGACTCAAATAAAATCTGATTATTCTAAATTGTTAGAAAATAAATTTAGTGTTATATTAGGAAGTCCCGGAAGTGGAAAAACTTTTTTAGCAAAACATTTAGAAGAAATTTTTCCTAAAAGTAAATATCTTACTGTTCAAGATTTTATGTATGAAGAAGAAAATGAATTATTAGAGGAAATTGAAGAAATATTGATTTTAGATGGTTTTGATGAATATAGACTTTTTGAACAATCTAAAACTCAAGTGATTAGAAATTTTGCGAGAAAAATAAAAAAGCTTTTTAAAAAGAAAAATTTTAAAGTTATATTAACTTGTAGAGAACTTGATTGGTATGGAGATAACGATACAAATGCTTTAAAAGAAATATTAAATATAGAAATTAAAGAACCTTTTTTTATTGAACCTTTAGATGAAGTTGTATTGCAGGAATTTATTGAAAAATCAAAAGTAGATAAAGCTAAAATGCTAAACTTATATAATAAAGGATTAATAACTACTCCCCAATTATTTAAAATTGCAATAGAGGTTTTAGATAATGAAGATATAAATAATAAAATAGAATTATTTGAAAAATTTATAACAAAATCAGTTGAAGAAAAAAATATTTCTCGTAAAACTAAGCAATCCATTTCAAAAGATGAAATGTTTGATTATTTAGGTTACATGGCTTATTTTTATATGTTTTCAAATATAAAAAAATTTAATGAAGAGGTAATTTTTGAAATAGATTCAAATAGATATAAAAAAGATTTGATAGAATATTTATTAACTACAAAAATTTTTAAAAATAATATATTTATACATAGAACAATTGCAGAATTTTTATGCGGAAAATTTTTTGCCAATAAAATAGAAAAAGAAGAAATAAATAAAGTATTAATAATTGATAAGTTTAAAAATAAAAACTTCATTTATACTGAATTAAGAACCACTTATGCTTGGCTTTGTGCATTAAGTGCCGATAAGGAATTGATAGAAATAGACCCTTTTTATCAGTTGATTTATGGTGAAAATAGTCATTTTAGTATAGAATTTAAAAAAGATATTATTTTAGCAATAAAAAAATATACTGATAAAAATCCATATTTTTTAGATAGTGATGCTTATTTTTTAAAAAATGAATTAGAGGGCTTTTATGTAAATAATGAAGAGTTTGAGGAGTTTTTAATAAAAGAGTTTGAGGAAGCCATTTCTATGAAAAACCATTATGTTTATTTATTTGAGATTATTTTTACTTCAAATGTTAATAGATTATCAAGAAAAATTAAGAGCTTTTTATATGAAAAAATGTTTGATAATAATTTAATTGTATATATTAAGCAAAAATTTTTAGAAAGTAGATTATTTTCTGATAATCAAATAAAAGCAATTTTAAATGCGATAAAAGAAGGAAAAATTCAAGATAAAGATAATTCTTTAAAAATTGATATTTTAGAGTTATTAATTAATAATTTAACAAATGATGAAGTTATAGATATTTTTAAACTATTTGAAAAAAACAATACAATGCATATTTGTTTTTTCTTGTATAATTTAGATTTTGATAGAAAAAAAGAATTGGTTTTAAAAATAGAAAAAGAGACATTTAAAAATATTAGAAGAAAACATGATGAAATTTTTAAGAGATATAATGGATTAAAAAATTTTTTAGAAAATTTTTATTATGAATTGTTTCATACAAGAGATATAGATGAAATTTATGATTTTTTAAAGCAAGTTAGAAAATTTTATAAAGAATATGAACAAATAAAAGTTGAAAAAGGCTATATAAATAAAAATATAAAAGAAAGAACAGCAGAAGAACTTCAAGAATTGTCAAACAAACTTTTTGAAAAATATTTTAATTTTAAATTTAACAAAAATATCTTTCATTTAGTTTATGAGTTTAATAAATGGTTTCCTTTGACATATCCAAGTAATATTTCAGAAGTAATTATCTCAAATATTAAACAAATTAAAGATGAAAAGATAAAAAAAGAACTGTTTTGGAGTGCTATGCAACATTTTAAAAATAAAGATAGATTTGATGATGTTTTTTTGAAATTATCAAAAGAACTTGCATTAGAAGATGAGTATAAAAAATTCAAAAATCCTAAAAAAAGTCAATTTGAAATAGAACAAGAAAGACTTGAAAAAGAAATTAAAGAAGAAAAACAAAAAGAAATTAAAGAAAACAATAAATTTTTTAGGCAATTAAATAAAGAAAAATTTTTAAATCATTTTGGTGCTTTGGACTTTTTTTCATATTTGATTTTATTTGAAAAAGAGAATATTAGAGATTATATAGATATTGAAATTTTTAATGAGTTTAAAGGTTATTTTAAAGATTTTATATTTAGTGGTAATTTTATAGAGTATATCGGTGTTGATAAATTTGTTCAAAACTTAAAAAACAATAGAAAAATTGATACTGTATTTTATACAAGTTTGTGTTTAAATAAAGATACTGAAGATTTATTAATTAAATTAAATCAAAATTTAAAAATATATTTATATTTGCTTTCTCTTAAAGAAAAAAATGTTTTTAATATATGTCATAATAATTGGTTTATTGAAAAAATAGAAAATAATAATTTTGATTTAGCTAAAAGCTCTTTAATTAAAGCATTTGAAATAAAATATGATTTATCAGAGAACATAAAAAAAAGAATAAAAGATTCAGAATTAGAACAATTAAAAGAACTTTTTAATTTAGTTTTATATTCTGATAATTTTGTAAATTCATATATAAAGGTATATAATTTTAATATTTCAAAAGAGGAGATAAATGATTTAAAAACTATTGAAAATACTGAATTGTTAGAAGTTTTTGAAAAATTTTATAATAATCAATTTTTAGATGAAAATGAACTTGTGGTTTTTTATGTAAATATATTTGATAGATTCAGTAAAACATCAAAAAGTATTTTTGATAAAAAAACAAGACTTCAAATATTTGAAAATTTTTTATTGAAATTTGATAATGAATCTAAAATGCCTTTTAAAGATGGGGTTCAAAGTGATTTAGATATTACGAGAAGCTTTGTGAGAGATAATATTTTAAAAATATTAAAAGATGATGAAATTGAAATTTTATTAAAAAAAGAGATTTCAGACTATTGGAAAAATCTTTTAAAATGGAAATTGGCTAAAAATGAATCATACAGTGAGTATAAACATTTTAGATTAAAAGAGCTAAAAAATTTTATTGAAAACAGAGGATTTTTAAATGAAAGAGATTTTTTCAGATATGTAATACTTAAAATAGATAGTTTAATTAAAAAAATAGAAGCAAATGAAAATAATCAAAAAGATTTCTTTTGGAATGGTAATAAAACAAAAATTGAAAATGAATGTAGAGATGCTTTTATAAATTTATTAGATGTGGGTAAAGAAAATTTTCTTATTAGAGAAGAAGAAATAGGTAATAATAGAGCAGATTTTACGATTTTTTCAAAAATTAAAGATTGGAAAGTAAGAATAGAATGTAAAAAAGATAAACATAGAGAATTATTTAAAGCAGTAAAAACACAATTAATAGATAAGTATTTAAAAAATAAATCAACTTATTTTGGTATTTATTTAGTTTTTTATTTTGAAGAAAAAAAGAGAAATTCAATATTTTATACGAAAGAAGAAATAAAAGAAGAAATAGAAAAACAAATTCCTGTTGAATGGGAGGATAAAGTTAAAGTAAAAATTATAGATTTAAAAAAGGACAGTAAATGAAAAAACTTGATAAAGAAAGCTTAGATTTATTAAAAGAGAATATTGAAAAACTAAAAGAGATTTTTCCAGATGTTTTTACAGAAGATAAAATAGATTTTGAAAAATTAAAGGAGAATTTAGGGGAGCTTGTAGAGGAGAGTGATGAGAAGTATCAATTTACTTGGTTTGGTAAGAAAAAAGCGAATCAATTAACACTCACTCCTATAAAAGCAACTCTTAGACCAGATAAAGAATTAAGCAAAAATTGGGATACAACAAAAAATATCTACATTGAAGGGGATAATTTAGAAGTTTTAAAAGTTATTCAAAAAGCATATTATAAAAAAATCAAAATGATTTATATTGACCCGCCATATAACACAGGAAAAGACTTTATTTATAAAAATAATTTAAAAAATTATTTATCAATGACGGGGTAAATTGATGAAGAGGGAAATCCATTAACTACAAATACTGAAAAAAGCGGAAGAAAGCATAGCAATTGGTTAAATATGATGTATCCAAGATTAAAATTAGCAAGAAATTTACTAAAAGATGATGGGGTTATTTTTATTTCAATTGATGATAACGAAGTAGCGAATCTTAGAAAAATAATGTGCTCCTAAAAACAATGCAAAACATTTTTCAGAAAATCATGATTATGTAATTATTTATGCTAAAAATATAAAAAAATTAGTTTGTAATGGTTTGAAAAGAAGTGCAGAAGCAAATAGTAGATATCAAAATCCTGATAATGACCCAAGAGGTCCTTGGACAAGTGGTGATTTATCAGTTATTGGGGGACTGTTAGAAATTCCGTGTCAGTTCAGATAAAATAAAGAAATAGAAAGAAAGGACTGACATGGAAAGATTTGATTTTAACAAAGCAGTAAAAGAATTATTAGCAGGTAAAAAGATAGGTGGAAAAGACGGGGTATTAGCTCCATTAGTGAAAGAATTAGTAGAAGCAGCCCTTGAAGCAGAAATTGAATCCCACATTGCAGATGAAGTATTGCAAGGTAAAAAAAACAGAAGAAACGGTTACAACAAAAAAAGAGTTAAATCTATAAGTGGAGAATTTGAATTAGCTACCCCAAGAGACAGAGAAGGAAATTTTGTCCTCGCTTTGCTGCGGGATTGTCGTCACTTCGTTCCTCGGATGAACCCCAAATAATAAAAAAACATCAAACAACAATCAGTGATGAAATAGAAGAGAAGATTTTATCATTATATGCGCTTGGAATGAGTTATAGTGATATAAAATCTCATATTGAAGAGCTTTATCAAATATCTATTTCATCAGCTACAATAAGTGCCATAACAGATAAAATTATATCTAAAGTAAAAGAGTGGCAAAG
>JALVWY010000118.1 GCA_027023105.1 Campylobacterales bacterium | reverse complement strand
CATATGCAAAATCTCTGTTTATTCTTGCCTGATTTGCACTCGCAATATCTTTTGGAGGGATAAAATGGTCAAGCACTATTGCAAAATTATCAGGTTTAGCTAACTTTTTAGCTCCGCTTTCTTTAAAAGCTTTAATTGAAATAGGAGTTGTGATATCGTTTCCGATTGTCATATCAACATCGCACATAATTATTTCACCCGGTTTTACCTCTCTTCCTATATGCTCGGCAAAAATCTTTTCAGTAATAGTCATAGGCATTTTTATCCTTTTTTAATGTAATTATACTATAATTAAAGAAATCTAAAAGTAGGAATAAAATGGCTAAAATATTTATTTTATTAGGGATAATTTTTATAATAATCGGGTTAATTTTATATTTTTTTAAAGATTTTCCACTTTTTCATTTGCCAGGAGACATTGTAATTAAAAAAGAAAATTTCACTTTCTATTTTCCTATAACCTCATCAATTTTAATAAGTATTGTTTTGAGTATTATTTTTTATTTTATTTCAAAGGTTATGAGATGAGACTTTTTATAGCAACACCTGTAACACTTCCAATTTATGGAGCAATTAAAAACGATTTGTCTAAATATATCGACGTAAAATGGGTGGAAGGGTGGAATTTACATCTGACACATAAATTTATAGGAGAAGACGAGCCGGAAAAATATGAAGCTTTAAAGTTAGAAGTTCCAAGTTCCAAGTTAAAAGTGAATGGAATTGGGATGTTTGGGAATAAAATTTTATATTTAAAAGCGGATATTGATGATTCAATTAATAAACAGATAAATGAAAAATTTAATCTAAAAAACGATAAACCTTTTGTGTCACATATTACACTTTGCAGAATAAAAGATTTAAAAGAAGGCTACAAAGATGCCCTTAAAAAATGGGAAAATATAAATTTTGAAGTTCCTAATGAAGTTTATCTTTATAAATCAACCCTGACAAAAAAAGGTCCCGTTTATGAAAAAATTTACAAATACTAAGGCTGTGGCATTAAAATATAAAGCTTATGAAGATTTAGCCCCAAAAGTTATTGCAAAAGGAAAAGGAGAAATAGCCCAAAAAATCATAGAAAAAGCCAAAAAATATGATGTACCTCTTTTTCAAAATGAAGAAATGGCAAATATGCTTTTAAATGTAGATGTAGGAGAAAAAATTCCTGCTAAAATATATGAGAGTGTAGTAGAAGTTTTTATATGGCTTTATAAACTTGAAGAAAAAGCCCAGCTTAGCAAGTAAATATATTTTCAATTCAAACTAACAATTACTAATACACCAATAACGACACTGTCTAAATGAGATTTTATTAAAAACTACAAAGATAAAAACATAACAGCTCCGTGCTTCATTTTGCTAATGCAACACTCAAATTTTGCTAAAAATTGCAAACAGCAAGCGCCCCTTCGGGGTAGATGCAATTTTTTAAACGCAAAATTTTCGTTAAATTACGCAACGCTGTTACATTTTTACTTTTTCGTCATTTAGTCAATGTCCCAATAATATTTAGTTTACTTTACTAAACTTTTATGATATAATATATAAAACATTAAGGAGTTAAAATGCAAGATTACAACATTTTACCAAAACTGGCAAGACTTTCTATTTTAGAAGAATTTGAAGGTAAAAAATTAATAAATAAAGATGAATGGATAGAAAAATATCCTTGGCTGTCTGAAAAAAGAGCCACTTTTGTAACGCTTAAAATGAAAAACAAGCCAAGAGGAAGTAATCTAAGAGGCTGTATCGGAAGTATTTTACCTTATCGCACCTTTATTGACGATGTAATTGCAAACGCAAAAGCAGCAGCTTTTGAAGACCCAAGATTTCCGCCTTTAACACCAGAAGAATTTGAAGAAGTGGAGATTGATGTAA
>JALVWY010000117.1:5877-8548 GCA_027023105.1 Campylobacterales bacterium | reverse complement strand
CTCTTGCATATCGTGTTTATAAATAACTTCATCTTTTAACATTTTTTCATAAACTTTTTCTATTAACATTTTATTACTTGAATAAAGTGTTTTTGTTTCATTTAAAGCATATTCCAAAACTTTTGCAACCTCACTTTCATCTCCTACAACACTATCGCCCATTCCGTAATCTTTTATCATCTGTATAGCAAGTTCTCTTGCTTTTTTTAAATCTTTATGGGCATTTGAATATTTTTCGCTGAATTTGTCTTCCACTGCGATTCTTCCTGCTAAAAAGGTTTCTATTTTACTCATAAGCTCTGTTTTTGAAACAATCTCTTTATCTTCTTCTTTGAAATCATCTTTTACAAGAGATATTCTGTCAAAATCAACTCCAAGCCAATCGGCTACCACCACTTTTGCAGCCTGATAAAAACTCAAAATCTCTTTTTCTTTATTTGAATAAGTATTAAGTCTTTTTTTACCCATTAAAACTTTATCTTTAACCGCATAAAAATCACTCTCTTCAATATATTTTTTATTTTGTTTAAGCGCATAAATACTCGCCTCATTCACCAAACTAGCAAGTGCAGCTCCACTAAATCCGACCGTCATTTTTGCTATATTTTCAAGATTTCCTTTAAAGGGTCTGTTTTTTATATGAACTTTCAAAATTTCAAGTCTGTCCTTAAGTCCCGGAAGCTCTACAAATATTCTCCTGTCAAACCTGCCGGGTCTAAGCAAGGCGTCATCCAAAAGCTCGGCTTTGTTTGTAGCTCCTATGACAATAACCCCTTCACTTCCTTCAAATCCGTCCATTTCCGTTAAAAGCTGATTAAGAGTAGCCTCTCTTTCATCATTTCTTAAATTGCCTCTGGATTTTCCTATAGCATCAATTTCATCTATAAAAATAATGCTCGGAGCGCTCATTTTTGCTTTTGCAAACAAATCTCTAACTCTTTTTGCCCCGACTCCTACATACATCTGCACGAAGCTGCTTCCGCTTTGATAAAAAAACGGCACTCCGGCTTCTCCTGCAAGGGCTTTTGCTATAAGTGTTTTACCAACCCCCGGAGGTCCTACTAAAAGCACGCCTTTTGGAAGATTTATTCCAAAATCCCTGTATTTAGAAGGATTTTTCAAAAAATCAACCACCTCTACAAGCTCTTCTTTTACTTCACTAATTCCTGCAACATCATTAAAATTATAATTTGAAGTCGTAGGTCTTATTACAAAATCTTTTTCTATTCCTGTATTCATTTCAACCTGAACCCGCTCAGGCGGCTGATTTTGATTTGGAACCAGCTTTTTTAACAATAAAATAAAAAATATAAAAAATCCCAAAACTATCAAAACAGCTATTATTTGAGACACAAGCACTCCTCCTTTTAAATCTCCGCTTTTTAATCCGGCAGCTATTAAAAGAGCAAATAAAATTCCTATAACCGTGGCTAAAATTAAAAAATTTTTCTTTTTATTTTGTTGCAACATTAATATCTTCCTTTACTTCATAATTTTTTATTTTCACCCATTCTCCTTTTTGAAATCTGTCAGGCAATTTCATTTTATTATAATATTCGTCATATCCGTATAAAAATCCGTTTTTTTCATCTTCTATATGAACAAAAAGAGGCATTTTTTGTTTTCTAAAATTATAACTGTTTTTTTTAACAATCTCATCTAAAATTTTAGCTCTTTTTTTAGCTGCGTCACCTCTGACATCCTGCTTCATTGTTGCACTTACAGTTCCGTTTCTTGGAGAATAACGGAAAATATGAATATGGGTCAGCGGATATTTTTTAAAATTTTTAAGCGCTTCTTCCCATATTTCTTCATTTTCTCCCGGATGTCCTACTATATAATCACTTCCTAATGCTATTCCCATACCGGCTAATTTTTCAAAAAGAGGCAAAGTGGTATTTACTCTGTTTCTTCTTTTCATAATTCTAAGCATTCTGTCGCTTGTGTGTTGAAGAGCGATATGAAGATGTTTTTCCAAAATCCCGTTTTGGGTAAGTTCAATCAAAGAATCCGTAATCTGAGAAGGTTCTAAACTTCCAAGTCTTATTCTTTTAACCCCTCTAATAGCGCTTAATTTTTCTATAAGAGAGCTTAAATTCGTATTGGTGTCTTTTCCGTAACTTCCCATATTAATCCCGGTTAAAACAAACTCTTTAATCCCTTTTTCACTAAGTTCTTTCACCTCATCAATAATTATTTTTTCATCAATACTTCTTGAATAACCTCTAACTGATGGAATAATACAATAAGCACACTCAAAATCGCACCCTTCTTGAATTTTGATAAAAGCTTTAGATTTATGAATTTCTTTAAGTGTTAATCTGTTTTTAAAATCAAAATTTCCAAGTTTCAAACCTTCAAAATCCAAAAATTCATCTATATTTTCTTTATATTGATGCCCTAAAACGGCACTTACTTTTTTTTCATTTAAAAGTTTTTTTCCCTGCGTATATGCCCCGCAGCCTGTTAAAATGATTTTTTTATCCTGATGTTTATTTATATACTGTCTTAAATCCCTGTCGGCAAAATTGGTAACCGTGCAGGAATTTACTATTATCAAATCCGCTTCATTTTCATTTTTTGCAATATTATTAAGCCTGTTTTTCATAACTTCAGTATCAAAAATATTACTCCTACATCCAAATGTTTTTATAAAAACTTTCATTTTAAC
>JALVWY010000117.1:0-5777 GCA_027023105.1 Campylobacterales bacterium | reverse complement strand
ATATAATAAAATACCGGAAGATAAAACAGATTAAGCATCGTTCCCCATAAAAGCCCAAAACCAAGAGCAATGGCTAGAGGCTGCAAAATAGCACTTTGCCCGTAAGGGAAAAACATTAATGTAATTAAACCGAAAAATGTTGTAATGGATGTTAATAAAACAGGTCTTAATCTTTTTGAAGAAAAGAAAATTATCTCTTCAATATTTTTTGCTTTTTTTATAAAATCAACCATAACAATTCCGTCATTCACCACAACTCCCGCAAGTCCTACAATACCTATCATTCCAAGCATTGTCATATTCATACCCATCAAATAATTTCCTATTAACACCCCTAAAAAAGAAAGCGGAATAACGGAAATAACCACAAAAGGAAGCAATATGGAATCAAACATCAATACAAGAACCAAAAAGATTAATAAAACAGCTAAAACAAGAGCCGATTTTAAATCTCTCATAAATGCTTTACTTGTTTTTGCCGCTCCTCCGATTAAAATATCAAGATGTTTTGATTTTATTTTTTTAAGTTCAGGTGCGATAATTTTATAAAAATCGGAAACCGTCAATATTTTTTTATTAAGGCTTGCATATACGCTTTTTGCTGCAATTCCGTTATATTTATGTATCTTTTTAAAAGAGCGGGTAATTTTAAAACTTACCACTTTTTTAAGAATTACATACTCATTCGTATTTAGAACATTTATTCTAAAGTTTTCAAGCTCTTTTATTTTATTTTTATTCATATCTTCTAAAACAATCTCAACAATTCCGTCTTTATCAAATGTTTTGGCATACTCCCCTTCTCCGAAAAACGCCCTTAAAACATTATAGATATTTCCTTCATTAAGCCCCAGTTTTTCTCCGTAAGGATTTATTTTCAGTTTGATTTCATAAGCGCCAAGCTCGGCATCGTCGTGAATATTATAAACGCCTTTTATTGTATGCATTTTATTTTCAAGCAGCTTAACAGCCCATAAAATCTCTTTTTGATTTTTCCCTGCAATTCCAATAACAATATCGCTTTTTACAATACCGGCTTGTGGCACAATAACATTAAGCTCTTTTATTCCGTTTATATGAACCTTGGATAATTTTTGTTTTATTTCTCTTGCAAGCTGTTGTGCTGTAATATTTCTTGTTTGATGAGTGATTTTTATAGGCTGAAAAATAGGAGCCACATACTTATTATAAAAATCTGTAGGCTTTTTATCATACAAATCCACAAATATATGAAAATAATTCTCCCCTAAATTTGCCTCGCCTTTGTTATTCATCTGCATTCCGACAACGGTGGTAAAGCCTTCAACATCTTTTCCTAAAAATTGTTTCAGATTATTTTCTATAGGTTTTACGGCGTTAGATGTTTGATAAATGGAAAAATTATCATCAAATTTACCGTTTACATATATTTGAGAAGCGTCAAAATTAGGAAAAAGCTGAAATTTTGAATGTTTAAATCCAAAAGCCATTAAAAACGGCACTACCAAAAGAAAAAAAGCAAGACTTAAAAATTTGTATTTAAATAAAACAGTTAATATTTTTCTGTAAAATTTTTGAAATTTCTCCCAAAAAATCTCTTTTTTATCGTTTTTATATACTTTTAGTGTCTCTTTTGAATGAAGAGGCAAAAATACAAACGCTTCAAAAAGAGAACTTAAAATCAAAATTGTAATCATTACAGGCAAAATTTTTATAAAAACACCTATATCACCTTTTATCATAAGCATAGGCAAAAACGCCAAAACAGTAGTTATGGCAGAAGCAACCACAGGCCAGAACACCTCTTCGGTGCCTTCAATAGCCGCTGTTACTTTGTCTTTTCCCATTTCCATATGACGGTAAATATTTTCCCCCACCACAATAGCTTCATCCACAATCATACCAAGGGCAATAAGGGCTCCTAGCATTGAAAGAAGATTTAGAGAATAATGAAAATAATCCAAAAATATTAAAGCTATGGCAAAAGAAGTAGGAAGACCAAGAGTTACCACAAAAGAGATTCTCCAATTCAAAAATATCCACATTACAAAAAAGACCAAAATAAGCCCGAAAATAATATTACTCACAACCGTATTAAACCTATTTGCAACCCATTTGCTTGTATCTGTAGAAATTCCAAATACAACTTCGGGATGTTTTTGATGATAATTTTTAAGAATTTCTCTGATTTTCTTACTAAGTCCTATCGCATCCCCGCCGCTTCCTTTTCTGACATCAATGGTAATATTCGGTATTCCGTCATATTTTCCTATCTGAGTAGGTTTTGCATAATTTCTTTTTATTAGCGCTATATCTTTTAGTCTTAATTTTGCCCCGCCGATATCAATAATGGTATTTTGAAAATCTTTAACACTTTGTGGATACATGGAAATAAAATAGTGTTTATTTCCATCAATCGTTCCTATAGGAAAAATAGTATTAACCGAACTTAAAGCATTAATAATCAAATTTTTATTAAGTCCTAAACTCTCTATTTTTGCATTATCTAAATAAAAATAGATATTTCTATCGCTTTTACCTCTTATATCCACTTGACTTAAATTTTTAAGATTTGAAAGAAGCTTTTTCACATCTTCAGCCGCATTTATAAGCCCCTTTTTATTTAGCGTTTTACTCGCAACGGAAATAAACATCAAAGGAAACGCTTTTTTTGCAATAGTAACTGTCGGAGTATCCATATCGCTTGGCAAATCCCTTTTTAAATTTGCAACGACATTTTGAAAATCACTGACAAGTTCCGTTTTATTAACGCCCGGTTTCAAACTTACCGTAATAACAAATCTTCCTTTGCTTATAACACTTTCAGTGGAAGAGACTTCCTGATAATTTTTTATATTATCTTCAATTTTATTTACAGCCATTTTATCAAGAGTATCAGGAGATGCCCCCGGATAAAAGCCTTGAATTAATATTTTATCAAGAGTTGCCGGTGGAAAAAGCTCTTTTGGAACATTTTTATAAGCTAAAATGGAAAGTAAAATAACAATTACAAAAAGAGTATGGGTAAAAGCGGAATGCTTTATAAAAAATTCAATAAATTTTTTCATAAATGCCTTTTTTGAGGATATTTTATCAAAATCTATCCATATTGAGTCTGTTTTTAAATTTCATTTTTTCAATTTTGGATAAAAGTATTGAATTTTCAGCTTTTAGGGAATAAAATTCATTGAGTTTTTTATTAATCTGCACTGAAGCAAGATAAATATGTGATGATATGTAAATTTTTGGAAACAGCAAAGCAAATGCAAAAGCTATTGCAATAACCAAATTTTTTACAATAACAGCGGAAATGCTTCCTGTTTGTATATGCTCACTCACTTCATCTAAAAGTAACTCTTTTTCTTCCATTTTAACCCTTTGTAAATTTAAAAGCTCTTAATTTCGCACTTCTGCTTCTTGGATTTTCTTTTAATTCTTCTTTACTAGCACTTAAAGGCTTTTTAGTAAGGATTATCCCTTTTTGATTATTACCTCCGCACTCGCACCTGAAACTTTCACTCGGACAGATACATTTTTTAGCCCAGTTTCTAAACTGATTTTTTACAATTCTGTCTTCTAGCGAATGAAAAGTGATTATTTCTAAAACAGTGCCCTCACTTGCCAAATTTTCAACATTTTGTAAAATATTTTCAAGTTCTTTTAATTCATTATTTACTTCAATCCTAATTGCCTGAAATATTCTTGCCAAGTTTTTTTTATCTTTTATTCCGGCACTCATTAAAATCTGAGTTAATTCTCTATTTGAGCTAATAGGTCTGTTTTTTAAAATAAAATCGGCAATTTTTTTATATCTTCTCTCTTCTGCATACATTTTCAAAATATTTTCAAGAGAATTTCTGTCATAAAAATTAACTACATCATAAGCACTTAATTTTTGATTTTTATTCATTCTCATATCCAACACTTCACTATCAAATGTAAAACCTCTTTTAATCTCATCAAGCTGATAAGAGCTTACTCCTATATCCGCTAAAACTCCGCTTATTTTAAGCTCTTTTAATTCTTGCAGGGCACTACTTGCTCTTTTATTAATAAATTCAACCCTGCCGGCAAATTTTGCAAGTCTCTTTTTGGCAAATTCCATAGCCTCTTTGTCTTGGTCTATGCCGATAAGCTTTATATTCGGGAAATTTTCTAAAATCGCCTCACTGTGACCGCCAAAACCCAAAGTGCAATCTACAAAATAACCCTCACGCGGCATATTTTCTTTAAAAAGGGTTACTACTTCATTTAATAAAACCGGTATATGAGGAATCTCGTTCATATTTTTCACTTTTTTTTGTATAATTGTAGCAAAAAAGGCGCCTTGTTGGTAACAAAAACCATTATTGACGAATATTTATTAATTACAAAAATTCTGTTTGAAAAAAACTTTTTAAATATGGGGCTTGGAAGTATATCTTTAAAACTAAAAGCCGATAAAATGTTTATCAATAAAAAAAACAGACATATTTTAGAAGATGATTTTTTCAAAAGCGTCCATATATTAAAACAGGATATGTCCTGGCAGGAAATCACAAACGACGCAAAAATTCACTCCAAAATTTATGAATTAATCTCAAGCACAAAAGCCATTGCCAATATTTTTCCGATAAACACCATAACATTTGCAAAAGGACGGCATACTATACTAAAACCGATTGATTTTTTAGGAAAAAGTATTTTAAATAAAGTGCCTATTATAGAAATAACAAACGAAAAAAACTGGATGGAAAATAAAGACCTTATTATTGCTAAAAAGCTCCAAGACAATGATATAGTGATTATTAAAGGCTATGGAGTTTTTATAAAATCAAGAGATATAAGAAAAATTTTACAAAAAGCTGTAATTTTGGAAAACAGCGCAAAAATATTAATAAACTCAAACTAAGGAAAAATATGTATCTTATTTATGAAAAAGACAAACTAGGAAGAAGCGTTTTTGAGCTTATTTTTAAAAACACAGGAAGTATTTATGCAAAAGACGGCGTGGCAAATATGACAGCTTATATGCTAAATAAAAGAGGGACTTTGCAAAAAAAAGAGAATTTTTATAAAGATTTAGAAGAAAAAGCGGTAAATTTAAATGTTATTTCATCTAAAGAATTTACAACTGTTTCCATCACATTTTTGAATGAAAAAAAGAATTTTGCCATAAAAAAACTTATGGAGCTTCTGAGTAATCCAAATTTCACTGAAAAAGCACTTGAAAAAAGCAAAAAAGAATTGTTAGCAAAAAAAGAGCAGTTAAAAAACAATTATGATTATATTGCAAATCAAAATCTTTTTAGCACTGTTTTTAAAGACACTCCGCTTGAACATCCCGTAATCGGAGATGATATAGAAAATATTAACTTAAATGACATAATAAAGCATTTTGAAAATTATTCAAAAGAATCGGTTGTTTTTATAAACGGCGGAGAAAAAACAGACATTAATCAGTTTTTAGAAATTTTACCTTCAAAAGAGATGAAACAAAATCTATTTTTCAAACCAAAACAGGGAAATATTACACAAAAAGAAGAAGTGGAACAAAGCTATATCTATTTTACAAGTGAATATGATATTTCAAATAATGAGCTTTTTTTAGCAAAAACAGCTTCGTTTATTTTAGGTGCTGGTGGGTTTGGAAGCAGGATGATGGAGGAGATAAGAGTAAAAAGAGGTTATGCCTACTCAGCCTATGCACAAAATGAATTTCAAAAATCTTATACAATTCTAAAAGGACACCTTCAAACAAAACTTGAAAATACCGAAGAGAGCTTAGATTTAGTGAAAAGTTTAATTGATGATTTTGT
>JALVWY010000116.1 GCA_027023105.1 Campylobacterales bacterium | reverse complement strand
GCGAGTTTATAGAAGTATTACAAAAAGCACTTACATCGGATAAAGTTGTATTTATTGATGTTCAAGTAGACAGAAGAGAAGATGTTTTACCAATGGTTCCGCCAAATTCTCCTCTAAAAAATATGCTGATTTTTAAAGAGGAGAAATGACAGAAGCTAAAAAAGAGCTAGGTAAGACTCTTTTAAATTTAGCTAATATGGTATTGGTATTATTTTTATTTAATACTTATTTACAAAAAAATAATATAAATATCCCTTTTATTTTTATTACTCTTTATGGAATATTGAGTTTATATTTTATGGGATTTTATTTAATTAAGGAGTCAAGTAATGAATAGTTATGAAATTGTGTCCTTATTAATTGCTGTAATAGGAACAGTGGCGTTAGCAGTAGGGTATATATTGACAAATTCACATAAAACTGGAGAACAAAAATGAAAAGAATAATATCGGTAATCGTAGAAAACGAGCATGGAGTGTTAGCAAGGATTGTTAATATGTTTGCCGCAAGAGGTTATAACATAACATCACTGACAGTGGCTCCTGTTTTAAACAGTGAATTTAGTAGAATGACAATAATGAGCGAAGGTGACCCTAGAATTTTTGAACAAATCGTAAAACAGCTTTATAAACTAATACCTGTTTATAAAGTAATTGAAAGTGACGATTTTATTCAAAAAGAGATGGCAATGGCTAAATTCCCTCTAAAAGAAGTTAAAGACAATCTTGCAGATATTGACGCAATTGCCAGATGTTATAATGGTAAAATCAGTAATGTAAATGATAAACATATAGTAGTAAGTGTTGTGGACAGACCTGATAGAATTGATAATTTTTTAAAGGCAATGAGTGTTAAGTATAAAAATTTAGAGATTGTAAGAAGCGGAGTTAGTGTAATTGAAAGGTAAATCTATAATGGAAAATGGAAAATGTAAAATAAAAAATGAAAAAAAAGAGTTAAATTTAAAAGAAATTTGTGAATATTTAGGTATTGAATGTTTGGCTGATAAAAAGATAACGGGAATAAATACATTAACGGATACAAATGAGAATGAAATAAGTTTTTTAGAAAATCCAAAATATGAAAAATATCTGAAAAATACAAAAGCCGGTGCGGTTTTAATAAGAAAAGAAGATGCCAATAAACTTCCTAGCGGAGTTACGCCTTTAATTACAGACGAGCCTTATTTAAAATTGGCGTTATTAACCAAACTTTTTGTAAATCCTCCTTTTGAAGAGGGGGGATATCAGATAAATACAACGGCAAAAGTTCATTCAAGCGTAATAATTGCAAAAGGTGCCAAGATTGGTGCTAATGTTGAGATAATGCCAAATGTAACAATAGGACCTTTTGTTGAAATTGATGAAGGAAGTGTGATTTATCCAAATGTAACTATTTATAAAGACACTAAAATAGGCAAAAATGTAAAAATCCACGCAGGAAGCGTAATAGGAAGCGACGGATTTGGATATGCTCACACAAAAGACGGAAAGCATATTAAAATTTATCATTTAGGGCGTGTTGTAATAGAAGACAGCGTTGAAATAGGAGCAAATACCACAATAGACAGAGCCGTGTTTGGAGAAACTAGAATTAAAAAAGGTTCTATTATAGATAATCTTGTTCAAATAGGGCATAACTGCGAAATAGGGGAATATTCTATTTTAGTCTCACAAGTAGGTCTTTCAGGCTCAACAAAACTTGGTAGAAATGTTGTAATGGGCGGACAAAGTGCAACCGCAGGACATCTTGAAATTGCCCCATTTACTACAATAGCCGCAAGGGGAGGGGTTACAAAATCAGTAAAAACACCCGGTGTTTACAGCGGTTTTCCTTTAATGCCTCATAAATCGTGGCTTAAACTTCAAGGACTTTTAAACAGACTTCTTAAAAAATCATAATTCTTTGATTTTTTTTATTTATTGATATATAATTTATTTAAAGATAAAAAATCAGGTGTGTTGGATTTTTGATTTAATGCCAAAAAGGCATTAAAAATTTAAATTTTTGTAAAAGTATGATGTAAAAACGCATAATCGCTTTCAGGGAAATCTAGTCTGAAGTGGGCACCTCTGCTTTCTTCCCTGCTTAAAGCGGCTTTTGTAAGAGCTTTTGCTATATCAAGGGCGTTTAAAACTTCAAGTTTTTCTATAAGATTTGAATCTTCTTTTTGAATATCCGGTTTTTTTAATTCTTCTATTTTTTCCAGTGTTTTTTTAAGGGCGTATCCGTTTCTTATAATCCCTACTTTTTTGTATAAAATATCTCCTAATTGATGTTTTATCTCTTTTGCATCAAACGGAGTATTTTTGAGTTTTTCTATTAATTCTACATCTTTTTGAATATCCTCTTTTTTGATTTCAGTCAGATTTTTGTTTCTGTGTGAATATTTTACTGCCTGATAACCTGCTATTTTACCAAAAACAGCCCCTTCGCTTAAAGAATTTCCACCGAGTCTGTTAGCTCCGTTTACACCGTTGTTGCCGGCTTCACCTGCGTAAAAAAGCCCTTCTATTTCGGTTTTGCCGTAAGTGTCTGTTTTAATCCCTCCCATTGTGTAATGTGCTAAAGGATTAATTGGAATAGGCTCTTTTGTAATGTCTATTTTTTTTAGTGATTTAACTCTTTTTTTAAGGTTTATCAGTTTTGTGTTTATAATATCTTCAGGAATATCCGTTAAATCAAGATAGACTTCTTTTCCTTTTTGGATTTGTTTAAGTATAGCCCTTGCTACGAAATCTCTTGTGTTAAGTTCATCTACAAACTCTTTCCCGTCACTGTTTATAAGTCTTCCGCCCTCAGCCCTTGCAGCTTCGGAAATTAAATAGTTGCTTCCTTTAAGACCTGTTGGGTGAAACTGGATAAATTCCATATCCATTCCAGATAGACCGGCTCTTAACCCCATAGCAATTCCATCACCCGTGGCATCGGAAACATTTGTCGTATATCCCCTGTAAAGTCCTGCATATCCTCCTGTGGATACAATTACTGATTTAGCCTTAATTATTTTTACTTCACCTGTTTTTTCATCCAAAAAGCTTACGCCTGCTATTTTCCCGTCATTTACCAGTAAATTTAAGGCAAAATGGTTTTTGATTGTAGTTATGTTAAGCTCTTTTAGTGCTTTATTTAAAGCTTTCATAATAGCAGGTCCCGTTGCATCAGCGGCAAAACATGTTCTTTTGTATTTAGTTCCTCCAAAAGGTCTTTGTGCAAGTCTTCCATCACTCAAAGTGTTAAAAGGGACTTTAAAGTGTCTGTAAAGCTCTCTTACGACCTGAGGAGCCTGTTCGCAAAAGATTCTAACCGCTTCTTCTTCGGCAAGTCCCACGCCTGATTTTAGCGTGTCTTCTATGTGGTGTTCTATGGAATCTCCGTCTTTCATATTGTTAAGTGCTGCGTTTATTCCTCCTTTTGCCATAAAGGAATTGTTTGCAAGAGGGGATTTTTTCATAACGATTGCAACATTGCTTCCTAGTTCTTTTGCTTCAATAGCAGCCATCATTCCGGCAATTCCGCTTCCTATTACCAAAATATCATATTTCATTTTAAGCCTTTTTGATATAATTGTATCAAAAAAGGAAATTAATGAGGATATTATTTGTCTTATTTATTGGCGTATTGGCTTTTTCTCAGGGAATTGCAGTTAAAATATTGAATGTAAACAAAACTGAAATTTCAGTAAATGCAACACTTAAAAAAGGAATAAACGGAGTTGTTTTATGTCCTTATAAAAACAATAAAATTATTTGTGCAAGAGCTGTTAGCTTAGGCGGTGATGAAGTTTTGCTTTATTCTTATAAAGCTTTGAAAAACGACGCTTTTGCACTTCCTTTGGTGTTTCCGAAAAAGGGTGATGAGGTGCTTTTTGGGAAAGATTATTCAAGAATTATGATTATAGCCCCAAATCAGACAGATTATCTTAAAACAAAAGAGAAATATTCAAAAAACACAATTATTCCTGTAGATGATTTTGCGGCTTTTTTAGATGAAGAGCCCACAAAAGAGAATTTTATAAATTTTGCAAAAAAAATGAATATCGGAAGATATATTTTTGTATTGGATAAAATATATGAAGTTGATGCGCTTAGTCTGGAAGTTATAAACTCTTATAAAAACCCTTACAAAAATAATAAATTCAAATTGCCTTTCTTTACATCTTATAATGATTATGATATAAAAATGAAAAACCCGATAAATTATTACAAAAATCTTATAAAGGAATAGTATGGCAATAGATGCTAAACATTTAAATGCACTTGAAAAAATAGTCGGAAGTGACGATATAAAAAGCGATAAAATACATTTAAGAGCTTATTCTTATGACGCTACAAAAGAGCATTTTGAACCGGATGTTGTTGTCTTCCCGGAAAACGAAGAAGAAGTCAGTAAAATTTTAAAATATTGTAATGAAAATAAAATAGCAATTATTCCAAGAGGTGCGGGAAGCGGCTTTACAGGAGGAGCGTTGCCGGTAAACGGCGGAATTGTATTAGCACTTGAAAAGTATATGAATAAAATTTTAGAAATTGATGAAAAAGATATGGTGGCAGTGGTGCAGCCGGCTGTTGTGAATGCAACTCTTCAAAAAGAAGTTGAAAAAAGAGGACTTTTTTATCCTCCTGACCCGGCAAGTATGGATTATTCGACACTTGGCGGAAATGTAAGTGAAAATGCCGGCGGAATGAGAGCTGCAAAATACGGGCTTACAAAAGATTATGTAATGAGTCTAAGAGCCGTGCTTCTAAACGGGGATATTATAAGAGCTGGTAAAAGAACTATTAAAGATGTAGCCGGGTATAATGTTGCGGGTATTTTAATAGCAAGTGAAGGGACGCTTGGTGTTATTACGGAAATTACTTTAAAGCTTCTTCCAAAACCGAAACTTAAAAAAACATATATGGGAATTTTTGAGAGCGTAGAAGATGCAATGAGTGCGGTTTATAAATCTCTTGCAAGCGGAGCAATGCCGGTTGCTATGGAATTTATGGATGCTTTGGTTGTAAAGGCTTTAAGGGAAAAGCTTGGAGTTGATTTGCCTGAATGGGCTGGGGCTTTGCTTGTTGGAGATGTTGATGGAAATGTGAAAGAAGAGATTAATTATCAGCTTAAAATTTTAGAAGAATCTTTTAAACAAGAAGGCGCAAAAGAATTTAAAGTTGCAAAAGATGAACAAGAATCAAATGAAATATGGTTTGCTAGAAGAAACGCAAGTCAGTCTATTACAATTTACGGAAGCAAAAAATTAAATGAAGATATTTCAGTGCCAAGAAGTAAATTACCGCAGGCACTTAATAAAATCAATTCAATAGGGCAAAAATACAATCTTGTTGTGCCTTGTTTCGGTCATGCGGGGGATGGAAATATACATGTAAATGTAATGGTGGATGGAAACAACAAAGAAGAAGTAAAAAAAGGTTATAAAGCCGTTGAAGAAATTTTTCAAGCTGTTGTCGATATGGGCGGAACTTTAAGCGGAGAACACGGGATAGGGCTTAGTAAGGCGCCTTTTATGCAAATAGCGTTTAGTGAGGCTGAGATGAATCTGTTTAGAAGAATAAAAGCCGCTTTTGACCCGAACGGTATATTAAATCCTGGGAAAATGGGATTATGAAAATATGCACATTTAATGTAAATTCAATTCGCAGCAGACTTGAGATTGTCCAAAATTTAATTGACGATTATTCAATAGATATTTTGTGTATGCAGGAAATCAAAGTGGAAAACAAAGATTTTCCTTTGATAAATTCAAATATGCAGTGTGTCATACACGGGCAAAAGAAGCTTCACGGAGTTGCTACTTGTTCAACATATCCTATTGATGAAAAAAAGGCTGGATTTGAAGGGGAACTTAGCGAGCCGAGATTTATTTATACATTAATAAACGGAGTGCATATTATAAATATTTATGCTCCTCTTGGAGATAATTACGGTGAAAAATTTGAATATAAAATATATTTTTACAATAAACTGTTTGAATTTTTAAAACGATTTGATTTAAAAAAAGATAAAGTTTTAATTTGCGGAGATTTTAACATCTCTCACACGGCTCTTGATGTATGGGACGAAGAGATATGGGATGGAGAAGTTACCCATTTACCGGAAGAAAAGGCTATTTTATCCAAGTTTTTGGATAACGGCTTTATTGATGTTATAAGAAAAGAACACCCCGATGAAAAAATTTTTACTTTTTATGATTATAGAGGAGCAAAAGTATATAAAAATGAAGGTCTTAGACTTGATTATATTTTGGTTACAAAAGAGCTTTTTAAATATTTCAAAAATATTGAAGTTTTAACTCAAATCAGAAGAAAAAGAAAGCCCACTCCATCAGACCATGTGCCTGTTGTGGCTGAATTTGATTTATAAGGAATAGTATGTTTCATCATTTAGTTCAGATTTTGGTTAATTTTGCGGATTCTATAGGATATTTGGGTGTTTATCTTTATATGGTGATGGTCGGGACATTTATTCCGGTTCCTAGTGAGCTGGTTTTGCTTCCAAGCGGATATTTGGCTGTGGAGGGTAAAAAAAGTTTAATGCTTTTATGGTTTAGCGGGGCTTTAGGCTCTTTGACGGGAGCATTAATTAACTATTTTCTGGCTAAATTTTTAGTGAACAGATTTTTAAAAGATAAACCCGTTATAAAAAAAGTTACAAAGTTCTGGTATCATCACGGCAAAATTTCTGCATTTTTAGCTCCTTTGACTCCAGGGCTTGGTCAGTATATTTCTATTCCCGCAGGGCTTTCTCATATGCCATTAAAATGGTTTATCCCTTTAACATTTGCGGCAAATCTCATATGGGTCGGTTTTATGCTTATGATTGGATATCTGTTTGGCACAGGGCAAAAAGCTCATTCAAATGCAGTTTACGGAAGTTTGATTTTACTTGGCGGAGTTATTATAATAGCTAGTATTTATGTTTTTAGGGAATTGAAAAAAGAGAATTAAACCTCATAATCAACCGCACAGCGGCTTATTAAAAAAGGTTTAATATCCTCTTTTATTATTTTTTGATGAATTTCATCATTCGCGTAAGTTTCTAAATCTTTAATATTTTCAAAATCTGCAATAATGGCTAAATCACTTGCCGTTTTATCAAATCTTATATCAAATCCGACTTCTATATGTTTTATCGGTAAATGGTTTTTTAGATTTAAAATTTTTGTTTTTATAGCCTCTAAAGAGGCGTTTTCGTTTAGTTTAAGTGTTACGATATGTCTTATCATAAAAGCTCTTTTACAAATTCTTCTATTCTTTGGATACCTCTATTGATTGTCTCAAAATCAGTTGCAAATGAAAATCTAAAATATCCTTCACTTCCAAATCCAACCCCCGGAACTACCGCAACGCCTTTTTCTTCCAGCAAATCAAGGGCAAAGCTTAAAGATTCTTTAGCTATTTTTTTATGATTTACAAATATATAAAATGCCCCGTGCGGTTTTGCCGCGCTTAGTCCTTTTATTGAGTTAAATGCTTCATATACAAAATCTCTTCTTTTTTTAAACTCTTTTCTCATATGTTCAATATCCGAATCCGCTTTTCCAAGAAGTGCAGGAATAGCCGCTTTTTGAGTAATTGTATTTATGTTTGAAGTGGTTTGGGATTGAAGTTTTATCATATTTTGGACAAGTTCTTTATTTTTACTTGCGCAATATCCAAATCTCCATCCTGTCATTGCGTGGGATTTGCTTAGACCGTTTACCGTAATGGTTCTGTTTAGCATATCTTCATTGATGCTTGCAACAGATGTAAATTTTCCTTCAAAAATCAGTTTTTCATACATTTCATCGCTTATTACCCAAATATTTGTATCTTTTAAAACTTCCGCTAGAGCGTTTAATTCTTCTTTTGAATAAACAGCACCTGTCGGATTGCTTGGAGTTGTAAGAATTAGGGCTTTTGTTTTAGGTGTAATTGCTTTTTTTAGCATTTCGGCGGTAATTTTAAATCCTGTTGATTCATCTGTTTCTACAATTATCGGAATTCCGTCATTGTATTTTACAAGTTCGGGATATGTTACCCAATAAGGTGCCGGGATGATTACTTCATCGTTTTCATCCAAAATACATGCAAAAATATTTGCCAAAGACTGTTTTGCGCCGTTGCTTGAGATAATTTCATCCAAATCATAATCCAAATGATTATCTCTTTTTAATTTTATATGAATTGCTTCAAGAAGCTCAGGAATTCCCGCTACATTTGTATATTTTGTCCATCCGTTTGTAATAGCTCTTATAGCTTCGTATTTTATAACTTCAGGTGTGTCAAAATCAGGCTCTCCTGCACTAAAAGCCAAAATATCTCTTCCTTGTGATTTAAGCTCTCTTGCTTTTTGAGAAATAGCGATTGTCAAAGAGGGACTTAGTTTGTTGATTCTTTTGCTAAACATAATTAAGCCTTTTTTGTGATATTATACAAAAAATTTGATAAAATTATTACATAAGGTGGAAAGATTAAAATCGGATATGCTGATATTAAGAATAAACGAGAAAGATTTTATTATAAAAAATAATTCAAAATATAAACTAAAACACGATAAAAATTTC
>JALVWY010000115.1 GCA_027023105.1 Campylobacterales bacterium | reverse complement strand
GAAAAGACGATTTAATATGAACAATATATCTTCCTATAACATCATCTATTCTTTTACTTTTTCCTATTTCTTTTCCTGTCTTTAATTCAAAATTATTCTCAAAATATATTTTTTCTATATTTTCTTCTGTTTTTTCACTGAGCTTATTACCTTTTTTATTAAAAAATTTAATTCCGTTATCATAATAAGGATTATGACTGGCACTAATCATTATTCCTCCGTCACATCTCATATCTTCTGTCAAAAACGCAACCGCAGGAGTTGGCATAGGTCCTATTTGAATAACATCATACCCAATAGCCGTAAGACCGCTAACCAGGGCGTTTTCTATCATATATCCGCTTCTTCTTGTATCTTTTCCGACAAGAATTTTTCCTGTATTTTTTGGAATTGTTTTACCAAAACTCATTGCAACTTTCATAGCTAAAAACGGAGTCAAAAACTCCCCTGCTTTACCTCTTACACCGTCTGTTCCGAACAATTTCATAATTTTTCCTTTAAAAAAAACCATTTTTATTTGCAAATTTTACCAAATTTTTATAAAATACGCTTTAAAAAAGGAACTAAATGGCTAATATTAAATCAGCTCACAAAAGAATCAGACAAACAATCAAAAGAACAGAACACAACAGATACTACAGAACAAGAATCAAAACTATAACTAAAAAAGTAGAAGCAGCAGTAGAAGCAGGTAATTATGAAGAAGCATTAAATGCATGGAAAGTGGCAAACAAAAAATTTCAAAGCTTTGTAAATAAAGGAATTTTGAAAAAAAATACAGCTGCAAGAAAAATCTCAAGACTTCATAAATTAGTTAAATCTTTAGAAAAAACAGAAGCTTAATTTTTCTTTCTCTTTCCCATTTTATTAAAAGGATTATAAATGTTAGATAAACTTCAACCTTTCGTTGATAAATACAATGAAATAAATGCTGCCTTAAGCTCTCCTGAAATCACAAAAGATATTAAAAAAATGACAAAACTCTCAAGAGAGGCCAGAAGCTTAGAAACAATAGTTAATAAAGCAAAAGAGTATAAAAATTTAATAGAAACTATTGAAGAAGCAAAAATGATGCTTGACGATGCCGAAATGGCGGAACTTGCAAAAGAGGAGCTAAAAGAGGCTGAAGAAAAACTCCCTGTTTTAGAAGAAGAAATTAAAATTTTACTACTTCCAAAAGACCCTAATGATGAAAAAAATATTTTTCTTGAAATCAGAGCCGGAACAGGCGGAGATGAAGCGGCTTTATTTGTAGGAGATTTAGTAAAAGCATACCTTAGATACGCAGACAACAAAGGCTGGAAGGTAGAAATTGTAAGTGAATCTAAAAGCGATATGGGCGGATACAAAGAGATAATTCTTTTAATAAAAGGTGAAAGCGTATATTCAAGACTAAAATATGAAGGCGGAACTCACAGAGTCCAAAGAATACCTGCAACCGAATCTCAAGGAAGAATCCACACTTCGGCTGTAACAGTTGCTATTATGCCGGAAGTCGATGATGTGGATATAGAACTTGACCCAAAAGAGATTAAAATAGATGTAATGAGAGCCGGAGGTGCCGGAGGTCAACATGTAAATAAAACCGAGAGTGCAGTTAGGATGACACATATCCCAACAGGAATTACCGTATCAATGCAAGATGAAAGGTCTCAACAAAGAAATAAAGAAAAAGCCCTTCAAATCCTAAAAGCCAGAGTTTTTGAAAAGCTTGAAAACGAAAGATTAGCTGAAATCGGAGAAGCTAGAAAAAACCAAGTAGGAAGTGGGGACAGAAGTGAAAGAATCAGAACTTACAACTATCCTCAAAACAGAATCACAGACCATAGAATCGGACTTACTCTTTATAGACTTGAACAGATTATGAGCGAGGGGCTTTTTGATGAAATAATTGACCC
>JALVWY010000114.1 GCA_027023105.1 Campylobacterales bacterium | reverse complement strand
TGAAATTAAAGAAATTGCAAAAAACGATTTGGTGTTTTTAGCAGTTCCGCATAAAGCGGCAATGAGTTATGTAAAAGAATTAATGAAAACAGACATTAAAATCGTAGATTTTTCGGCTGATTACAGATTGAATCAAAAAAATTATGAAGATTATTACTGTGCTCATTTAGACCCTGCAAATTTGGAAAACGCTGCATATGGGCTTCCTGAAATTTTTAGGGATTTTATTAAAAATAAAAAACTGATAGCAAATCCGGGATGTTACCCGACAGCTACAATTTTGGGGCTTTATCCGTTTTTGGATTATATTGAAAATGATGTTTTTGTTGATGCAAAAAGCGGAGTTAGCGGAGCCGGTAAGAAACTGAGCGAAACTACACATTTTGTAACGGATAATGAAAACTTTTTTGCTTATAATCCCGTTAAACACCGTCATTCAATAGAAATAGCGGAAAAAACAGGGCTTAATGTAACTTTTGTGCCACAACTTTTGCCAATAACCAGAGGTATGCAAATAAGCATTTATGCGAAATTAAAAAAAGATATAGACCCTCTTGAAATTTTAAAAGAAACATACAAAAGTGAAGAGTTTATAAGAATAAAAAATTCTCCTGTTAAAATAAAAGATGTTGCAGGGACTCATTTTTGTGATATTTTTGCAATGAAAAACGGAAATATGCTTTTTATAAACAGTGTAATTGATAATTTACTAAGAGGCGCCTCATCTCAAGCCGTGGCAAATGCGAATATTTTATTTAATTTACCTGAAAATACCGCTTTGCCTAAAATTGCGTATGTGCCGTAAAAGGTAGGAAGAGAGTAGAAAAAAATGGAAAAGAGAGGAAGAAAGTGGGGGAATTTTGCAAATTGAAAAAATTGATTTAAAAAACGGCGCTATTTTAGTAGCTGATGTTCATTACAAAAAAGGTGATAAAAAATTTTTAGAGTTTTTAGAATCTTTAAATCAAAATCCTCCTTCTCAGCTTTTTTTACTTGGCGATATTTTTCATCTTCTTTTGCCTTTTGAATTTTTGGTTGAATATAACAAAGAGGCTATTGAGCTTATAAATTCAATAGCTAAAAAAACGGAAGTTTTTTATACATACGGAAATCACGATTTTTGGCTTGATGGAATTTTTGAAAATGTAGTTATTTCCGAAGCGTTTTTGGATAAAGAAAAATCAATTTTTTTAACGCACGGCGATTTGAGTGAAAAAGATTTTTCTTATCAAATCTATCTTAAAATTATAAGAAATAAGAGTTTTGTTAGGATGTTGAATATTTTAAGTTTTAATTTTATAAATAACTGGCTTTTTAAGAAAATTTTAAAAAAATCTGTCAAATGTAACAAAATTGAAAATTTTAAAACAACAATTTTTAAAAAAATTGCCGATATTAGCTATAATATGATTATAGAAGGACATTATCACCAAAATGTTTTTTATAAATTCGGAAATAAAAAATATTACGGGCTATGTGCATATTTTTGTAAAAAATGTTATTATACATATAAAGATTACAAGTTAAATGAAATCGATGGAAGACAAAACACTTAAAGTCGGCTCAAATGAGCTTGAACTTGTTGATTTCAGGTTATTTAAAAAGGGTTTAGACGGGAAAATTTATGAAGGAATTTACGGTATTAATGTGGCAAAGGTAAGAGAAATTATAAAAATGCCAAAACTAGCCGAGCTTCCCGGAAGTGAAGATTATATAGAAGGTATTTTTGATTTAAGGGGAATTGTGGTTCCTGTAATTGATTTGGCTAAATGGATGGGTATAAGTGTGCCCGATGAAAAAGAAGCCCCAGTTAAAAAAAGAGTGATTATTACGGAGTTTAATAATATTTTCATCGGTTTTAATCGTTCATGATGCAAAAAGAATAAGAAGAATTTCCTGGGCTGATATAGAGCCGGCTTCTTTTAGTGCGGGACAAGGAAAACTTGATAAAAGTAAAATTACCGGAATTACCAGAATTGAAGGCGGAGAAATACTTTTGATTCTTGATTTAGAAAGTATTGTTGAAGAAATGGGCTTTTTTGAATCAAATCTTGAAATAGAAGAAGACAAAATTGATAAATTCAGCGGACTTGTTTTACTTGTGGATGATTCTCCGACAGCCAGAAGAATAGAAAGAGAAGGGCTTGAGAAAATGGGATTTGATGTTATAGAAGCCGCTAACGGGCAAGAAGGACTTCAAAAGCTTGATGAACTTTATTCTGTATACGGGGATAATGTCAAAGATAAAGTCAAATTTATTTTAAGTGATGTGGAAATGCCGAAAATGGACGGATATCATATGGCTGCAAAAATTCACGAAGACAAAAGATTTAATTCTATTCCTTTGGTTTTCAGCTCTTCTATTTCAGATGCGTTTAGTGATACAAGAGGGGAGAAAGTCGGAGCTAACGGATATCTGGTCAAATTTGACCCAAGTAAATTTTATACTAAAATTACAGAAGTTATAACCTAACATAACAAAGGATTGGCAAATGGATGAGTTACAAGAGTTATTAGAAGACTTCCTTATTGAAGCTTTTGAAATGATTGAGGAGATGGACCAGGATTTGGTTGAGCTTTAAAACAACCCGGATGATTTGGAGCTTCTTAATAAAATATTCAGGGTTGCTCATACAATTAAAGGAAGCGGGAGTTTTTTGAGTTTTGATAAATTGACACATTTAACACATCATATGGAAGCTGTGCTTGATAAAGCCAGAAAAGGTGAACTGCATATAACTCCTGATATTATGGATATAATCTTAGAATCCATTGATGCTATGAAAGCTATTTTGGAATATATTCGTGATAACGGAAATGACACTGCACCTGAAATTGATGTAGAGCCGATTGTTCAAAAACTGGATGCTCTTTCAAAAGGAGAAACTCCATCTTCCGTAACACCTGAAAAAGAAGAAAAAATAGGAGATTTAAATCTCGATGAAATTACAGCCGATAATCTGGATGATATTGATTTAAGCGAACTTTCTTCAGAAGAACTTGATAAAGTTTTAGACCAGTTGGTAAATGATATAAATACAGCTCCTGAAAGTGAAGATGAAATTGAAGAAGTTGAAGAAGAAAATGTTCAAAACGAAGAAGAAAAAGCTTCTGAAAACACCCCTGTAACTTCTCAAAATCAATCTGTGGTAAAAAAAGAGAAAAAAGAACTTTCTAAAGCGGAACAGCAAAAAGCCCTGAAAAAAAATATTGTCTCTACAAAAGAGCAGACTATAAGAGTAGATGTAAAAAGACTTGACCAGCTTATGAATTTAATAGGAGAACTTGTTCTTGCTAAAAACAGACTTATAAAAATTTATAATGATGTGGAAGAAAGATATGAGGGTGAAAAATTTTTAGAAGAACTTAATCAGGTGGTATCAAGTATTTCTATTGTTACAACCGATTTACAAATTGCCGTTATGAAAACAAGAATGCTTCCTATTGGCAAAGTATTTAATAAATTTCCAAGAATTGTTAGAGACCTTTCAAGAGATTTACATAAAAAAATAAAATTAATAATTTCCGGTGAAGATACGGAACTTGATAAGTCAATTATAGAAGAAATAGGCGACCCTTTGGTTCATATGATTAGAAATGCGGTGGACCACGGAATAGAAACACCGCAAGAGAGAATTGAAGCCGGAAAACCTGAAGAAGGGACTGTTTGGCTAAAAGCTTACAACGAAGGAAATATGATTGTTATTGAAATAAAAGATGACGGTCACGGAATGGATGCCGAAAAATTAAAACAAAAAGCGATTGAAAAGGGCATTATTACCCCTAGTGAAGCTGAAAATATGGGTGATAAAGAAGCTTTTATGCTTATTTTTAAACCGGGATTTTCCACAGCGGCAAAAGTTACAAGCGTATCGGGTCGTGGTGTGGGAATGGATGTTGTTAAAACAAATATAGAAAAACTAAACGGAATTATTGAAGTTGATTCAGTTAAAGGCAAAGGAAGCACTTTTAAACTTAAAATTCCTTTGACTTTGGCAATTATTCAAGCGCTTCTTGTGGGCAGCCAGGAAGATTTATTTGCGGTTCCTTTATCAAATGTTATTGAAACAGTCAGAATTGTTGAAGAAGATATTTATACAATTGAGGGTAAAAGTGTTTTGAAACTCAGAAACGAAGTTTTGCCTCTTGTGAATATGGCTGATGTTTTTGATGTTGAAAAAATTCTTGAACCTGAAAAATATCTTTATGTTGTAATTTTAGGGCTTGGAGCTACAAAAATAGGTCTTATTGTGGATAGATTTATAGGTCAAGAAGAGATTGTTATTAAATCTTTAGGAGAATTTTTAAAAGGGCTTCCGGGAATTGCAGGTGCTACTATTAGAGGTGATGGAAGAGTTACTTTGATTGTGGATGTAGGAAGTTTAATGAAGCTTGCAAAAGAGACACACAATAAAAAACTTGCGACTGATTCAATTAAAGAAGCTAAAAAGAAAAAAGAAAAACCAAGCGATTATACGGTTATGATAGTTGATGATTCCGCAATGGACAGAAAAATTATGCATCAGGCTCTTGATGAACTAGGAGTAACCGTAGTGGAAGCAAAAGACGGTTTAGAAGCTCTTAATATGCTAAAACAAAACGATGTTGATGCAATGCTTGTAGATATAGAAATGCCAAGAATGGACGGTTATACTTTGGCTCAGGAAATTAGAAAATACAATAAATACAGAAAATTACCTCTTATTGCGGTAACCTCCCGTGCTACAAAATCAGACAGGGTAAGAGGTGTTGAAGTCGGAATGAATGAATATATAACAAAACCTTATACAAAAGAGTATTTACAAAATGTTATAAGAAGAAATTTAGGAATATAAGGATAAATAATGGGAAGTTTAAACGAAAAAAACAGCAAAAAATGATAAGTGAGCCTGAAAAAAATAAAACGGAAGATATTGAACAGTTAGTGGGATTTGTTGTCGGAGAAGAGGAATTTGCAGTTCCTATTCTTTCTATTCAGGAGATTATAAAGCCTATTGAATGGACAAAAGTTCCTTTTGTCCCGGATTATATTTTAGGAGTGTTTAATTTAAGGGGTAATGTTTTGCCTTTGATTGATTTGAGAATAAAATTCGGTGCAAGTAGTGCGGATATAGATGAGAATACAAGATTTATTGTTATGAAAATCAAAAATGAAGATGTTGCTTTTATTATAGACAGATTAACTTCAGCACTTAGAATTCCTAAAAAAAACATTTTGCCGCCTCCTGATACATATTCAAATGAAGATGAAATAATAGAGGGTGTTGGCAGACTTGATGACGGGAGAATTATTACTATTTTAAAAATTGATAATATTATAAAAAGAGAAGAAATAGTTCCTGAAAGGGATTAATCTTTTTTTAGATAAACCATATCGTTAAGAAGTAAAAAAAGTTCTCCTAAAATCTCTTTTTTATTTTCTTCGGTAAGGTCGGTAGTCTCAATTTTATTTTTAAGGTCTCTTTCTATTTCATCCATATCATAATCCAAATCTATTAAAATTTCCCTTATTTTTTGAGTTGTTTCAATAAAATTTATTTTGTAATTACCTTCATCGTCAAAATTGACAATAGCTTCGTTTGGAAAACAAAAAAGATTATGTCTCATTCCGAGAATTTCCTGATAAGCACCTACTAAAAAGAAGCCAAGATAATAATCTTCTTTATTTAAATCCACATCGTGAAGATAAATGGGATTTTCTTTTCTAAAAGGTATTTCCCCGTCGCTGTCACAGGTTATATCCCATATTGTGGCGCTTCTGTTTGGAGTTTTATTTAGTTTTGTAAGGGGCATTACAGGAAATCTTTGTCCAAGTCCCCAAAAATCAGGCAAACTTTGAAAAATAGAGAAATTTGCAAGGTATTTTTCTTGAAATTTTTCATTAATTGATTTTAAATCTTTGTTTTTAAATCCTCTGAAACTTGCAAATGTAATTGATTTTTTAATAATCAAATGAACCAAAATTTCAGCATTGCTTCTGTCTGTTAAATCAATATAACCTAAATCAAACAGAGTAAGTAGGCTTTCAAAATGGTCAAGTGCATCATGGAAAAATTCTATATAGTTATTTTCGTTTATTGTTTTGTAAAGGTCTATTAGCTCCTCAACCAAATCGGGATTTTTTTCTTTTAGTTTTAAAGATTTTTCGTTGTATTCCTGAGAAAAAAGCTCAATTACAGGTGCTATTAGGACAGTTGACGGAGAAGCTATAAATCTCCCGCTTTCAGTGAAAATATCCGGCATAGGGACACTTTTTTTATTTGCGATTTCTTTTAGAAGATAGACGACATCGTTGCTAAATTCTTCAATAGAATAATTTCTGTCTTTTTTGTCTTCCCATTGTGAATATTCAATAGCCAAGCCTCCGCCAATATCAATGGCACTTAGATTTTTAGCTCCCATTTTTCTAATATCCGCATAAATATTTCCGCTTTCCCTTATTGCCTTTTTAAGCGGAGAAATATCGTTTATCTGACTTCCTATATGAAAATGAATCATTTTTAGTTTATTTAGTATTCCTTCTTTTTTCATAATTTCAACCGCTTCTATTATTTCCGTTGAGCTTAGCCCGAATTTTGATTCAATTCCCCCGCTTTTTGCCCAGATTCCGACGCCGCTTGTATGAAGACGGATTCTGATACCTATATTAACGGGCATTGAATGATATTCACTGCTTACTTCAATAATAGATTTAAGCTCGTTTAGCCCTTCAATTGTGATTGTTACATCATATCCCATAAATCCGGCTATAAAAGCCATTCTTATCATATCTTTGTCTTTAAATCCGTTTATGGTAATCGGGGCTTTTTTGTTATTGTAAGTCATTGCCAAAATGAGTTCGGCTTTACTTCCCGCTTCTAAGCCGTAATTAAATTTATGGGCTATTTTAATAAGAGGTTTTATAAAAGTTGGAAACTGATTTACTTTTAAAGGGAAAACAGCTTTAAATTCCCCTTTGTAATCAAAAAATTTAATTGCTTTTTTAAAAGAGTTATAAAGAGAATTTATCTGTTTTCTGATTAAATGGGGAAAACGGATTAAGATAGGACCTTGAAAACCTTTTTCTTCAATATCTTTTACGATATCTATGAGTGCGGGCTGATTTGCATAATTTATTTTTAAAACACCGTTTTCTATGAAGAAGTTGTTAGCACCCCATATATCAATTCCGTATTTCATAGTTTTTCCTTAAAGTTCTTTTGTAAAAAATTCACCTTTTTTAAGTTCGTCTTCTCCTGCGATTAATACTTTTTTATAATTTCCCCTGTCGGCGGCTTTTAAGTGGGCTCTTAGGGATTTTGTGTTTGGCTCTACGAATACTTTTTCTTGGCTTCTTAGCTTTTTAGCTTCTTTTAAAATAAAATCAAGAGCCTCGTTTACCAAAGCCCCCATGTAGATTCCGTTTCTTTTTTCTTCACTTTCAACTAAATCTAAAATTCTTTCAACTCCTATGGCAAATCCTACTGCGGGAGTCGGTTTTCCACCCAAAAATTCAACAAGCCTGTCGTATCTTCCGCCTCCTGCTATTGCGCTTTGCGCTCCTATTTCGTTTGAGATAAATTCAAATGTTGTTTTTGTGTAATAATCAAGACCTCTTACTAAATTTTTATCCACTTCATAATCAATTCCGAGATTTTTAAGTCCGTTTTTGAGTGTTTCAAAATCATTTTCACAAACTTCACATAAATTATCTGTAATTTTCGGGGCATCTTTTAAAATCGCCCGGCAAGATTCGTTTTTGCAATCAAGCGTTCTTATAGGATTTTGAGTGATTCTTCTTTGGCAATCAACGCAAAGATTCTCTTTATGCTCATTTAAAAATTTTACAAGATTTTCTTTATAAACGGGCATACATTTCGGGCATCCGAGGGAATTTATTTTTAAAGTGTAAGAGATATTTAATTTATCAAAAATATCAGCCGCCATAGAAATTATGTTGATATCTTCATAAATATTTGCAGTTCCGAAACTCTCAATCCCGAATTGATGAAATTCTCTAAGCCTTCCTTTTTGCGGTCTTTCGTATCTGAACATAGGACCGAAATACCAAAATCTTTTTGGAGTGGCTTGTCTATCAAATTTATGCTCGATAAAGCTTCTTACAACCCCGGCTGTGCCTTCAGGTCTTAGACATACATCATTTCCGCCTTTATCCGTGAATTGATACATCTCTTTATTTACAATATCGCTGCTTTCACCTACACTTCTTTTAAAAAGATTGGTTTCTTCCAAAATAGGTGTTTCAATATAATCAAATCCGTAATTTTCAGCTACTTCTCTTGCCGTATCCAAAATTTTTAAAAATCTGCTGTCAAAAATGTCTTTCATACCTCTTAGTGCTTTTATCATAAAGAGCCTTTTTTATGAAATTTTATCTAAAATTTAACATTAAATGATATATTAATCGCAGGTTTTATTCTATAATGATTGTCTTTTGAAGAGTATAAATAAGGCGTAAAATCCAAAAACGCAAATTTTTTATCAAAAACAGTATGTCTGTAATCAAAAAAGAGCCTGTATTCATAAATAAAAGGGAGCTTTTTTCTCTGTCCCGATATTTCAAAACCGTATGTT
>JALVWY010000113.1 GCA_027023105.1 Campylobacterales bacterium | reverse complement strand
ACGAAAAAAAGAGTGCTGAGGTTAATTATAAATATCAGCTTGATGTATTTAAAAAGAATGCAAAACTTTATAAACTTCATTCTATTTCAGATTTGGAATTTGAAAAATATAAAACAGCAAAAGATACGGCAAAAATTAAAATCTCTACATTAGAAGATAATATAAAAGCTTTGAATAAACAGATATCTGAGATAAATGAGAATATAAAAGGACTTGAAAAAAGACTTAAATTTTATACTATTGTTTCACCTGTGAGCGGATATGTAACCAAAAAAATTGCGGTAAATCATCAAATTTTGCCTCCAAATTATACTTTAATTGAAGTTGTTAATCCAAAAGATGTGTGGGTTAAAACTTATATTGACACAAGAATAAGCGGAGATGTCCAAATAGGAGACAAAGCACAAATTAAACTTCGTTCGTCTAATAAAAAATATAAAGGAAAAGTTGTTGATATAAATCCAATGAATAATCCGATAACTTACGAAAGAGAAATTGATGTAAAATTTAATAAAGTGCCGATTCCATTTTATATGGAGGAGCAGGCAAAAGTGTGGATAAAAATTAAAAATCTCAAAAATGTTATAAAAATCCCTGCAAAAGCTATTGTGTTTTATAATGAAAAAGAGGGTGTTTGGATTGTGAGAAATAATAAAGTGTTTTTTAAACCTATACAAATATTAACTCGTTACAAAAATGAAGCGGGAGTTAGAGGGCTTAATATTGATGATAAAATAGTTATCCCAAATCCTAAAAAAGCTCCGCTAAAAAACGGAATGAAAATATACAATGATTAATTTAGCTTATAAAGATATAAAATATTCTTTTACGAAATTTATAATCACAGCTATTAGTGTAGGGATTTTATTTGGGATTGTGATTATTATGATTGGGGTGTATCGCGGAATGATATTTGATGCAAAAGAGCTTGTAAAAGATATTGATGCCCAGCTTTGGGTAGTGCAACAAAATACTCTTGGACCTTTTGCTGAGACTTCAAAAGTTCACGAAGATTTAAAAGACCAAATTTCATATCAAGACGGTGTTAAATATGCAGAGGGAATAACATTTCAAAATATGCAAATGAAAAATTCTTACGGGGCTTTTAAAGTAATGCTTATAGGATATGACCCGCTTGGTAAAATAAGTCCGATAAATCCTAATAAAATTATAGCCGGAAGACCTCTTAAAAAAGAGCATTATGAAATAGTGGTCTCAGCTAAAACTCATTATAAAGTAGGAGAAAAAATAAAGCTTGGAAGAGATTATTGCACGGTAGTGGGAATTACCAAAAATACGGTTTCAAGCGGAGGAGATTATTTGATGTTTGTTAGCTTAAAAGATGCCCAGATTTTGCAGTTTACCTATTCAAACGAAAGAATCAGAAGTGATGAGGCAAGAGGAATAAAAGGTGGAAATCCGCATTTGGTAAATGCCGTTATTGCAAAACTAAAAAGCGGATATAATGCCAAGAAGGTGGCAAGAGAAATAGAAAATTCCACTCATAAAACAGTTTTTACAAAAGATGAAGAGATAAAATTACTGCTTCAAAGGGTTATTAAAAAATCATCTAAGCAAATAGGAATGTTTACAGCTATTTTGATTATAGTATCTATTGTTATTATTGCTTTGATTATTTATACAATGACTCTTGAAAAGATAAAAGAGATAAGTATTTTAAAACTTATAGGTGTTTCAAACTTTAAAATTGTTAAAATGATTATGCAAGAGACTTTAATTCTTGGAATTTTAGCTTTTATTTCAGGAAATATTTTTGCTCATCTAATGGCTAATAAGTTTCCTAAAAGGGTGGTTTTAGAAGCAAATGATGCTTGGAGTTTGTTTGTTGTGATTATTATAGCATCTATTTTTGCTTCATTTTTCGGAGTGTATAAAGTGCTAAAAACCGACCC
>JALVWY010000112.1 GCA_027023105.1 Campylobacterales bacterium | reverse complement strand
GTAGCGGCTTATGGACTATTGCTTCCGGAAAATGTTTTGAAAACGGCTCCTTGCATTAATCTTCATGCTTCACTTTTACCTAAATACAGAGGTGCAAGTCCTATTCAAAGTGCTGTTTTAAACGGAGATAAATTTACAGGTGTAACGGCTATGCTTATGGATAAGGGTCTTGATACTGGAGATATTTTAGTTTGGGATTATGTTGATGTCGGAAATAAAACAAGTATTGATTTATTTGATGAGCTGGCTAATATAGCGGCTAGTCAAACCATTTATACCCTTAAAAATTTTGAAAATATTAAACCTTTAAAACAAAATAATGTTTTGGCAACATATTCTCCTAAAATCAAAAAACAAGACGGATTTGTAAATTTTGAAAGTGCTTTAATGATGGATAGAAAATATAGGGCATTTACTCCATGGCCCGGAATTTTTTGTGATAAATTTAAGATAAATGAAATGGAGTTTGTTGAAGATAAATCAAACAATAAAAAAGGAATGATTTTAGATATTAAAAAAGATGGAGTTATAGTCGGTTGTAAAAAAGGCAGTGTTAAACTCAAAAAAATACAAATTCCTGGTAAAAAAGAGACTGAAGCAATTAATTATTTAAACGGCAAAAGATTAAAAACAGGGGATAATATTTTAATATAAAGATGAAGAGAAACGGAAGAGATGGGAAGAAGTGGAAAATTAAATATTTTAACGAAATTGATTCAACCCAAAAGTATTTGATTGAGAAAGTAAAAAAAGAAAATTTAAATCGTTATTGTATATGGAGTAAATTTCAGACAAACGGAATAGGGACACATCAAAGGGAATGGATAGGAAAAAAGGGAAATCTTTTTTTCTCTTTTGTGATTGATGTCAATGAATTTGATTTTGTGCCGATGCAAAGTCTTAGCGTATATTTTTCTTTTTTGATGTATAAAATTTTAAAAAAATATAATGAAAAATTGACAATAAAATGGCCTAATGATTTATATATTTTAGATAAAACTCCCAAAAAAACGGGTGGTGTTTTATGTAATATTATAAAAAAAAAGATTATTTGCGGAATAGGTATTAATACCAAACATCCTGTAGGCTTAAATAAAAAATATGAATACGGATGTTTGGATATTGATATAAAAAATGATAAAATATTAAAAAATTTTTTACTCCTTGTGGATAGAAAAATTTTATGGGAAAATATTTTTAGTGAATATAATGAAATTTTTGAAAAAAACAGATTAATTTTTGGGATAGAAAAAACATTAAATAATGATGGAACATTAAAAGGTAAATAAACAAATGGCCGAAACAATAACCGTAGCAAACCAAAAAGGCGGGGTTGGGAAGACAACTACCGCTGTTAATTTAGCAGCATCTTTAGCGATTGCCGATAAAAAAGTGCTTTTTATTGATGCCGACCCGCAGGCAAACGGGACTACATCTTTGGGCTTTTATAAAAATGATTATGAATTTAATTTTTATCATGTTTTGATAGGGGCAAAAAATATAAATGATGTAATATTAAAAACAATGCTTCCTACTTTAAAAATAATTCCTTCAAATATAGGACTTGTAGGTATTGAAAAAGAATTTGACCCTGAAGTTGACAGTCAGGTTATAAAAAATAAAATTGAAGAACTTAATGAAAATTATGATTATATTATCATTGATACACCTCCTACGCTCGGGATTATCACTGTAAATGCACTTAATGCGAGTGATAGTGTTATTATTCCGGTGCAGACTGAATATTTTGCGCTTGAAGGACTTGCACAGCTTTTAAAAACAATTACTCTTTTACAACACACTTCAAATCCTAAACTTAAAATAAAAGGTATTTTGCCTACAATGTATACAAAACAAAATAACCTTTCAAAACAGGTCTTACAGGATTTAAAAAGGCATTTTAATGATAAACTATTTAAAGTCAAAA
>JALVWY010000111.1 GCA_027023105.1 Campylobacterales bacterium | reverse complement strand
TTTTTATTTCCCTAATTTTGCAAATTAGCCAATACAACACTAAAAAGCACATTTACATTATGTTTTTTCAAGACTTCTTTTGCTTCATTTACGGTAGAACCTGTCGTTACGATATCATCAATCAAAACCACATCTATATTTTCATCTCCTGTATATTTAAAATCTTTTGGATTATTCAGTCTGAATTCCAAATCTTTACCGGCATAATGAATTTTATTTTGAGAATGAAGTGTGGAATATAAAATATTATGCCCTTTTATACTGTTTGCCAAAACAGCGGTATGAGCAAAACCTTTAGCAGGATTGTCATCTATTGGTATAATATTGAGCTTCTCAGAATATAATTCAAAAAATTTACCGATAGACCCTTTTGCCAAAATATCCAAAACCCTGTTTCCAAATTTATAATATTTGTATTTAATAAGCTTTTGTATTTCTTCATAATCATAAAAGCTTATAATATCATCTTTTTTTCTAAATTCAGGTTTTATAAGAGTTTTACAACTATCACATATAATATCAAAAGAAAATTCCCCGCATACTATACACTTAAAAATCTTTTTTCTCCCCGGGTTTATATTTAAACAAAAGAAATAATGCTATTGCCGCTCCAATGGCAAAAAACGAAACACCGCTCCAAAAAAGAGGCATATCTCCAGCAGCACTTCCGCCCATTATCATTCCTACACCAAAAAACATCAATAAAGCCGCACTGACTCCCGCCATCTCGGCTTTTGTCAGTTTTCTGTCTTTGTAATCGTTCATTCAAATCCTTTAAAATGTTTTTCATAATTATATTTTAAAATTTTCTTTTTTGTATTACAGTTTACTATTGAAATTTCTTTTTTTGAATTATAAAAAATACTTTCCTGGTCAAACTGTATAGCTATATCCAAAGCGTCTTTTAAAGAAATATCATAAATAATAAAACCTTTTTCATTGTAATCAAAAAGCTCGCCTATACTCGTCATATAATCATAATCAAGTGCTTTTATAAGCCCTTCAAGCTCCGTGTTTCTTATAAAATTCAAAAATTTATTTAAAATAAGATTTTGTGGATTATGAGCTGTAATAATTGCAAATTTTCTTTCCAGTAATTCTTTTTTCTGCGGAATAAACTGAAAACTAATCCAGGCTCTTTTAAAAGGCGTATTTATAAGAAATTTCGTATATTTAAGATAATCTTTATATTTCTTTTTAAAATCCAAAACTATCTTTTCATCCACCATTAAAGCATCTTCAGCTTCATCATAAACACATTTACCTATATAATCGCCAATTCCGATTACATTAAATTTCATTATTCTCCTTTTTCAAAATTAATGATATAATAACCAAAAAAAGGTTATAAATGAAGAAACTGCTATTTTTAATCATTTCGGCTATGATTTTATTTAACGGATGTGCCTTAAAAACAGCACTAAAAAAAGACCCTCTTTATGAAAAAACACTCAAATACACAAGAAGAGGTCAAATTGTAAACTCTCTGGAAACAAAAGCATTGATTGATGCCATAAATTTAAACGATTTATACCCCAAAAAATTCCAAAACCCGACTTTTCTTATAGGGATTTACAACAATCAAAACAATGCTCTTGAAAATAAAGAGTTTTCAATACTTTTAGATTCTAAAAAACCTCTAAAAACGACAACAATAATTCCGGGCTTTATACCTTATAAAAATTTTCCTTTTTATAATACCTGGATGACTTATTATATCGTAACATTCCCGCAAACAGACAAACCTTATAAGCTAACTTATAAAAGCGTTCACTGGGGAGAAGTAAATTTTACTTTCCGATAAGTTTATGCAAACTTATCTTATCCCCGAATATTTTAGAATAAATTACAAAATTTGCCAATACCTTTTTGCCGTATTTACGGCTTTCATCGTATTTGATTAATTCCATACTCAAAAACGGTTCATATTTACCTTTATAAT
>JALVWY010000110.1 GCA_027023105.1 Campylobacterales bacterium | reverse complement strand
TGGATGGTGGAAAAAGGTGTTTTAGACGAATACAAATATCTTGAACACGGAGCGCACTATGCCATAGGAATTTTGGCGGCTATTATGCTTTTAAAAATTTTTACGGAAATAGGAGAAGTAATAACAGGAACATTAGGGCTTTTACTTTTAATTATATCATTAATACATTCAAAGGTGGAAAAATGAAAAAAGCTTTTACATTAATAGAAATTATTTTTGTTATCGTTATTATAGGATTATTGGCAACTGTTGCTATTCCTCGTTTTCTTAATTTAAAAAATCATAGTGTTATTGAGAGTATGTCTTATACTTTAACTACAGGTCTTAATGAAGCACTTGAGACAGCTTCTAATTATATGTATTTAGAAAATAATACTACATTTAAATTGGGAGATATACTTCATATAAATGAACAAAAACTTGTTTCCGGTATTAAATGGAATTATACTACCAGAGGGAAATATAATCGTGACGGGACTTATTCTTTAAGAGATGAAACTTATTCCACTCCTAGAGTTGTGCTTAGAATTACTCTGGACAAAAATGACAGAGTAATAAAATATAGAATAGATTGTAAAAATTTAAAGACAAAGACGCATAAGGTCTTAAGAAAATTATGTATTAAAAAATGGGGAAATGCTGATATACAAGAAGATGTAGGTTTTTAATTAAACAATCTTAATCTCTTCTTCTAATTTTATTCCAAACTCTTCAAAAACTCTTTTTTTTGCTAGATTTATGAGATATATCATATCTTCAAAACTACCGTTTCCGATATTTACAAAAAAGTTAGCGTGAATTTCGCTTACTTTAATACCACCTTTAACCATTTCTTTCATTCCGACAGCTTCAATAATCCTTCCGGCGTAATCTTCTTTTGGATTTTTAAAAACACTCCCGAGGCTTGGCAGTTTTGGCTGATTTTTTCTTAGATTTTTTAAATGGATATCTAAATTTTTATCATAATCTCTTGTTATTTCAAATTTAGCTTCAAAAACAGGCTCGTTTATATTTGAAGAGCGGTATGAAAAATTAAACTCTTTTTTTTCTTTTTGATTTACAGCTAGCAGGTTATTTGATATCTCTTCATTCTTTACGCCTGCGTTCATTTTTATACTTCCACCGATGGTGCCCGGAAGGTGAGCTAAAAATTCAAATCCTCCAAAATTATTATCCCTGCAAAATCGGTAAACTTTTCTGTTTTTGGTTTTGCCACCTATTTTTAAGATACCGTTTTTGTATTCAATAAAATCGTATCTCTCATCTAAAATCCCAATATTTTTTGCATTCGGGGAAATTAGCGTGTTTGTAGCGTTTCCTACTAAAAATTCGTTATCATAGTTATCTTCATTAATTATTTTTACTTTTATTTTAGGACCGATTTTTATATAGGAAAATTTGCTAAAATCAATAATTTTATATTTCAATTTTTACCTTAAGAATGTCGGTATCAAATGAAAAACATATTTTGTAAAATCTATCATTTCATTTAACATCCAGGGCATTGTAAGAATTAAAACAATTGCTATTGCAATAATTTTCGGTACAAAACTTAAGGTCATTTCGTTTATTTGGGTGGTTGCCTGAAAAATAGATATTAAAAGACCTATTATCATTCCGACAAGCAAAGCCGGTAAAGACAATAATAAAGCAAGTTTTAGCGCCTGGACGGCAAGGGCTATTATTTCAGACTGCATTTTTTATTCCTAAAACTTTCATAACGGCTAAATCTACTTTTTTTAATTCTTCATCACTCAGTTTAGTAACAATCCCTTTTGAAAAAATAATTTTACCAGTGGAAATAATGCCGATAGCCGTGGTAACTATTTCGCTGTCTTTTGTCATTAAATCCCTTTTTTCAATTAAGATTCTATACTCTCCGCCTAAAATCTGACCGCTTAAGGGAAGAGCTACAACGGTGTGATAAAAATCCTTAAAACAGGCTTCGTTTAAATAAT
>JALVWY010000109.1 GCA_027023105.1 Campylobacterales bacterium | reverse complement strand
TGACGCAGCCGGAGGAATGGTTACACAGTTTAATAGATTGAATGTTGTTTCAAACAACCTGGCAAATGTAAACACACCCGGCTTTAAACAGGACAATATAATAATCGGCGATTACGAAAGAATCTTTTAAAGAAAAAAGAGATATTTTACCCATTGAAAACAATACGACAAAAGCCGCCCGGTTTTTAAACAGAAATTTAAACAAAGTTCCTATAATTTCAAGCGAACATACTGATTTTTCCATAAGAAATATCCAAAAAACAGGAAATCCCCTTGACATAACATTAAAACAAAAAGATTCTTTTTTTGTAATCAATGAAAACGGACAAAAACTAACACGGGCTGGAAATTTTAACCTTGATAATAACGGCTTTTTAATTAATAAAGAGGGATTTAAAATTCTTGATATAAAAAATAAGCCTATCCAAATACCGCTTAATGCAAAAAAAATAACAATAGATAAAAATGCAAACATTTATGCAGACGGGCAAAAAATAGCCACTCTTAAAATTTTAAGTATTACAAATCTGAAAACTCTCAAAAAAGTCGTAATAATATGTGGCAGTTTATTCCAAAAAACGCAAAAACAATCACAAATAACACCACACTTCAGGGATTTTTAGAAAAATCAAATGTAAATACCATAGGATATAAAAAACAAAGAGCCGAATTTGCAGACCTTTTTTATCAGACAATGGAATATGCCGGCACTTCCACTTCCACAACCACCCAATCACCCACCGGAATAAGTGTAGGACTTGGTGTTAGACCAACTGCCGTTACCAAAATTTTTACTCAGGGGAACTTCAAAGAAACTCACAACAATTTAGATGTAGCTATTCAATGAGACGGATTTTTTCAAATTCAAATGCCTGATGGAAGAATAGCTTATACGCGTGACGGGGCGTTTAAGCTTGATGCAAACGGAAATTTAGTTACAAGTGACGGATATAAACTTATTCCAAACATTACGCTCCCTGCAGACACTGTTCAAGTTTCAATAGGAACGGATGGAACCGTTTCCATCTTAGAAGCCGGACAAACCCAGATGCAGCAAATCGGACAAATTCAGCTTGCAAATTTCATAAATCCGGCAGGTCTTCATTCTCTAGGAAGCAATCTATATATAAACACTTCCGCCTCAGGAGACCCTATTGTAGACAACCCGGGAAACAGCGGACTTGGAAGCTTAAGACAGGGATTTGTAGAAATGAGTAATGTCCAGCTTGTGGATGAAATGACAGACTTAATCACAGGTCAAAGGGCATATGACGCCGCAAGTAAAGCAATCGTAACAAGCGACCAAATGCTCCAGACTGTAAATAATCTCAAAAGATAGTATAATTAGCCAAAAAGGCTTTTTATGAAAAAATTTCTCCTTTTATTTACAGCTCTTTTTTTGTTTGCCGCTCCTCTTAGCATAAAAGAGGCTTTTAAACCTTCATTTAAAGAAAAAAACAATCATATTATTTTTACTCTGCAAATGGCAAAAGGAATTCATATTTACAAAAAATCCTTAAAAATTTTTGTAAATAACAAACCTTTTAAAACAAAACTTCCTCTTCCCAAAAAAGATGATTTTGGAGATGATGTCTATTTTAACAAATTAACCCTGACTCTGCCTAAAAAAAATATAACAATAAAATATCAAGGATGCAGCGATTTGGTCTGCTATGCCCCGCAAAGCGTAACTTATAAAGTAAAAACAATTCCTAAAAAAAGTGAAACACAAAAAATAGTCTCTTTATTTAATAAATCCATATGGATAATATTAGGAAGTTTTTTTGTATTTGGACTTTTGCTGAGTTTAACTCCTTGTATTTTCCCGACAATTCCCATCCTCTCCGGTCTTTTAGTTAAAAATACAAACAAAAATTCATCCGCTCTAAAGGGATTTTTTATTTCACTTGTTTATGTTTTAAGTATGGCTGTAACTTACACAATAGCGGGAATTTTAGCCG
>JALVWY010000108.1 GCA_027023105.1 Campylobacterales bacterium | reverse complement strand
TATTTTATCAATCAGGCTCAAGAAGAGCTAAAAACAGACAAAGAAATTAAAATCACAACTCCTGACATCAGTGAAAATTTAAATTCGCTTAAAAGACAAATTTTTAAAAAAGCTCTTTTTAACTCAAAAGAAGAAATTTTAGAAGAATTGTTTGATTATTATTTAAAAGAGCATAAAAATTATGAAGAAGAAATTAGGGATTTTGAAAAGACACTTTTTACGGCTATGAGAAAAAAATATAAAAGCAAACTTCAAATTTCCGAAAAATTAAGCCTGAACAGAGTGACTCTAACCAAAAAAATGAAGGCGTTAGATGTTTGAATTTTTTATTGAATATGACATCAATCCGGTTATTTTCTTTAATGAAAAAGGGCATATCGACTACTGCAATCAAGAAGCCGAAATTTTTCTTTCATATGTAAATGTAAAAGATATTTTTAATTTTACTATTCAAAACGCTCCAAATAAAGAAGGAATAAAAACAGACTTTAAAAATATAAATTTCGGAGAATTTTCTTTTAACGGATATTCCATCGGCTATAAAGAAGACTCAAAAATAGGCATAAGGCTTTTTATAAATACAAAAAAACATCAATTCACACTTGAAGGACTTGAAAAAATTGATATAAATAAACTTATTAATTTCGCTATTCAATATATAAATCTTAAACAAAATTCAAAATTCAAAATCTATCCCGATTTATCCATTGAAGAAATTTACATAAGCAAAAAAGAGCTTTTACACATCCTTTTTGAAATATTTGAGAATCAAAAAGAAGTAGAAATTTACACAAAATTTGATATATCCGAAGTTATTAAAATTAATAATAAAAAATACTCTTTAATAGAAATCATATTAAAATGTTCCTCGTTTAAAGAAATAGAATCAAAATATTTCGAAATAATAAAAAAATATGACGGATACACAATAAAAGTCCCGTTTATAAAGGAAAAAAATGAAAATAATAATACTTGACACAGAAACAACAGGCAATAAAGATGAAGACAGAATCTGCCAATTAAGCTATTTGGTGGTAAATGAAAATTTGGAAATAGAAGAAATACACAACGAACTTGTAAAACCTCCTCTTGATATCAAATATGAAGCAATGGCGGTTCATCATATAACACCGGAAATGGTAGAAGATAAACCGAAAATAAAATATACCGAAGCTTTTAAACGATTAAAAGAATTAAATTCTCCTGAGAATATTATTGTTATTCATAACTCGGAATTTGATTTGAATATGCTGAAAAAAGAAGATTTTAACTCTTTTTTCAAATCAATAGATACTTTTAGAATTTTAAAACATCTCCTGCCTGAGGGTAAATTTTCTCTTCAATACAACAGATACGCTCTTGGACTTTATAGAAAAGAAAATGAAATCTGTGAAAAATATGATATTCAAATAAACGCCCACGATGCCTTAGGAGATGTAATTGTTTTACATCTGCTGCTTGAATATATCATAAAAAATTTAGACAAAAATTTTGACGAACTTATTGAACTTACAAAAAAACCTGTGCTTTATGATAAATTCTATCAAGGCAAATACAAATTTGAAAAAATAAAAGATGTATTTATAAAACATCCTGATTACATAGAATATATGCTAAATCTAGCGGATATTGACCCGGATGTTAAATATTCTATTGAAAAAATCTTGGAAACAACCGAAGAAAAACCGGAATTTAGATTTGGAGTTGGGAAATACAAAGGAATGCTGATAGAAGATGTTGCATCTATTGATATGGGATATCTGTCCTGGGCATATCATAATATGAAAATGGGTAAATGGATTAGAAAAAAAATCGGAGAGATTTTGAATAAAGTTTAACCTCCTAGATATTTTTTCTTTATTTCTTCACTTTTTAAAAGAGCATCGGCACTATCTTCAAGAACTATTTTCCCATTTTCCATTACATATCCACGGTTTGCAATTTTCAGTGCGGCTCCTGCATTTTGCTCTACT
>JALVWY010000107.1 GCA_027023105.1 Campylobacterales bacterium | reverse complement strand
CTTGGAAAATCATTTGGATTTGAAGCTGTTAATTTAGGAATCGCCGGAGATAATAAAAAAGAGATAAAAAAAAGAGTAGTTGACGCACTTAAAACAAGTGATGTTGTTGTAACTACCGGAGGGGTTAGTGTAGGAGATTTTGATTTTGTAAAAGAAATTACCGGTGAATTTGATGTTCTTTTTCACGGAGTAAACATTAAGCCCGGACAATGGATAATGATAGCAAAGGCGGGGGATAAATTTATTGTTTCGCTTCCCGGATTTCCTTACAGTTCTTTTGTGACTTTTTTGCTTTATGTAGTGCCGATTTTAGAATCTCTTGAAAATAAAAAAGTAATTAAAAAAATAAAAGCTAAACTAAAACACAATTTCACTAAAAAATTCAAAAAATATCAGTTTGTTGCTGTGAATATTGAATTTAACGGCGAATTTTTTGTAGATACTGTTGGCAAAAAGCAAGGAAGCAGCGGGATTTTGACTAATTTAATAGGGAATAAAGCGTTAATGTGTTTGCCAGAAGGACTTTATGAGTTAAAAGAGGGAAGCGAGGTTGATGTTTTGGTTTATGAGAGAAGAATTTAAAGGAGTAAAATGAAAACACCAATGTATGTGATTGAAGAGGATAAATTAGAAAATAATCTTAAAATTTTAGATAAAGTTCAAAAAGAAGCGGGAGCTAAAATATTAGTAGCTCTAAAAGGTTACGCCACTTGGGCTACATTTGATTTACTTGAAAAATTTCTAAGTGGAACGACTGCAAGCGGGCTTTGGGAGGCAAAGCTTGGGGCTATGAAACCTTGGGAAGTCCATACATATGCACCGGCATTTAAAAATGATGAAATTGACGAAATAGCGGATATTTCTCATACAGTTGTTTTTAATTCGTTTAATCAATTAGAAAGGTTTGAAGAAAGAGTAAAAAATAAAACGCTTATAGGACTTAGGGTAAATCCGGGAGTTTCATCTGCTCCGGTTGCACTTTATGACCCTTGTGCTGCGTTTAGCCGTCTTGGAATTACAAAAGAAAATTTCAAAGCCGATAAACTAAAAAATGTAAGTGGGCTGCATTTTCACGCACTTTGCGAACAATTAGATACTGCACTTGAGAGAACCCTTGAAGGATTTGAGAAGAATTTTGGGAAATTTATAAAAGATATGGAATGGGTAAATTTTGGCGGAGGTCATCATATTACAAGAAGTGATTATAATGTTGATAACTTAATTAAAATTATAAAAGAATTTAAAAACAGATACCCAAATATTAAAGATATTTATTTAGAGCCTGGTGAAGCTGTCGGGCTTAATGCCGGATATCTTGAAGCAGAAGTCCTTGATATTATTGATAATGGAATGAAAATAGCCATTCTTGACACAAGTGCGGAAGCTCATATGCCGGATGTCCTTGCAATGCCATATCGTCCGGAAGTTAGGGGAGCTGGAAAACCGGGAGAGAAAAAATATACATATAGACTAGGCGGTGTTACCTGTCTTGCCGGAGATGTAATTGGGGATTACAGCTTTGATGAACCTTTGAAAATTGGAGATAGAGTAATTTTTGAAGATATGGCAATTTATACAATGGTAAAAAATACTTCATTTAATGGTGTTAGACTTCCAAGTATCGTAATTAAAAGAAAAAACGGAACTTTTTACACTTCAAGAGAGTTTCATTACGAAGATTTTAGAGACAGGCTTAGTTAATAAAAAGGGAAAATTTCGAGACTGTTAGAAATTCTGTGTTAGATTTGTCAACATTTTTTAGAGCACATTTTATCATTTTTGTATCCTATTTATTGGAGCCGGATCATATATTGTTTTAGACCAAATTAGGACAATAGATAAACAAAAAATAATCAAAAAATTAGGAGAATTAGATATTGAAATTATTTTACAAATTAAACAAATAATAAAAGAAATGTTAGTTTAATGAATTACTCTAACTTTTTGATATTTAAAAAAATAAATTTTAATATGAAGGAAAATAAATGGAACAAATTATAACGGGGAATATTAAAGCAAAAAATAATAATTTAGAAAAATTAAAAAAAGATTTTCCAGAGTGTTTTGATAAAAATGGAGATTTTGATTTTGAAAAGTTTAAAAAAGAATTACAAACAAGTGAGATTGATTTTTCCAAAGAATCGTATGGCTTAGATTGGCTGGGAAAAAGTTATGCAAGACTTTTATCAAGTGATGAAGCGACAACACTTCTTAAAGAAGATGAAGAATTTAATCAAAAAGAAGAAAACAAAAATAGCCAAAATCTGCTTATCAAAGGGGATAATTTAGAAGTATTAAAACATCTCTCAAATGCTTATTATGAAAAAATCAAAATGATTTATATTGACCCTCCATATAATACAGGAAGTGATGGATTTGTATATCAAGATGATAGAAAATTCACAATAAAAGAACTTTCACAACTTGCCGGAATCGATGAAGAAAAAGCAAAAAGAATTTTAGAATTTACCCAGAGTAAAAGTAATTCTCATAGTGCTTGGCTAACATTTATGTATCCAAGACTTTATATAGCAAGACAACTGCTTAAAGAAGATGGAGTTATTTTTGTGTCTATTGATGATAATGAGGTAGCTCAATTAAAAATATTGATGGATGAGATTTTTGGGGAGGAGAATTTTGTAGCTGAAGTGATTTGGAAAAAAAAGGCGGGAGGTGGTTCAGATAATAAATTTTTTGCAAATGAACATGAATATATGATATGTTATGCAAAAAATATTGATTTTAGTGAAGATTTTTCAATCAAGATGACTCAAGAACAATTAAAAGAGTATAGGTTTAAAGATGATAATTTTAAGAGATTGGGGTTTTATAAAAGAAAAAATTTATATCAAAGTGGAATAGAAACTAATAGACCAAATTTAAGATATGAAATTACTGCTCCGGATGGTACCAAAATATTACCTCCAACAATATGGCGATGGAGTAAAGAAAGATTTTTAAATGCTTTAAATGAAGGTAAAATAGATTTTGTGAAAAATAAAAAAGGTGAGTGGCAAGTATTCACAAAAATTTATATGTATAATAATAACATAGAAAGAAGAATTAAACCAAGAAGCATATTAAATAATGCATTAACGCGAGATGGTGGCTTGGACATAAAACAACTTTTTAAAAATGATATATTCAAATATCCAAAACCAACTAAACTTTTAAAAACTATTATAGACTTAATGAATACAAAAAATGAAGCAATCCTCGACTTCTTCGCAGGAAGTGGAACAACAGGTGATGCCGTAATGCAACTAAATGCCGAAGATGGAGGAGATAGAAAATATATTTTAGTTCAACTTCCAGAATCCATAGACCCTAAAAAAAATAAAACAGCTTATGACTTTGTAAAAGAAGAATTAAAAGTAGAAAATCCTACTATTTTTGAGATTACAAAAGAGAGATTGATTCGTGCATCTAAAAAAATAAAAGAAGAAAGTTCAAAAGATTTAACTAAAGATTTATCAAATATTGATTTTGGATTTAAGATTTTTGAAACAACTCCAATTTGGGAAAATTATAATTTCCAAGCAGAAGAATTTAGCCCACAAACAAAACTTTTTGATGAAAGTAAATTATCTAATAAAGATTTAAAAACTTTACTTGTTACTTGGAAAACTTACGATGGCATAGCTTTAACGGAGGATTTAAAAGAGATAGATTTAGATGGATATAAAGGGTATTATTTTGATACTAAACTTTATCTTGTCAATAAAGGATTTAAAACAAATAATCTTAATAAACTATTAGAAGAAATAGATAAAAACAAAGATTTCAATCCTGCAACAATTATTGCTTTTGGATATAATTTTGAAAGTAAAAGTTTAAGAGAAATATCAGAAAATATAAAATCATATTCAAACAAAAAAGATATAGATATTGATTTTATAACGAGGTATTAAAATGAATACAAAAGAGATTATAATCTATACAGATAATGTAGGCGATATTAAAGTAGAAACATTGATAAAAGATGAAACAATTTGGCTTACACAAAAAAATATGGCAGAGCTATTTGGGGTTGGGACACCAGCAGTTGCTAAACATATCAAAAATATTTTAGATACTAATGAATTAGAAGAAACTTCAACTATTTCCATTTTGGAAACAGTTCAAAAAGAAGGTAAAAGAGAGGTTAAACGAAAACAAAAATATTACAATCTTGATATGATAATTGCAGTTGGTTATAGAGTTAATAGCAAACAAGCTACACAATTTAGAATTTGGGCAACAAAAATTTTAAAAGAATTTATAATAAAAGGTTTTGTTTTAGATGATGATAGACTAAAACAATCAAAAAGTGTTTTTTCAAAAGATTATTTTGATGAATTACTTGAGAGAGTTCGCTCAATTAGGGCAAGTGAAAGAAGAATTTATCAAAAAATTACAGATATTTTCGCAGAATGCTCTATCGATTATGATGTTAAATCAAAAATAAGCAAAGATTTTTATGCAACAGTGCAAAATAAATTTCATTATGCCATTACAGGGCAAACAGCAGCAGAAATAATTTATAATACGGCTGATTCAAATAAACCATATATGGGACTTGTTACTTGGAAAAATGCACCTAAGGGAAGGATATTAAAATCTGATACTAAAATAGCAAAAAACTATCTGGGAGAAAAAGAGATAAAAAAACTTGAAAGAACAATATCTTCTTATTTTGATTATATTGAAAATCAAATTGAAATAAGAAAAGAAGAAAATAGACCATTTACAATGGAAGAATTAGTCCAAAGTGTAAATAGATTTTTAGAATTTAATAATTTCAAAATACTTAATAATAAAGGAAAAATATCACATCAACAAGCATCAAAAAAAGCAGAACAAGAGTATGATATTTTTAATAAAACTCAAAAAATCGACTCTGATTTCGATAAATTTATAAAAAAGATAGAGAAAAAATAATATGGCAAAATTTAATTTCGAAAAAAATTTAGAACATCAAGTTAAAGCAGTTGAATCAATTATTAAAGTTTTTGATGGGGTTGTGATAAAAAAGCCACAAGGAATAAATAAAGAATTTATAAATCCCGTTTTTAATACAAGAGCTAATTTTAATTTTGTTAATAATATTGGCGGATTACAAGAGCAAAACGGTATAGAAAGAAATGTAAAAGGTTCAACAAATATTATTGATATAATGATGGAAACAGGGACAGGAAAAACATACACTTATACAAAAACTATTTTTGAGCTTAATAAACTTTATGGGATTTTTAAATTTATTATTGTTGTGCCAACACTCCCTATAAAAGCTGGAACTATTAACTTTTTAAATAGCAAAAGTGCAAGAGAACATTTTAAAGAGCAATACGGAAAAACTCTAAATCTTCACATTGTAGAAAGTCAAAAAGGCTCAAAAAACAAAAAATCATATATGCCTCCTGCAATAAATAGTTTTGTAAATGCTGGGAATTTTGAAAAAAACAAGATTCAATTAATGATTATAAATGCTGGTATGATAAATTCTAAAACAATGCAACAAAAATTTGATAGAAACTTATTAGATAATTATTCTATCCCTTTTGAGGCTATATCTTCTGTTCGACCTTTTATGATAATCGATGAACCTCATAAATTTGATAAAGCAAATAAAACTTGGCAAAATATTCAAAATATGAATCCAGAGTTTATTTTTAGATATGGTGCGACTTTTCCAGAAAAAGAGATAAAAGTAAAAAATATATTTGGCAAAATTGAAAAAAGAAAAATAAAAGATTATAATAACCTTATTTATACTTTATCTGCGGTTGATGCCTTTAATAAAAATCTTGTAAAAGGGGTTATTGGACATATTACAGAATTTGAAACAGGTAAAAATGCAATAGTTAAATTTGTAAATTCTGATGGGAAAGAGGCAAGTTTTGAAGTGATAGAAAATAATAAGACAAAACATTTTAAAGTAGCAAAAAAAGAAAGTTTAGAAAAAGTGCATAATGCAATGACCGATTTATTTATAGAAAAACTAAATAAAACTACCGTTGTTTTGTCAAATGGATTGGAGCTTAAAAAAGGAGATAAACTTAATCCTTTTTCTTATGCAAAAACTCTGCAAGAAACAATGATTCAAAATGCGATAAAACACCATTTTGAAATAGAAAAAAAATATCTTACAAAAGAAGTAAAAATAAAACCTTTAACTTTGTTTTTTATTGATAATATTGATGAATATAGAAATAAAGAGGGATATATAAGAAATACAGTTGAAAAATATATAAAAGCAGAAGTTGAAAAATTATTAGAATCAGAAACAAATGAGTTTTATAAAGAATATTTAAAAAATACTCTAAAAGATATTTCAAAAACTCACGGAGGATATTTCTCAAAAGACAATAGCGAAAAAGATGAAGAAATTGAAAAAGAAGTAAATGAAATTTTACACGATAAACAAGCAATATTGGATTTAGAAAACCCAAGAAGATTCATTTTTTCTAAATGGACTTTGAGAGAAGGGTGGGATAATCCAAATATTTTTCAAATTTGTAAATTAAGAAGTAGTGGTAGTGAAATCTCAAAACTACAAGAGGTTGGAAGAGGACTTCGTCTGCCGGTTAATCAATATGGGAATCGTGTAAAAGATGAACAATTTTTCTTAAATTATTTTGTTGATTTTACCGAAAGTGATTTTATTGAAAGATTAGTAAATGAAATTAATGAAAAATCTGGAGCTATTTCAAGAGAAGAAACTCCACCTAAACTTCACGAAGGAATGATAAAACAGATAGTTGAAAAATATAATATTTCAGAAGAGGAACTATTACAAAAACTGGATGATGAAGGGATAATAAAAAGAAATAATGATTTTAAAGAAAATGGTTTTGAATATATAAAAGCAAATTATCCACTTATTTTTGAAGGGATTGATTCAAATAAAATTAGAAAAGCGAGTGATATAAACAAGAAAAAAGTAAAAATAAGAGTTGATAAATATTCAGAATTAAAATCATTATGGGAAAAACTTAACGAAAAAGTAATTATGGAATATAAAATTGAAAATGAAGAGAAATTTCAAGAACTTTTTATAGACTTTTTACAAAATGAATCTTTTTTTGAAATAGAAGGGGTAAAAGAAAAAATAGAAAAAATTGATATAGAAAATAATCAAGTAATTTTAAAAGAAGAAGAATCTATTTATAATGAAGCTACAGCAATTTCAATAATGAGATATGATGAGTTTTTAAAACAATTATCAAAAAACTTAAATATAAATCTAAAAACCTTGCATCAATGTTTTATAAAAACAAAAATAGATATAAATAAATATTTGAATCAAACAACATTAAGATTATTAAAACAAAAATTTGATAATTATCTAATGTATAAAGCAATGAGTAAATTTCAAATAGAATATCAAAAAGTATCAAGCACTATTCACCCTACAAAATTTACAAAAAAAGATGGAAGTGTCAAAAGGGAAGTTGATTCTTCTGATATAGGAGTTTTTTATAGTAATGAAAAAGTTGCAGATAAGTATTTTTTAGAAGAATTATTTTATGATTCAGAGTTAGAAAAAGAAAATATTAAAACGAATATTGATGAAGTGATTGTTTTTTCAAAGATTCCTAAAAATTCAATTAAAATTCCAGTAGCAGGAGGTAAAAGTTATTCTCCCGATTTTGCTTATGTATTAAATTATAAGGATGGAAAAAAGAAACTTCATTTTATTGTGGAAACAAAAAACACAGATGAAGAAAGTTTAAGGTTTGAAGAGATACAAAAAATTAAACATGCCGAAAAGTTTTTTGGAAATACAATAAAAATCAAGTTTAAAACACAATTTAGCAATAAAAAAATTACAAGTTTAATACAAGAAATAATAAAATATAAAAATGAATAGGCTTATACTTATTAGACTTTTTTTGAAAATATCTTCAAAAAAAGTCTAATATTCTAATTTATAACCGTCCTTTTAATCTTCTTTTGTATTCATAGAAAAAAATGCTATTGCAACTAAAATCCATCCTATAAAAAACAAAAATGCACCGATTATAATAATGCTTAAAATTCCGCCCCAAAAGAAAGTTGTCCCTGCTGTTTTGAAGAGATTTTCTCCTGTTACTTCGGCTATTGCATGAAAAATTTGTTTGTATAGTATTCCAATAATAATTTGTAATACTATATAAGAAATTCCACCGAGAATTAAAGTCATACCGATAGCTGTATCGCTATTATCATTTCCAAGCAAAACCATAAAAAGACCAAACGCCACTCCCATTAAAAGAACTATACCTATTCCTAGAAGAATAGAGATAATCCATTTTGTAAATATGCCTTTTTCCAATGCCTGATTGGATATTCTTTTTATAGCGACACTAATCATAATAAGACCGGCAATATATAAAATTAATCCCAGATACGGAATCCAGCTAAAAAGCAAAAAGATTGAACCTAGCCCACCTAAAATTTTTATATCGGGTTGAATGCCGATAGAAATTATTTTTTGGGAAGGCACGGAAATCAAATAAATATCTTTAGCGTATTCTCCGTCAATCTCAAAGTCTACCTGCTCTCCTTTTTTAGGAGGGGTGTTTTCTTTCCATTCGTTTAATGCGAATTTATATCTTTTTTCGTCATCTGCCGAGATAATTCCTTCTTTTTCATTTATATCCAGTATGTAACCTTTCATTTCATCTCCTTTTTTAGAAATGGAATTATAGCGAATTTAATTTATATTTAATATTTTACATTTATTTTTTAACTTTATATAATACCGCAAAAAAAAGGGTTGTTTTGAGTAAAAAGTTAATAATTGTGGAATCTCCGGCAAAAGCGAAAACCATTAAAAATTTTTTAGGTAAAAATTATGTCGTAATTGCAAGTAAAGGGCATTTAAGAGATTTGCCGAAAA
>JALVWY010000106.1 GCA_027023105.1 Campylobacterales bacterium | reverse complement strand
ATTGAAAGAGGGTTTGTTGATGAAGAATTTATAAAAACAAGATGTGCTAAATTTGATGAATATAAAAAAAATATTTTATCTCACCATTCTCACAAAGATTTTTTCAGCAAACTAAAAGGATTTGAAAATATAAAAAATCAAATTGAAGAAATTGCAAAACTTATAAAAAAGAGAACCATTTTTGCCTGGGGACTTGGAATTACAGAGCATATTGACGGAACTGAGGCTGTTAATGCAATAAGCAATCTTGCTATGATGGGAGGACACTTTAAAAAAGGCGCCGGTGTAATGCCTCTTAGAGGTCAAAATAATGTCCAAGGGGCTTGTGATGTAGGATGCTTGCCTTATTACCTGCCTGATTACATAAGACCTGATGAAGTAGGGCTTATGACTCCTGAAATTGTAGAACATATTTTAAAAGGAAAAATTAAAGCAATTTTAAATATGGGAGAAGATATTCTTCATATTCATCCAAATCAAAATAAAATCCAAAAAGCTTTTAGCGAGCTTGAATTTTTAATGGTAATGGAAGTTATGAGAAATGAGATAACAGAAAAAGCGGATATTGTTTTTGGAGTAAAAAGCGCTTATGAAAAAACAGGTGTTTATGTAAATGCTGAGAGAAGACTTCATTTAAGCAAACCTTTAATAAATTCAAATATGCCGGATGACTGGGAAGTGATTCAGGCTATTGAGAATAAAATAAAAGGGGAGTTTAAATTTTCTTCAAGTAAAGATGTTTTTGATGAATGTAAAAAAGAGGTTTCAAGATTTAGAGGCGCGAATTATGAATTATTAGAAAAAAAAGCGCTTCAATGGCCTATAAATGAAAATGGAGAAGATTCTCCGATTTTGCATTTGGAAAAATTTTCAACCCCTGATGGAAAGGGACATTTTCATTTTCACAAATATCATTTAAGAGGGGAAATAAAAGATTTACTAGAAGGTAAAAAAAGATGGTATTTAAATACGGGAAGAGCTCTACCTCAATATAATAATGCGGCGCAGACAAAGAAAAGTGAAAGACTTAATAAAAGATACAGCGATGATATTGTTTTAGTTAATGAAATTCATAAAGATTTAGGAGAATATATAAAATTAAAAAGTAAATATGGCAAGAGTGAAAAATTAAAAGTAAAATATACAAAATCAGTTCGTCCATATACGCTTTTTACAACATTTCATTTTGCAAAAAACAGAATAAATTTTCTTTTTGGAGACGAGGCTGACCATAAAGTAAAAACAGCAAGATTTAAAGCTGTTGAGGTTGAGGTTATAGAGGTAAAATAACTATTTTACCCCATAAGTATTTATACACTCTTTTCTTGCTATTAAGTTTTCTAATATGGCAAAAAGAATCATAAAATTAATAAAACTGGTTCCTCCGTGACTTATTAAAGGCAAAGGAACACCTACAACAGGTCCTAAATTCATGGTCATTGAGATGTTTATATATGAATAGACAAATATCATAAGACCAACTCCGGCATATAAAACTTTGGCAAAATAATCGTCTTTTAATTTTTCCGATTTATAAAATAGATAAAAAATCAGCAAAAAATATAAAAAAAGAAGTATAGCCACACCTATAAAACCGAATCTTTCCGCAAAATAGGCAAAAATAAAATCACTGCTTGCAATAGGAAGGAATTTCAGTTGTGTTTGTGTGGCATCTGTTTTACTCTGACCTTTAAGCCCTCCGCTTCCTATTGCTATTAAAGACTGTTTGACATGATAGCTCGGTTTATTTAAAAAACTTTCTATTCTTTGTTTTTGATAATTTTTCATAAAATATTTATAATAAACAGGAGTGAAAAGCACCCCGAAAATTAAAAGAAAAGCCCATATTTTTTTATTAATCCCTACTAAAAACAAAATTCCAAAACCTATAATTAAAAGTATAAGAGCAGTTCCTAAATCCGGCTCTTTTGCTATTAATAAAAAAGGAATTATGATATAAATGGAAAGTTTTGCAAATTCTTTAAAA
>JALVWY010000105.1 GCA_027023105.1 Campylobacterales bacterium | reverse complement strand
TTGGTGTTTGTCTTGGAATGCAGCTTTTATTTGAAAAATCACAAGAGTTTGGAGAAAGCAAAGGGCTTGGATTTATAGAGGGGGAAGTTGTATATTTTGACAAAAAAAAAGTAGGGGATAATAAAGTCCCTCATATGGGATGGAATAAACTTTTTAATAATGAGTCTCCTTTATTCAAAGGGCTTAATAATCCGTATTTATATTTTGTTCATTCTCTTCACGCTGTTTGTGATGAAAAATTCGTAATAGGAAAGACACTTTACGGATATGAATTTGTAAGCGCGGTTAATAAAGATAATATTTTCGGTTTTCAGCCGCATCCTGAAAAAAGCCACGACGAAGGGCTTATGATACTTAAAAATTTTGTAGAGTTAGGGGCATAATATGCTTGATTGTTTAAATATTCAATATTACCGGGGATTTGAATCTTATTCAATAGAGAATTTATCTAAAATTAATCTATTTACAGGAACTAATAATGTAGGGAAAAGCTCTTTATTGGAAACTTTTGAGATTTTTACTTTTACAAATTCAGGTATGGATTTTATTAGAATAATAAATTCTATTTTAGATAGAAGACAAAAAGAATTTAAAGAATGTGATTTAATTTATTCAAATAAAGATTTCTTTATACTTTATAATGATAAAAAAAAGTTGAAATGCGCTATTTTTTCTTTGGAGGATATTTATAAAGAAAATATTAATTTAAAATTACCAGAGAATTTATCTTCTGAAAGTAAGTTTATAAAAGTTAATTTAAACGGTAAAGAAGAAATTTTTCCTTTTAAATTAATTGATACCACAAGAATAGGAGTATTGGATAATCGATATATAAATTCGTGTTTTATGGACGAAAATTCAATTTTTAAAACATTTGAAAAAATTAAAGAAGATAGAGATAAATTTAAAGATTTAAACGAATGTTTATCAAAATTTGATTCTAATATTGAAATGATAGATTTTTTTCCTGGAAATAAATTTAAAGTATTTTTAAAAAATATAAAAAATCCTATTTTGCTCTCTTCTCTTGGAGAAGGAATAAATAGATACTTTTCTATTTTAGTAAATTTAATCTCAAATAGTAAGTATCTTTTTATAGATGAGATGGAAAATGGTATTTTTTATAAACATTTACCGCTTGTATGGGATTTGATTTTTACTTATGTAAAAGAGTTTGATATGCAAATTTTTATTACTACTCATTCAAAAGAGGTTATAGATTCTTTTTATTTTGCAGCTAAAAAGCATAATTTTTTTGATATCAGATTAGTTGAAATGAAACAAAATGACAATATTGTTTTGGATTTTGATATGTTAGAGAGTGAAATATTAAATGAAAATGAGCTTAGAAGATGGTAGGAATAGTTATTGAGAGTGCGAAATCAAGCAATAGTGAAAAAAATTATATTAAAAATTTTTTAAAAAATTGGTTTGATATAGATTTAGATAGAGTTAGATTTTATCAAATGAGCGGTAAAAGCGAATTGTTAAAAAAAACTCATCCAAATTATAAAATAATGGCACAGGAAAAATTAAAAAAAGTATTATTTATCTTAGATGCGGATGATGATTATGAAAAAACACAAAAAGATATAAAAAATTTAATAGATAATTTAGATATAGATACTAAAATGAATTATTTTATTTCTTGTAATCCTGAAACTAAAAAAGGTGCTATTGAAGATTTATTATTAAGTGCTTTAGAAAGTGAAAAATTAAAACACTGTTATGAAAAATTTATTTTTTGTATTGATAATATTGAGTATAATCCAAAAACACTTTATAAAAAAATGTGTGATATTACAAAAGGAAGTCCTATTGATTTTGAACATAAAAATTTACAAGAATTAAAAAATAAACTAAAATGGTTGATAGGAGTATAAAATGGAAATTTTTCCGGCGATTGATTTAAAAGACGGTAAAGCGGTTAGGCTTACAAAAGGTTTGATGGATAGTGCAAAGGTGTATAGTAATGAGCCGTGGGAATT
>JALVWY010000104.1 GCA_027023105.1 Campylobacterales bacterium | reverse complement strand
GCTTTTCCAATTTCTTCAAGAGTTCTTTCGCTTTTATCCGGCATAAGACCAAAGCGCATTTTAATAACTTCTCTTTCCCTTTCATTTAAATTCTCAAGTATTTCATCGATATGTTTTCTTAAATCTTCATTCACAACTTCTTCATAAGGGTTTATAAATGTCTTATCTTCAATAAAATCCCCGAATTTTCCATCTTCTTCTTCCCCTACGGGAGCTTCAAGAGAAACAGGCTCTTTTGAAATTTTTAGTATCTGTTTTACTTTGTCTATTGATATTTGCATATCTTTTGCAATAACTTCAAGAGTCGGTTCTTTCCCGTCTTCTTGAACATGCTTTCTGATTATTTTATTTATTTGATTTATATTTTCAATCATATGGATAGGAATCCTAACCGTTCTTGCCTGGTCTGCAATAGCACGAGAAATTGCCTGTCTAATCCACCAAGTCGCATAGGTTGAGAATTTATATCCCTTTTCAAATTCAAATTTATCAATAGCTTTCATAAGACCTATATTCCCTTCTTGAATCAAATCAAGAAACGGAAGACCTCTATTGGTATATTTTTTGGCAATACTTACAACTAGTCTTAAATTTGCCCTTGCCATTTTTTCTTTTGCTTCGGTTGTTATTTTTTTACCTCTTTTTAGCTGCTCTAAAATAACTTCAAGCTTCTCAGGCTCCATTCCGAATGTATTGTCACTGGCTTCTTTAGCTTCTATAAGTTTTTTGATATCCATATAAATATTTACCATTGTATGTTCAGGAACCATCGCAGCAATATCTTCTTTGCTTAAATTAACAATTTTACTTAAAATCTCTTTATGAAGATTTCTTAACTGCTCATTAAAGAGTGGAAGTCTATACTCTTTTTTCTTAAGTTCTTTTTCAAAATCCTTATCACCTTTAAGTGAAGTTTCAACTGTTTTTACTATTTCATTAATAAGTTTTGAAGTATATCCTATATCTTCAAGAGCCAATTTTACTTTTTTCTTTTTAAATGTAAGCTGTAAAATTTTATGTAAAGTTTCAAGGTCATTTCTGTCTTTTTTATTAATAACCTCATCATATTCATCTAAAACTTTTTCCCAATCTTTTTTTGCTTTTTCAAGATTTTTGAAAAGTTCGTTAATTCTTTTTTCTCTGATTGAAATTTTTTTCTTTCTTTTACCCTCTTTGCTTGTTTCATCTTCAACCTCTTCTTCATCAACAAAACTTTTAAAAAGCTCTTTTACCCTTCTTTCCCTGTTAAGCAAAGGCTCTTTATATTTTAAAACCAAATTAATTAAAAAAGGAATAGAACATATCGCATCAAGAATTATCTCTTCGCCAAGTTGAATTCTTCTGAAAATTTCCACTTCTTCATCTTTGTCAAGCAAAGGGATATGTCCCATTTCTCTAAGATACATCCTAACGGGACTATCGGACCTGCTCCATTCTAAAAGCTCTTTATCTTTTAAAATCTCTTCTGCCAGTTCTTCTTTTTTTCTTTCCCTTTCCGCTTCGTTTTTTACTACATCTTCAAGATTTTTAAGTTTTGCAACCTCGGCTGCCGTTTTTAGTTTTATATTATTTTCATTAACAGCTTTTAAAATCTCTGTTGTTTGCGGCTTGGTTGGTGCTTTTGGTAAAATATCAATAATTTTTTCATATGTAACAACACCGTTTTTGTTATCTTGAAACAGTTTTGTAAGTTCTTTTGGAAGTGCCATTAATTCTCCTTAGCATAAAATAGAAGCCCATAAATAAAGATTATTGTCTTCACTTATCGGATTCTTTTAAGAACGACATTATACAATAAAGTTTTGGAACGCCTTTTGCTTGTATACAATACATTCTATACAAAAAAGGTTAATTTATGATTAACGGATACTATGACGCAGCCGGAGGAATGGTTACACAGTTTAATAGATTGAATGTTGTTTCAAACAACCTGGCAAATGTAAACACACCCGGCTTTAAACAGGACAATATAATAATCGGCGATTACGAAAGAATCTTT
>JALVWY010000103.1 GCA_027023105.1 Campylobacterales bacterium | reverse complement strand
TTTACACTGATAGCACCAAAATCCCTAGCCCATGTATCGTTGTTTTTTACTTTTTTGAAGATAAAATTTTTGTGATTAAGATGTTTTATTGTATTTTCATCTTCATAGCATATTAAAACTTTTTGATACCTAGCTATTGCATAAGCTATATTGCTAAAAGTTTTAATAGCTTCATCTAAACAGCAGTTCCAATCGGTGTTTTTATGAGGAAATACAACTTGGACAAATTCCTGTCTTTCCCATTCCGGCAATAAATAATTCATATTTTTCCTTTAAACAGTATTAAAAAGCATATTTTTAATCTCATCAAAACTAAACAACTCTTTTGGAGACTGTTTTAAAAAGTTTTCCATAGCTTCTTTTCTGGCAACCGCTTCGTCAAGTTCCGGGTCGCTTCCTTTTTGATAAGCCCCGATTCTTAGTAATACTTCGTTCTCTTTTAAAAGAGCATAGAGCTTTTTGAATTTTCCGGCTTTTGCTAAATGCATATCATCAACCACATTTCCCATAACCCTGCTGGCTGATTTTAAAATATTTATAGGCGGATAAATTCCCATATCCGTAAGTTCTCTATCAAGAATAATATGCCCGTCTAAAATACTTCTTGCCTGGTCTGCTATTGGGTCTGCCGATGTATCGTCTCCTTCTACTAAAACGGTAAAAAATGCCGTTATACTGCCTTTTCCTTCTTCTTTTCCCGCTCTTTCCATTAACTGCGGTAAAATCATAATAGAACTTGGAGGATATCCTTTAGATGTAGGAGGCTCTCCCATTGCAAGTCCTATTTCTCTTTGAGCCATTGCAAAACGGGTAACGCTGTCCATTATAAAAAGAACGCTTTTATTTTGATTCTTGAAATATTCCGCCACTGCCATAGCACTAAATGCTCCGTATTTTCTCATTAAAGCGGAATCATCACTTGTAGCGGCTATTATTACAGTGTTTGTTAGGTCATTATTTAAGTTATCGTGGATAAATTCTGGAATTTCTCTTCCTCTTTCTCCGATTAATGCTATTATTTTTATATCTGCCTTGCTTCCTTTTGCAATCATTCCCATTAGCATTGATTTTCCAACCCCGCTTCCTGCAAAAATTCCGAGTTTTTGTCCAAGTCCGCACGTTAAAAGCCCGTCAATAGATTTTACGCCTGTAGGAAAAGTTTCATTTATAATTCCTCTTTTAAGCGGGGAAATAGGTTTTTTCATAATGTCTATTTTTTCTTTAAAGATTATGGGACCTTTATCATCCATTGGTTTCATAAAAGGGTCAACAACTCTTCCTAAAAGCCCTTCTCCTACCGGGATTTGCATTCCGTTTTCATCCAGATAGACTTTGTCGTTTATTTTTATTCCTTCTGTAAAACTAAACGGAGTTATGGTGAATTCATCTTTACTGACAGATGTAACCATTCCTATAGTTGATTTGTTTTTTGTTTTGATTTTTACCAAATCTCCGATAGAAACAACCAGTTTATGGGCAATAATATTTATAGGGTCTATTTTTTTTACAAAACCGAAGGGTTTTGAAAGGGGCTTTTGTTTGATTTTGTCTTTGATGTTTTTTAAAGGCATTAGAAATGGTTTTGAACCGGTGCGTTTATAATATGAAAAAATTCTTCTCTTGTTTTTTCTTCTAAAAATATTCCTCTAAGAGCCGAGCTTGAAGTGTATGAATATTTGCTCTCAACCCCTCTCATCTCCATACACATATGTCTGGCATGAATAACTACTCCTACTCCTTTTGGTTTTACAACATCCATAATTGCATCGGCTATCTGTTCTGTTAATTGCTCTTGAATTTGAAGGCGTCTTGCAAAAACATCTACCATTCTAGGAATTTTGCTAAGTCCTACTACTTTTTTATCAGGAATATAAGCGACATGAACTCTTCCGAAAAACGGCAAAATATGATGTTCGCACATAGAATAAAATTCTATATTTCTTACGACTACCATTTCGTTGTTTGTGCTTTCAAACAGGGCATCGTTTAAAATAACTTTAGGGTCTTTAAAATAGCCTCCGCATATATGCTCAAATGCTTTTGCCACTCTTTTTGGTGTTTTAACCAGCCCTTCTCTATTCGGGTCTTCTTTTATTGCTTTTAATATCTCTTTTGTGGCATTTTCTATAGCTTTTAAATCCACGCTCATTGTTATCCTTTAAATTTTTTGGTATTATACCCTTAAAAAAAGGAAATGTTTATGGCAAATATTGAAAAATTAGATTCTGCTAATAGTATAGTAAAAGCTACTATAGAAAATCAAGATTTAGAAGCGAAAAAAGACGAAATTGCAAAAAAAATAGCAAAAACAGCAAAAATTCAAGGTTTCAGACCCGGAAAAGTTCCTGTAAAAGTTGTTAAAAAAATGTATGGCGAAGATATTAAAAGAGATGCTATCAGTGAATTGGTTAAAAAAATTATTGATGATGGAATTAAAGAATTAGGTGTAGAAGAAATTTTAGGTGAACCTGAAATTGTAAAATTTGATGAAAACGATAATGGAATTGATGTAGAAGTTAAAATTTATACAAAACCTGAAATTAAAATAGAAGAAGAGTATAAAGAGTGTGTTCCGGCAGTTGAAGCTCCGGAAGTTAGCGAAGAAGAAATCAATAAAGAACTTGAAGAACTTGCAAAAGCTGAGTCACAAACTAAAGTTGCCGATAAAGAAGTTGCCGAAAAAGGCGATATAGCTGTAATTAACTTTAAAGGTTATATTGACGGAAAACCTATGGAAAACGGAAGTGCTGAAGATTATCCGCTAGAGCTTGGAAGCAACTCTTTTATCCCTGGATTTGAAGAGCAAATCGAAGGAATGAAAGTAGGAGAAACTAAAAGAATTAAAGTTAAATTCCCTGAAAATTACGGAGCAAAAGAAATTGCAGGAAAAGAAGCTGAATTTGATGTAACTCTTCAAGAAATTCAAGAAAAAGTTCCGGCAGAAATTAATGATGAATTTGCTAAAAAATATTTAGGAGACGAAAACGCTACTGTTGAAACATTAAAAGAATATATTAAAAACACTATAGAAAACAGAAAAAAAGCTGAAGTTTTCGCACCTAAAAAAGAAGAAATCCTTGAATGCTTAGTGAAAAAATATGAAATTGATATTCCAGAAGGTATTGTAGAAAAAGAAGTTGATGTAATGGTAAATAACGAAGCGGCAAAATTAAGCCCGGCTGAAATTAAAGAGCTTCAAGAAAATCCGGAAAAATTAGAAGAATTTAGAAATAAATTCAAAGATGAAGCAAAAGACAGAGTAAAACTTACATTTATTGTTGATGAAATTGCAAAAAAAGAGAATATTGAAGTAAGTGACAATGAAATTACACAAGTTATCTATTATGAAGCATTAATGCAAGGGCAAAACCCGCAAGATGTAATTAAATATTATCAAGAAAATAATTTACTACCGGTTCTTAAAATGAATTTGGTTGAAGAAAAACTTCTAAATAAACTTTTAGAAGATAAAGCTAAGGGAGAATAATGAGTTTACTTATTCCAACCGTCATAGAAAAAACGGGTAGAGGCGAGAGAGCTTATGATATCTACTCTCGTTTACTTAAAGACAGAATTATTATGCTACAAGGTGAAATAAACGACCATGTAGCAAGTCTTATTGTTTCACAACTTTTGTTTTTAGAAGCGGAAAATCCTGAAAAAGATATATATCTTTATATAAACTCTCCGGGCGGCGTAGTAACAAGCGGTATGGCGATTTATGATACAATGAATTATATTAAACCTGATGTTTCAACTATTTGTATGGGACAGGCCGCAAGTATGGGTGCGTTTTTACTCAGCAGCGGGGAAAAAGGCAAAAGATTTGCCCTTCCACATGCCAGAATTATGATTCATCAACCTCTTGGAGGTGCTCAGGGTCAGGCGACGGATATTGAAATTCATACAAAAGAAATTCTTAGAATGAAAAAAGAGCTTAATACAATTTTATCTGAAAATACAGGACAAACCCTTAGAAAAATAGAAAAAGATACCGAAAGAGATTTTTTTATGAGTGCTGAAGAATCTATGAAATACGGACTGATTGATAAGGTTTTAAAAAAAAGAGATAAATAATGAGTGATAAATATTCTAATTATACAGTAAAAGATATAAGTTCCCCTTCATCTCCAATAGAAATATTTGCAAAAAAAGTATTGGATAAATTAATTATAGAAGGGATTCCTCCTATTCCTTCCAATTATGCTTTATATTTTTTTAATATGCTTGAAGAAGACCCTAAGCTCAAAAAACAGGTGTATGAAATGATGTCTTTAGAAGAACATAATGATGTTGAAAAAGATATTCAATTTGAAAAAAACATGAAAATATCTTTAAAATATTCAAAAGATATTTTGCAACATACTGCTGTGATTTATAAAATTACTAAGCAGTTGAAATCCGTTACAGCCGAATCTTTAAAAGAGTTTTCTCATTTGTCATCTCCGAAAATGACGGAAAAATATCTTAATATTATAATTTCAAAAATTGATAAATTTTCTGAAAAAATGGAAGATGAGTTAAAAGATATTAAAGAACTATATGCTAAAAATATAGAAATTATGAAAGAGATAGATAATAATACTCTTTTTGATATGACTTATGGTGTTTATAATGCAAAGTATTTTAAAAGAGTTTTAACAAAAGAGATAGAGTCTGTTCAAAAATTTAAACATATAAGTTCGTTAATCACTCTAAAAGTTAGTAACAATACGCTAAAAAATATAAAACTTAAAAAATCTTTTATGATAATAAGCAGAAGTATTGCAAAAATTTTACTTAAAACTTCAAGAAGAACAGATATTGTCGCCCATCTTGGCAATGGAATTTTTGCAATGCTTTTAAAGCATACCGATAAAATAGGGGCTAAGAAAACGGTGGAAAGACTTGCCGATATTATTTCAACTTCCACTGTTTTTATAGAAGGGAATGAAATAGAAATAGATATTGTAGCTTCTATTTGTGAGTTAAAAGAAAATAAAACATATGAAAATTATATAGATATATGTGAGAAAAATTTGAAAACTGTAGAAAAAGAGAATAAATTATATATTATTGAAGGTGAATAATGGCTATATTAGATATTGTGACTTATCCAAATAAAATTTTAAGAGAAATTTCAAAGCCTGTTGAAAAATTTGACAGTGAACTTCATAAACTGCTTGATGATATGTATGAAACAATGACAGTCAAAAACGGAGTAGGGCTCGCCGCTATTCAGGTGGCTGTGCCTATTCGTGCGCTTTTGATTGATATCGGAGATGAAGAAGGAAAACAAAGCCGTGATACTCTTATTGAAGTTATTAATCCGGAATTTTTGGAATGGAATGGTGCTCAAAAAGATATGGAAGGCTGTCTTAGTGTGCCTGATTATTTTGATGAAGTTGAAAGATACGAAAAAGTAAAAGTAAAATTTTTAGACAGATTCGGAAAAGAGCACATTATGGATGCTGACGGGCTTTTAAGTGTGGCTTTTCAACACGAAACAGACCATTTAGACGGACATCTTTTTGTAGAAAGACTTGATTATATAAAACGCAAAAAGTTTGAAAAAGAGTGGAAAAAACTATTAAAACAAAAACGAAAAAAATAACATCAGCTACACTAGACGGATTCGTTGCTAAGAGTGTAGAAGTTGAAAGCTCTTTTACAAGAGCACTTCCCGGCTTTTCTATTGTAGGGCTTGGAAGCCAATCTATTCAAGAGAGCAAAGAGAGAGTAAAATCGGCTCTTCTTAACAATGATTTTGAATTTCCTCCTTTAAAAATCGTAATAAATTTGTCTCCATCAGACCTTCCAAAAAACGGCAGTCATTTTGATTTGCCTATTGCACTTAGTATTTTATACCACAATAAAGATATTGATTTAAATGAATATTTAGTTTTAGGCGAGCTTGGACTTGACGGCACTCTTAAAGACACAAAAACAATCTTTCCCATAATTTTATCTCTTAAACCTAAAAAAGTAATAATCCCTCTTGAAGCTGCACAAAAAATCTCTAAAATTCCGGGAATTAAAATTTATGCTTTTTCTCATTTGAGTGAATTTGAAGAGTTTAAAGTTAAAGAAATAGAAAAAAGTGAATTTGATTATAGTTTTTTAAAAATTAAAGGCAAAAAATATTACTATTTAGAAGATTTTAAGCTGGATTTTAAAGATGTTTTAGGACAAAATGAGGCAAAAGAAGCTGCTTTAATTTCTGCTAGTGGGTTTCATAATATTTTATTTGAAGGCTCTCCCGGGGTTGGGAAATCAATGATAATTAATAGATTAAGATATATTTTACCTCCTATGAGTATTGAAGATATTTTAGAAGTTGAAAAATTAAATCTGCTTGATGGAAAAGATGCTGAGTTTAAACCCCTACGCCCATTTCGCTCGCCGCACTTTTCGGCTACAAAAGCGGCAATATTTGGAGGAGGAAGCAGGGGAGCAAAAATTGGAGAAATTGCCTTTGCTAATAAAGGGATTTTGTTTTTTGACGAACTTCCTCAATTTCAAAAAGATGTTTTAGAAAATCTTCGTGGACCTCTTCAAGATAAAAAAATGTTAATAAGCAGAGTTAATTCAAAAATAGAGTATGAAGCGGATATTTTGTTTGCAGCTGCTATGAATCCTTGTCCTTGCGGGAATTTGCTTAGTCTTAATAAAGAATGTAGATGCACAGACCTTGAAATTAAAAGATATAAAAATAGAATTTCAGAGCCTCTTTATGACAGAATTGAAATTTATCATCAGATGTTAGAAGATGATGACACTTCTACAATTTCTAGTAAAGAGATGTTTGAGAAAGTTTTAATAGCTTTTGAGATGCAAAAGGGTGAATTTAACGCAAATTTAAGTGAAAATTATAAGTTTAAAATAGAAAACGAAGCAAGAGAGATGCTTAATAAAGCTATTAGAAATTTTTCTTTATCTAAAAGAAGTGAATTTAATGTTTTAAAAGTGGCTAAAACCATTGCTAATATCAATAAAAGAGATAAAATCAAAAAAGAAGATATTTTAAAAGCACTTAAATTTAGGAGAAGGAAATGAAGCCGGTATTTAAAGAAGTATATACTTTTGATAAAAAATGTTATGAAAAATATAAATTGACAGAAGATATTTTAATGGAACACGCTGCAAACGCAATGGCGGATGTGATTAAAAAAAGAGTAAAAAAAGGAAGTGTTATAAATATTATCTCAGGTCCCGGGAATAACGGGGCTGACGGGATTACGCTAGCTAGGATTTTAATAGGGGATTATAAAATTAATTTATATTTACCGCTTGGAGCAAAATCAGATATGGCAAAACTTCAATTAGAGCGTTTTAAAGCAGTAGGGGGAGAAATAAAAAAAGATTATCAAAAATGTGAATGCTTAGTAGATGCCATTTTTGGAAGCGGACTAAAAAGAGATTTACCAAAAGAGATAAGCTGTCTTATTAAAAAAATGAATCATACCCAAGCTTTAAAAATAGCTTGTGATATTCCAACGGGAATTGATGATGAAGGAAATTTAAGACCTGTGGCGTTTAGGGCAGATATTACGGTAACCATGGGGGCAGAAAAATTAGCTTTATATAGTGATGAGGCAAAAGATTATGTAGGAGAGATAATTAAAGCAGACTTAGGAGTGAGTTTTTCAAAATATAGAGGTAAGAGTGATTATCATATATGGGAAAAAAGTGATTTAGTGCTTCCATTTAGAAAAAAACAAAATTCTCATAAAAGAACATATGGTCATTTAGGAGTTTTAGCCGGGGATAAAAAAGGAGCGGCGGTTTTAGCGGCAAAAGCGGCTTTTAATTTCGGGTGCGGTTTAGTGAGTGTTGTCAGTCACGAAAATTTTAATTTGCCATATGAGATAATGTTTAGTGAAAAAATAGAAAATCATTTTAATTCTTTGGCTTTTGGAATGGGAATGGGTAACTATTTTGATGATGAAATTGAAAAACTTTTAGAATTTGATGTGCCTATGGTAATTGATGCAGATATGTTTTATAAAGATATAATAAAAGAATTTTTAAAAAAAGAAAAAATAGTTATTACTCCTCATCCAAAAGAATTTGCTTCTCTTCTTAAAATTTTGGAATTTGGGGAATATTCAACAGATGAAATTCAAAAAAACAGGTTCAAGTTAGCAGAAAAATTTAGTAAAAAATATCCAAAAGCAGTTCTTCTTCTTAAAGGTGCAAATAAAATAATAGCTTTTAACAAAAAACTTCACATTGACCCACTAGGAAGTGTTGCCTTAGCAAAAGGTGGAAGCGGGGATGTGTTAGCCGGAATGATAGGAGGATTATTAGCCCAAGGCTATCATCCGTTAAAAGCTACTATGATGGCAAGTTTTGCTCATTCTATTGCAGGTAATTATGAGCCAAATTATGCACTTACACCTGAAAAACTTATAAAAAGGTTAGAAGAAATTGCGTGAGTTTTTCAAAATCATAACAGAAGAGCATAATTTCATAAACCTCTTTTGGACTAATTTATCCAAAGTTGATGAGGGAGTTTATAGGAGCGCTCAGCTTACCCCATGGAAACTTAGAAAACTTATTAAAAAGTATAAATTAAAAACGGTTATTAACCTTAGAGGAAATAATAAAAATTATCTTTATAAAAAAGAAAAAGAAATTTGTGAAAAAATGCATATTGAATATTATACAGTTTCTTTGAGTTCAAGAAATCCCCATAAAATTAGAAAAGAAGAGCTTGAAAAATTGATTTTTTTACTTCAAAATGCAAAAAAACCTCTTCTTTTTCATTGTAAAGCAGGAGCTGACAGGACAGGATTTGCAGCTGTTTTATATCATATTTTAAATGATAAAGATAAATATGAAGCTATACAAAAAGAACTAAAACTTAAATATGGATACCTTTCTTTTAGCAAAGCCGGAAGAATTAAAAAATTATTTGAGCTTTATGATGAAAAAGAGCATTTTTTAGATTGGTTTATTAAAAATAGAGAACTTATAGAAAAAAGTTACGCAAGTAATAAATTAGCAGATATTTTATATGACAAAATTTTAAAAAGGGAATAAATCAATCACCTACATACTCCCATTTAAGCGCAGTGCCTTTTTCTAAATCTTTACATGTAATTTTACCTAAAATCTGAGGTAAATATTTTGGATGAAGTCCGTAACCCGGACGAATAGCTCTTATATTTTCACCGGTAAATTTTTCACCTTTTTTAATATCTTTTACAACATATAAGCTTCTTGCAAAATTTTTGCCTTTTTTTGGTTTAAAATTAACTTCGCCAATCATTTCTTCAATTTTCCTAATAGCCTTCACCATTTCTTTAAATTCATTTGGAGTTAAGCTAAAATCTTTATCAGGAGAATCAATATTTTTATCTAAAATAAAATGTTTTTCAACTATTCTAGCCCCCATAGTAACTGCTGCAACAGGAGCTGAAATTCCAAGAGTATGGTCGGAAAATCCGATAGTTACATTAAAAATTTCTTTAAGTGCCGGAATTGTTTTTAGATTTACTTCACTTCTTGGAGCAGGATATGCTGAGGTGCATTTAAGTAGAGCTATATCAATATTATTTTTTTTAGCAGTATCGACTGCATTTTGTATATCTTCAAACTCTGCAATTCCTGTTGATACTATTATAGGTTTTCCTTTACTTGCTGTATAATCAATTAATTCATAATCTGTTATTTCAAATGAAGCTATTTTATAAGCAGGTGGATTAAATTGCTCTAAAAAATCAACTGCTTCTTTACTAAAAGGAGAGCTAAAAATTTCAAGCTCAATACTTCTTGCATAATTAAAAAGCTCTTCGTACCACTCTAATGGCATCATAGCTTCTTTATAAAGCTCAAATAGATTTTTGCCATCCCATAGTGTTCCACCTTTTATTAAAAAATCTTCCTTTTTACAATCTATCGTCATCCATTCAGGTGTGTATGTTTGTAGTTTTATTGCATCGGCTCCTGCAACTTTAGCTGCATAAATTGTATCTTTTGCAACTTGAATTGAATGATTATGATTTGCACTAAGCTCAGCTATAATAAAAACTTTTTTGTCTGTATCAATTTTTCCTATTTTCATTCTCCATTCTCCTCTATACCCCAAAAAATCTTTTGATTTTTTGGGGACCCAGTTTTCAATTCTTCATTTTTTATAAGTTCCATTTTTATTAAATTGTCTTTTTTATCAACTTCTCTAAATCCAAATTTTTTGTATAAATTTATAGCTTTAATATTATCTTTAAAAACATAAAGAACTATTTTTTTAGCTTTTAATTCATTAAAAGCATAATCAATAGTTGTTTTTAATAAGATATTTCCAACTCTCTTTTTTTCAGGATTTTTGTGAATTCCAAGTTCAACTGTATCTTTTGAAATTTTAAAATTAATAACTCCTAAATCTTCCGCTTTTAAATAAATCCTGTTTTTTGGCATATTTTGAATAAAATTTAAATGGTTTTCAAGAGATATTTCATTTTTATCAAACATCCATTTTCTAATATCCGGATGATTTCGCCAATTAAGAACTTCTTTTTTTTCTTCTAGGGATAAATCTTGGAATTTTGTTAATTTCATTTTCATTTATAACCTTATATTTTCTTTTTAGATATTTTGCAACTTCTTTTTGATTTTCAGCTGTTTTTATAGCAATAAAAGGCAAATCCATAAAAATTGCTTCATAACTTATTACACTTGGAGTTATTATTCCAAATTCGCTTTTTGCCATTCCTTTTGCTACATCTTTATCAATATGCAAATTCACCCATCTGTTTAAAAAAGCAAATTTTTTTATTTTATCCAAATTTTTATTTGCACGAGTTATATATAAATTTACTTTTGGTTTTAATGGTTTAAGTGTTTTTAAAACTTTTAAAGTAAGTCCTTTTGCATCGCTTCCTCCTAGTGAAATAAAAATACCTTCTTTTTTTAATTTCTTTTTTTTAGTTTTTTTAAATTCATTTCTTATTAAAGGTTTTATTATTCGGACAATTTCAGGGTTTTCATATTTTTCTTTTTTTACTCCAAGGTTGTGATTTATGATTTCATCACAAAAATGTTTTTCATATGTATCGTCAAAAACTATTAATTTAATATCAGGAAAAAGCTCTTTAAACTCTTTTTCGTGTTCATAGCTAAAATTATAATTATCAACAATTATCTCTTTTGGCTTTAACTCTTTTAGCTTTTCAAAAAACTCTGCTTCATCTTTAATTCTTATAATGGGTAATTTTGTTAGCTTTTCATCACATTCTTTACAAATAATCAAAAAATTTCCATTTTCCATTTTCCATTTTCCATTTTCCATTGATAAATGCTTCCTGCCTTCTTAAATGGCCAAGTCCGATTTTAGATGAGAAATCAATTCTTAATATAACCATCTTCTTTTAACACTTTAAACATAATTTCGGCTAATTTAAAATCCTCCATAGTATCAATATCTTGGACTAAATATCTTGGAATGATAACAGGAATACTACCATTAAAATGAAATTTTTCTTGACATTCTACCTTTTTCCAGTAAAACTGTCCTGCGTCGTGATATGCTTCTTTTAAATCCTGGCTTCTTGTATTCATATGTTCAGGAAAAAGCATTTTTGCTTTACCATCAATTATTTCAAATCCCCTCCATATAGGAAAATCATATGTTGTGGCTGAGAAGCTAAAACAAGCATTTGAGTTTTTTAGTTTTTCAAGACCTTCTTTTAAATATTCAAGCTGTAAAAACGGGGCTGTTGGGTAAATCATACAGGCATAATTAAATTCATTGTTTTTATTTAATTCATTTATTGCATGTTTAAAAACATCAATACTTGAAGAAAAATCATCTGCAAGCTCTTTTGGGCGGTAAAGAATTTCAGCTTCTAAATTCTCACTAATTTTAGCTATTTCTTCATCATCTGTTGAGACAACAATTTTATTAAATAAATTACTTTTTTTAGCAGTCTCTATTGAGTAAGCTATAAGAGGCTTACCGCAAAAATTTTTTATATTTTTTCTTGGAATTCTTTTGCTGCCACCTCTTGCTGGGATTATGCAAAGATTCATTTTAGATATTCCTTAATTTTGCTAATTACATAATCTTGTTCTTCTTGGCTTAAAGTTGGATAAATTGGTAAACTAAACGCTTCTAAATAGTATTTATCCATTTGTGGGAATTCTTCTTTTGAATAGTTGTATCCTAAATTTTGATAATATGGCTGAGACGGAATAGGGATGTAATGATATTGAAGAAAAATTCCTTCTTTTCTCATTTTTTCAAAAAATTTAGCCTTTTCATTCAAATTTTTAAAAGGATATTTTATTACAAAAAGATGATAACTTGAATTTTCGTTATATTCATAAAGAGGCTCTAAATCTAACTTTTCGTGATATCTTTTTGCAATTTCGTGGCGTCTTTTTTGAAAATAATCAAGCTTTTTAAGCTGGCTTAGCCCCATAGCACAAGCAACATCAGGAAGTCTGTAATTAAATCCAAGTTCTATCATTTTATATTCCCAAGGATACATAGTATTATCTTTATACATTCCGTGGTTTCTAAGAATTAGGAGTTTTTCATAAAATTCTTTATTATTTGTAGCTATTGCTCCGCCTTCAAATGTTGTAATATGTTTAACAGGATGAAAAGAGTAAGTTGCAATATCACAAACGCCGTTATCTTTTCCAATAAAATGGGCATTATCAAAAAGGATTTTTACATTGTATTTTTCTTTTAAATATTTTACTTTATTTTCATCAACTTGAAGACCGGAAAAACTAACTAAATAAAGGGCTTTTATTTTCTCTTTTTTTAGTTTTTCTTCTACTAACTTTAAATCAATAAGTCCGTTTTTTTCTATATCTACAAAAATAGGCTTAGCATTTGCATAAAGAATGGAATTTGAAGTTGAAAGAAAAGAATTAGGAGTAGTAATTACTAAATCATCTTTTTTAAGTAACACAAGACTTGCCAAATGTAGCGCTGCTGTGCCGTTACTAACCGCTACAACATATTTAAAATTAAGTTTTTTAGCCAACTCTTCTTCAAATTCTTTAACTTTTGGACCGGTTGTTAAATAATCGCTTTGTAAAGCTTCTACAACAGATTTTATATCATTTTCATCAACAGTTTGTTTACCATAAGGAATTATAGTTTTCATTTTTCTATATCTTTAGTAAATTCTTCACAGCTAAGCCAACAGTCATTAGTTCCTGATGAATATTCAAAGCCTTCTTTTTCTTTTCCTTTTTCTCCAAGTTCATTTATTGTATAATCGGCTTCAAAACCGAAATTAATAGTAGGCTTTATTACAAAATGGTCATCAAATTCTATTATGGAATCGTCTCTTGTAATCATAACTTCGTGAAGTTTTTCACCTGGACGGATTCCTATAATTTTTATATCAAGCTCAGGGGCTAAACATTTTGCTAAATCTACCATTTTCATAGAAGGAAGTTTTGGAATAAATATTTCTCCCCCTTTCATTCTTTCAAAATCTTTTAATACAAATCTAACGCCTTCTTCAAGAGTGATTAAAAATCTTGTCATTTCAGGATGAGTAATCGGCAGTTCTTTTGCTCCGTTTTTAATTAAATTTACAAAAAACGGCACAACACTTCCACGGCTTCCTATTACATTTCCGTATCTTACAACTGCAAATCTTGTTTTTCTTTTTCCTACCATATTATTTGCCGCTACAAAAAGTTTATCGCTTGCAAGATTCGTTGCACCGTATAGATTTATTGGAGCTGCCGCTTTATCGCTTGAAAGAGCTATTACTTTTTCAGCTTCGTTTTTAATTGCGGCATCTATTACATTTTCAGCTCCGTTTATGTTTGTTTTAATACATTCCATTGGGTTATATTCAGCTACCGGCACATGTTTTAAAGCTGCTGCGTGAATTACGATATCTACGCCTTCCATAGCACGCGTTAATCTTTCTTTATCTCTGACATTTCCGATAAAATATCTCATTCTTTTATCATCAAATTTTTGTTTCATTTCAAATTGTTTAAATTCATCTCTGCTGTAAATAATAATCTTATTCGGATTATATTCTTTAAGTATTATCTCTGTATATTTTTTACCAAAACTCCCTGTCCCACCTGTTATTAATATATTCTTTCCACTAAACATTAGTTTCCTTTATAAAGTCTTTTAAATTCTTCGCAAGTTCTAAGTAATTCTTCTTTTTTACCTTTGCAGACAATTTCACCGTTTTTGAAAACCAATATTTCATCGGTATTTTCTATGGTTGAAAGTCTATGGGCTACTATAAAAACTAATTTGTCATTTAGATTATTTATAGTTTGCATAATAATTTCTTCACTTTTATTATCAAGTGCGCTTGTTGCTTCATCAAGTATTAAAATATCAGGATTTGTATAAAGGGCTCTTGCTATTGCTATTCTTTGTTTTTGCCCGCCACTTAAATTGCTCCCGTTTTCTTGTAAAATTGTCCAAATTCCTTCGTCTAAATTTTTTACAAATTCAAGCAAATTTGCTTTTTTTAAGGCTTCTTTTATTTTTTCTTCGTTAATTTCTTTTCCATAGGCTATATTTGCCGCTATTGTATCATTAAATATATGAATGTTTTGTGGAATATAGGCTATTTTTTCTCTTAAATCTTTTAAAGAGTATTCTTTTATATTTATATTATTTATTAAAATTTCTCCATTGCTTGCATCATAAAATCTTTCAATTAAAGCAACAAAGCTGCTTTTCCCTCCACCACTGTCTCCTACAAGACCTATTAGTTTTGGTTTGAAAGTTTTATAATTTATGTTTTTAAGAGCCTCTTTATCTCCGTAATGTAACGATACATTTTTAAATTCTATATTTTTAATTTCATTTAATTGTTCATTTCCTGAATTTATTTTAGGTTTTATATTAAAAATTTCTTTTAGTCTCTCATTTGCCGCTATTGCATCTTGAAATCTTGAGTAGGTAAGGGCTACTTTTCTGGCAGGGTCCACCATCATAAATAAAGCCGTCATAAAAGAAAAGAACGCTCCTACACTCATCTCTCCATCAATTACCTCTTTTCCTCCTACAATTATAATAACGGCTGCTACTATCGCACTTACAATATCAACTATCGGATTTAAGAGAGCCGAGTTTCGGACGGTTTTTAGATTTATTTTAAGATATTTTAGGTTTTGGTCTTGAAATTTTTGCTGTTCGTAATTTTTTGCATTGTAAGCTTTTATGGTTTCTATATTTTTAAAAATTTCACTTAAATGCTGATTGAGAATTGCAGTTTGAGATTGAGAAGCACGGGAGAGTTTTTTTAGTTTTTTTGCTATTTTTTCAATAGGAAATGCAATTAAAGGCAAAATTATAAATACAAACAATGCCAGTTTTGGGTTTTGATAAATGACTACAAATAATAAAAAAACACTCATTAAAATATCTCTTAACATCATTGCAAGATAGTTTGAAACTGCATTTTGGATTCTGTTTATGTCGTTTATGATTCTGCTGACTAACTCTCCGCTGTGGGTTTTTTTGAAAAATTCCATATCAAAATTCAGAATATAATTTAAAAATTTGTCTCTGATTTGACGGACAATATCTTCTCCTATAAAACTTACGAAATATTGTTGTAAAAATGTGCCGATTCCTTTTAATAGATAAACGAAAATAATCACTGCCGGTAGAATATAAAGCATTGTTTCATTTTTTTGTATAAAAATTTTATCTAAAACAGGTTTTATAAGCCATGCAATAGCCGCAGTGGAAGCTGAAACCAAAATCATACCGATAACTGCCAAAAAAATCTCTTTTTTGTAATTTTTATAATATGGTAAATACTCTTTTAAAAATTTAAACAAAATTTATCCTTTATTACAATTCCATATTTTTCTAAAATATTAATTTCTGTTCCTTTGAAAACTAAATTATTATAAAATTCCTCTTCTAGTTTTCCAACGCTAAGTAATTTTACCCATCTTTTATAATGAGGTCCCATTTTGGCACCGTTTTCAAGAAGTTTTTTTCTATTTTCTATATTTTTTTTAAACTGCTCAAAACTTCTTATAGGAAAATGAAAAACTTTTACTTTTTCAAATCTTTTTATTTTATCATAATGTCTAAAATAATCTCTAAAATCAAAAATATTTAAAGCTTTATGATTTCCTCCTCTAATCCAAATTAAACCTTTTGGATTAATTATTACTTTTGGAGAAATTTTGGTTAAAACTATTGAAATTTTCTCAGCACTAAGCTGTGTGTTTTTGCGGTAAAAAATAGGGTTTTCAACTCTTACTTCGCTTTCATACCATTTTTTGTTTTCTTGCAATAAAAAATTAAATCTATCAACCGCTAAAACTCTTTTTTTTGATTTGATTGTTTCTTTAAGGCTTTTTTCACTATACCAAAATTCATCTGCGTCATTTGGTATAAGCCATGTCGGATTATATTTTTTTCTTGCAATATGAGTTAGTTTTGTCATCCATTTAGCTTGATTGTAAATTCCTTTTTCATCAATTATTGTTATTTCATATTCTTTACTTAGCTCTTCTAAAATCTCACGAGTGCCGTCTGTTGAATTATTATCCATTACTACAAAATTATCAACCCCTGCTTTTGCGTGATAACGGATATTTTTCTCTATAATGTCTGCTTCGTTTTTAACTAAAATTGTCATTGTAAGCATTGATTTATCCTATTGGTTAATTTTTCAAAGTGTTCTTTATTCGGATGCTTCCATGATTTTGGAATTAGATATTCATAATAGAGATATCCCAAGAAATTTTTAATTAATTTAGTGTCAATTTCCCAAGAATCTATGTTTTTTAAAATATTTATAAGTTCATTTTTATTGTTAGCGTGTTTTACTATTCCTTCAATATTATAAAAAGCATCTCCAAGAGTAATAACTTTTTTTTCAAATAAAAGACTTTCAATCCCAACACTTGAATTAATTGTAATTATAGCTTTTGAATTTTTTATAAGCTCATCTGTCGGATTTGTGGCAAAAATAATATTTTTATTTGATTTAAAGTGTGAATAGTCCGTTTTGTCGCTTGGATGAACTTTTATAATAAAATCAAAATTAAAATTTTTTGCAATTTCATTTATAAGATTAAAAAACTCTTCCATTGATTTTATCGGAGAAAATTTGATAATTTGAGAATCATAATTTACCTGAAAAGGCACAAAAATATACTCTCTATTTAAATCTATCTCATATCCTTTTAATTTTCTAACGGGAGTTCTTGGAATTAGTTTATCAGGAAGTGGTTTTTTATAATAATCTAAATTTTCATAAAAAATTTTATCTCTTGGGACTGAATTTAGGGCATTTATTCCCTTGCAGTCTGCTTGGGTTGTGTCAGGTAAAAAGCCGTTTTCAAAAAATATAGTCTTGATATTCATCTCTTTTGCTAAATCAGTAAGCATAAATTGAGGATATTTTATACCGTTCCATAAAGCTATTATTTTAGGATTATATTTTTTAATTTGCTTTTTATAAAAGCAATATATTAAAGGAGCTTGAAATTTTATAAAAGTTTTATAAAAAGGATTATTTGATTTATTTTCTATTTCTTTAATTTTATAGTTTAAATTCAATTTAGGTGCTTTACAAATTGAAAATGTTACTCTAACTACTTTACTTTTAAAAGGTAAATTTTTACTTAACAAATTAAAATATTTCTCTTGATGAGAATTATGTGCAAAAAATAAGATATCCATTACAGCTCTTTTTTAATTGAATATTTATTTATTAGGGACATAATAAATAATAATAAAAATGCTGTTTGGAGTCTATATAACATTACATCGGAAATAAATGAAAATGATATTACTGCAATCAAGGCATATTGTAATGATGAGATTTCAGTTTTGAGAATTAATAGATTATACAATAAATATAAGATTAAAATAAATGCAAATATTCCACCGTCTATCCATAATTGTAAATATTGATTATGTAAATGTTGTTCATTTTTAAAGCAGTGAAAAATTTTTTTATAATGAGTGTTTCCATATGTTAAATAATTTTTTTTGGCTTCACCGGCAAATCCTCCGAATATAAAATTTTTAGGGTTTTGAAATAAATAATTAAATCCTACTATATTCATTCCTATTCTTTGTCCCCATGAAGAACAAAAATTTTGATATTTATATACTGAAATCAAATTGTTTTTTGCTAAGTTTATTCTTTGTTTAAATACAGGACTAAAAGAATAAGCGCTTATTAATACTCCTAGTGAAATAATAAGATTGAAAAAAAGATATTTTATATTTGTTTTGAAGTAAGTAATAATATATATTGCAAAACCTAAAATAATAGCAATTTGACCGGTTCTACCTCCGTTAATAAATAAATTGGTAGTAGCACTTAATAAAAATAAAAACATTCCTACTTTCAAAATAAAATTTTCGGTTTTATTATGTTTTATTAATTTATCTAGCAATATTAAAATAGTAATTGCTAAATATAATGAATAAAAACTATGATTCATAGGCGAAGGATTATTTGGATAGGCAAGTTTATATAATAGTCCTATTTTTTTAAGATAATTAATATCAATTAAATTAAAGAATATACTATAACTTATTAATTCGTTTATAAACATTGCTATTAAAAAGGAACTTATTATTTTATCCAAGTAATATTTTTTTATAGAAGTGCTAAATATCATGTAAAGCACATCACTCCATAAAAGATGTCTAAAAACAAAATCAAATTCATTTTTTAAACCGGTATTAATTAAAAAACCATTATTATAACTTTTACTTAATAAAGTTGAAATAATTATTAAAAGACTGATTCCTAAAAGAGAAAGAAAGATTTTATCTTTTTTTAAAATATCCATTTTTTCTTTAAAATTACCTTCTAAAATCCATAAAATAGACATAATACCCAATATAAGATTTGCTCCGGCTATACTCAAAGGAAAAACAAAAGCAAATAATATCATTAAATAGTTTATATATTTATTCATTTAGATTCCTTTGTTAAATTTAAATATTCTTTTAATATGATTTTATCATTGAATTTTTTATAATATTGTTCTGTAATAGGAGGATATTTTTGTAATGCGGTTTTAATTTTATTTGTTAAATCTTTATAGTCATTAATTTTTGTTAAAAAACGGGTTAATTCATTTTTTAAAATTTCTCTTGCCCCTTCTGTTTGAGTAGCTACTACAGGAGTTTTTAAAATCAAACTTTCTATTATTACACTTGGTAATGCTTCTGATTCAGAACTGGATACTAATAATTTCGCGTTTTTTATATATTTGTATGGATTTTTTTGCCATCCTAAAAATATAACTTTTTTTTCAAGATTTAATTTTTTTGCCAAAGATTTTATATTTTCTTTAAGCTCTCCTTCACCCATTGAGACTAATTTAATATCTGTATTTTTTAATTCGGAAAATGCTTTTAATAAGATATCATGTCTTTTAATAGGAGTAAATCTTCCTATATGTAAAATATATTCATCTTTTATTTCAATTTGTTCTTGAGCTTTTTTATTAATTTCTTGAAAATTAAAAGGATTATATATAGTTTTTAAAAATTGTGGTTTTATATCCAATTTTATTAAATTATTTTTTATATTGTTTGATACCGTTATTATTTTTTTGTTTTTATAAATATTTTGTATTTTATTTTTGTATAAAAGTTTTTTTATATCGCTTTTATTATTATATTTATACATCAGGTCTAAATGAATTGTAAAAAAGAGATTATTTTGATTTTTTATTTTTGAAAAAATTTTATGTAAATAACACATATGGACTAATACAATATCAGCATTTTCTTGTTTAATTATTTTTTCTAATTTATTTTTTTTCAATATTGTTTTTTTATGTATATTTAAAAATTTTGCTTCTTCAGGTAATTTATAAAAATTACAATTTTTTTTATCTAAAATAAAAATTTTAGATTCAATATTGTTTTTTAAAAATAATTTATGTAAATTTAAAACAACTGCTTCGGCACCACCATTTTCCATGGTATTAATAAATTGAATTATTTTCATTTGTTTTGTATTAATCCTATATATTGGTTTATAATATTTTTATCAGAAAATGTATAACAAAATTCATTATTTATTTTTGGATAATCATTTAAAGCCTGTTCTATTTTTTGTGCTAATAATTGGGCATTATTTTTAGGAACAATAAATTTTTTTAAATTTTCAGAAAAAAAATTTTCTTTAAAAATAGGGCTGCAATCTGTAGAGACTATAGGTGTTTTTAAAATTAAAGATTCTATTATAACTCTAGAAAACCCTTCGGAATCCGATGACAAAACCAAAAGTTTTGCATTTTTTATATATTTATATGGATTTTCATCAAATCCCTTTAAGATGATTCTTTTTTGTAATTTATACTTATTAATCAAATTAATAATATTGTCTTTTTCTTTACCGCTTCCTACAATAATTAGTTTAATTGTTTTATTTTTTATCATAGAAAATGATTTTATTAATAAATCATATCTTTTTACCGGTAATAATGAGCCGACAGCTACGATAAAATCATCTTTAATATCAATTTTTTTATGTGATAATTTATTAATTTCATCAATATCATAAGAATCAGGAATTATTTTTATTGTTTTGGGTTTTATTTTGATGTTTTCCATTAAATCTTTTTTGATTCCATCTGATACGGTTATTATATTCTCATTATAGTATCTATATTTTAATTTTAACAGCTTAAAAAATTTATTAATACCTTTTCCAAGTCTATGAGACCAAATAACATGAACCGTAAAAAAAATTTTATCTTGAGATATAGGTATGTATTTTTTCATATATTCTGCATTTATTATAGCTAAATCTATATTAGATAATTTTTTTAAATAATTTTTTAATTGTAAACCTTTTTGAAACTTTGTATGTCCGTTAAGAATAATTATATTTTTATGTAAATTAGTTAATTTTTTAGGTTTAGTTAGAACAAATAAATAAGCTTCATGTCCATATTTCAAAAATGAGTTGAATAAAGTCAAATAGCTTTTTTGTATACCTCCTCCTTCTATCTCTTTTACGACTAAAATTATTTTCATTTTCTTTTAAATCCTTCTCCATCCGTAGCTATTAAATATTTATCTTCTAATTCTAAATAACAAATATGATGTGTCTTTTTTGCATTCCAATTAATCCCTGCAATAGGCTCGAAAATATGTTTTATGAATTTTTCTTCATATTCAAAAGGTGTTAATTTGGTTATTTCAAACATATTTACTTTTTCCCCGTATCTTCTTGAACAATCTTGCGAAAATCTATAAAGTTTATTATTAAATTTAAATAAATGTCCGGCAGGTCTTGCTATTTTTTTATTTTGATAAATAGGATTTTTTGAATGAGGTTTATATTCTCCGTAAAATTTATCGCTATAATAAATTTCAAGTAATGTATGGGTGTCGTCAGATACAAATAAATACCATGTGTTTTTATGAAATATTATAGTTGCATCAGCAAAATTTCTACCTTTTAATAAAGTTTTTTGTAATTTCCAATCATAAGGAAAATTATTTGTCGTATATATTCTGACTTCATTACTCTCTCCGGTTTCAGGAATCATAAACCATTGATTATTTATATTATAAACAGCAGGATATGAAAGATGAAAACTTTCTTGTAATACAATTTTTTCATAATTATAATTTAATCCGTCTTGACTGCTTGCTACTCCTATTACCCCTCTGTTTATATCATCATTTTTTATTTCAAAAAACAGATAAAATTGATTATTACTTTTTACTAAAAAAGGGTCTGCTACGAAACTTGCATTACAATCATTGATATCTTCTGCCGATATTAAGGGATATTTGATATTATCTATTTTTTTAGGTTCAAAAGGATTGTCTTTATTTGCCTGATATAAAGAAACAGCCCATTGACTTCTTTTGGCGATTATTTTTGCAAATTCGTTTTTTATAAAAGATTTCATTATTTTTTCTCCATTAAATGTATATATTTTTGAATTATATCAAATCCGAATTTTTGTTTTATTATATTTTTATTTATTGTCGGATAATTTTGTAGGGCTATTTTAGTGTTTTTGATTAGTTCGCTTTTGTTTTTAGAAATAAATTTTTTAAATTCGTTTGTTAAAATTTCTCTAATTCCTTTAGAATCGCTAGAAACTACCGGAGTATTTAAATATAAGCCTTCTATAGCCACACCTGGTAGGGCTTCGTCATTAGATGTTAAAAGGATTAACCTGGCATTTTTAATATAAGGATAAGGATTTGTCTTAAAACCTAAAAATTTAACTTTATGTGCAATGCCTAATTTTTTTGCATAGTTTTTAATTTTATTTTCTAATTTTCCTTTACCTATTAAAAATAAATCTAAATCGGTATTTAAATCTTTATATACTTTTAATAATAATTTATGATTTTTTTCTTTACTAAATGCTCCTATATTTAATATATAATTATTTTCTTTCGGAAGAAATTCTTTACTTTTAATATCAATATCATCAAAATCAAAGATATCATAAATAACTTCTATTTTTTTTGGCTTTATTTTTATTTTTTTTAATAAATCTTCTTTTACTGCCTGGCTTACAGCAATGACATTTTTATTTTTATATTCTTTTTTTAATTGCCATAATTTTTTAAATCTTAAATTTTTAAATATTCTTTTACTCCAAAGCATATGAACAGTATAATAAATATTATTTTGTGACAAATTTTTTATATTTTCTAAAAAATTTACATTATTAGAAATTATAAAATCAATTTTCTTTTCAATAATGAAATTATCTACCTTTTGAGTAATGTCTTTTTCAAAAACAGTAATGTTTAGCCCGGCTGTGTCAAATTCAATTATATTTTCTCTAATAACAATAAATGTATTATATCCATAAAAATTAAAAGCTTTTGCCAAATTCAAATATACTTTACTAACTCCTCTGCCTTTTAAATTTTTTAAAAATAATAAAATGTTTTTATTATCATTTGTTTTCATTTATATCCTTCCACCTATTATGAAACCAGTAATATTCATCGGGATAGCGTCTAATTATATTTTCAATTTCTTTTGCTTGCCACCGGGTAAATTCTTTAATATCTTTTTCAAAAGTTTTTGGTTTTTTAAATTCAATTATATATTTCCCATTTTCTTTATAGCAAAACCCGGGTATCACAACGGCTTTTGTAGCTTTTGCAAGTTTACTGACAGCCGGATTAAAACGGGTGGGAACAAAAAAATCAACAATCGGCGCATTTTCATTTCGGCTGTATTGGTCTATTAAAATACCTAAGATTCTTTTTTCTTTAATCATAGCTTTCATAATCTCTTTAGCCCCGCTTTGTTTATTTATTAACTTTATATTTTTATCCGCTCGTATTTTTTTAAAGAATTGATTTATTTTTTCGTTTTCTATTTCTCTCATAACTCCTGCTAAGGGTTTATTATATTTTTTTGCAATAAATTTAGGAGTGATTTCCCAGTTTCCAAAGTGGGCACTCATAAGAATTATAGGTTTATTTGAATTTATTGCATCTGTTAAATAATTTTCTCCTATAATTTTAATCTCAGCATATTTTTGCGGATTTTTATCAAATTTAATAGTATCTTCAAAAAAGGTTAAAAAATTTTTATAGGTGTTTTTTGCTATTTTTGTTTTTTCTTTTTGAGTTTTTTTTGGAAATGCAATATCTAAATTTTTAAAAACAATAGGTTTTCTGAAAAAATCAAGATAATAAACAACAAACCACAATTTACTAAGCATTCTTATAGAAGCTAAAAAATAAAATATTCTAAAGAGATAATACATTAAATTTCCATTTCATTCACAATATATTCAGCTCCGTTTTTTTGGATAATTTTAGCTAAATTTTGTGAATAATCTCTTAAATCAAGATTTAATATATTTAAAATTTTCTCTTTTTCTATTTCATTTTGTTTAAAAACAAAAGAAGCTTTTTTGTCGGCTAAAAATTTGGCGTTATAATATTGATGGTCACCTGCGGCATAAGGGTATGGGATATAAACAGCCGGCAGGTTATTCGCTGCAAGTTCAAAAAGAGTGCTGGCTCCGGCTCTTGAAATGGCTAAATCGGCTTTTTTTATTTTTTCTGTTAAATTTTTGTCAAAATCAAAAAAATCGGCTTTAATATTGTTTGTTTCATAAAATTCTTTTATTTTTAAATAATCTCTTTTACCTGTTTGGTGAATAATATTTATCTCTTTTTCTTTAAGAAAGGGGGCTAAATCCATAGCCAAATTATTTATGGCACTAGCTCCCTGGCTTCCTCCTAAAAAAATAACAGTTTTAACTTTTTTTCTAATTCTGCTTTGAAAAAATATATTTTCAATAGGGTAGGGGTCATTATAAAAAAATGTATTGAAAAATCTTTTGCTAAATGGTTTAAGTAATTTATTTAGTGCGCCTATATGGGCATTTTGTTCGTGAATGTAGAGCTCTTTTTTACTTAAAATTGCCCCGAATGAAGCGGGAGCGGCGCTAAATCCGCCAACACTGAAAACTTTTTTAATATTATGCTTTTTTAGGATTTTGTTGGCTTCAAGGGATAATTTTAAAATATTTATTAAAGAATTTATTTTATTAAGTCCTTTTTGATTTACAACGCCTTTTGATTCTAAAAAGTATGTTTCATTAAAGCCTTCATCGTTTTTAAACCATTCTTTATCCTGTCCGGCGGTTGAACCTATGAAAATCGGTTTTATTCCTCTTTTGTTAAGCTCATTCTTTATGGCTTTTGCCACTCTTAAATGTCCGCCGGTTCCTCCGCCCGTGATTGCTATCATAATTTTGCCTTTTTGCTAATCATTAAAACCATTCCGATTCCTATAGATAAAGCAAGAAGCGAACTTCCCCCGTAACTTAAAAACGGCACGGTAAGCCCTTTTAGGGGAATGACGGATGTTACACCAAGTCCGTTTAATAAAAACTGAATAGCTATCATAGTCCCTATGCCAAATGCAAAAAACTGATACTCTTTTTTTTCATTCCTGAAAGATATTTTAAAGATTCTGTAAATTAAAGCCCCCATTAGCAAAATAACCAAAAAAATTCCTAAAATCCCGCTTTCTTCCGCAATACCCGCTAAGACAAAATCTGTATGGACATCACTTAAAAAACCAAGTTTAAAAATGCCGTTGCCTATGCCTGTGCCTAAAATTCCTCCGTGATAAATTGCGTTTAGAGATTCTTTTATCTGTCCGGAATTTGCAAGGGCGTTATGTATATCGGGATTTGGGAAGAAAATTTCATTTACTCTGTCTATCCAGTTTTTGATTCTGTCTAATCTGTAAGGCTTTGATAAAACAGCCCCTATAACTATAAAAACTCCAAATATGGTTAAAATACCAAATGTTTGAAATTTTCCTCCTGCAACCATAAGTGTTAAAACAAAAATAAAAAACATTACTACAACTTGACCTAAATCGGATTGAAAAGCTAAAATTAAAAACCAAAATATACCGAAAAAGATAAAATAATAACTAATTTGTATAAGTTCTTCTTTTAAAGTTTTGTTTCCTATCTTTCTTGTAAATGAGAATGAGAGAAAAAAAATAAATCCTATTTTAAAAAATTCAACGGGGGCAAGTTTTAAAATACCGAAATTTATCCATCTTCTGGCTCCGTTAATGGTAGGAGCTAAAAAGTGGGGTAAAAAAGGCATTGCAAAAAGTAATAAAGAGGATATGATAAAAATTCCCCAGCCTATTTTATTGAACCATTTATCGGGGTCAAGGCGGGATAGAAATATCATTATTCCAAAACCGACAATGGAAATTCCCACATATCTTATCACAAAATGAAATTGTGAAAGATTATCTCTCATTTCAAGAAAAGTAGGCAGTGAATATGAAAAAACAGCACCTATAATCATCAAAACAGTTACAATAATAAATATTAAAATATCAACTTTTTGCAAATTGTGCCTTTATCTAGTATAATTAAGTTTATAAAATTTTATCATAAATTAATGTTATTAAAAAACGGAATAAAATTTGCTTATTAATCTTAATTAATAATAAAAGGGGAAAACATTGGCATTTGAAATATCAAAAACATTTGGAATTTTGCAACAGTCATTGGCTCTTCGTCAAATAAGAGGTGATATGATTTCAAGTAATATTGCAAACGCCGATACTCCGTTTTATAAACCAAAAGATATAAGATTTGAAGAAGCTTTACAAAAAGAGACCAGAAATCTTTATGAACACAAAAATCATACGCTAAAACTGGCTGTAACTTCGCCTATGGATATTGAGCCTAAAAATATAGATGACGATTTCAAACCCGTCGTTTTTTTCAGAGACGGGCATCTTGAGAGAAATGACGGCAACAGTGTTGATATTGATGTGGAAACAACGGAAATGGCAAAAAATACGGTGGCATATCAGGCTACCGTTGCAGCCGTAAAAAAAGAGATACAGATTTTTAATGCTGTATTGGAATATTCTAAAAACATATAAGGAAAGCAGATGGGATTTTTAAATAATTTTGATATTTCGGGATACGGTTTATCCGCCCAGCGTTTTAGAATTAATGTTATTTCGGAAAACATTGCTAATGCAAATACGACAAGAACTCCCGAGGGCGGACCTTACAGAAGAAAAGAAGTTATTTTTAAAGCGGTTCCTTTTAATGAAGTTTTAAATAGACAAATTGATAATTCCGCCGATTTTGCGGGTTATGAAAATCCTTTAAATGAGGCGGGTGAAGATAATATGGAAGCAAAACCGCCTATTGAAACCGTAGTGGTTGATAAAGTGGTTAGAGACGATTCAAAACCTATTTTAAAATATGACCCGACTAATCCGGATGCGAATGCAAAAGGCTATGTGGCATATCCGAATATTAATCCTGTTGTGGAAATGACCGATTTAATAGAGACTACAAGAAGCTATCAGGCAAATGTAGCGGCATTTCAAAGTGCAAAATCAATGGCGCTTAGTGCTATTGGAATATTAGAAGCGTAAGGGTAAAAAATGGCATTTATAAATAAATTAAACTCTTTGAATAATTTAAGTGAAATACAAAAAAAAGTTGATTCTAAAAGCGGAGAGGATTTTGCAGATGTTTTAAAAAAAGAGCTTGATTCTACAAACGAAGCTTTAACGAAAGCGGAAAAACTTGAAGCCGGAATTGCCGATGGAAGCGTAAAAGATTTAGCCGGGGCAAATATTACTATTCAAAAAGCCGAAATGCAGATGAAAATGATGCTTGAAGTTAGAAATAAAGCTATCAGTGCATATAAAGAACTCTTAAAAACACAAATTTAATGAAAAATTATAAAATTCTTTTCGTTTTTCTTTTCTTTTTTTTATTGTTTATATTGCTTTTCGGGGCATTTTTATTTTTAAGTATTGTAAAACCTCCGAGTTATTTTTCTCCCGTAACAACTAAAGTCAAACTTGCTATGAGAGGGAATATATTTACCAAGCGATATACAGTGGCAAAAAGTGAAAAAATTTATGCGGTTTCTATTAATCCCTCTTTTATTGACCCTTTGAAAAAAACTCTTTTTATTAATCTTTTTTCTATTTATGCGGATGTTGACAAATCAAAATTAAGAAAGCTTTTAAAAAGTAAAAAATATATAATGCTTGCAAAAGTGGATTTGAAAACGGCTCAAAATCTTAAATATCTTCTAAAGGTTTTGGATAAAAAAAGAGCGTTCATAGCGGATAAAAACGGAATAAGAAGAGGTTATTATATAGAAGATTTTGCTTTTAAAAGAGTTTATCCTTATAACGATACACTTGAGCCGGTTCTTGGCAGATATATAAAAGATAAAAAGATTAATGAAAACGGGCTTGAAGAGTATTATGATTCGTTTCTCTCCCCAAGGCAAAACGGTATTGTAAAAGGCAACAGGGATGTTTACGGGAATATAATTTACGATAAATACGCCTATATTGTTCATCCTGTAAACGGTGGAAATCTCAAACTGAATGTAAATTTGGTTTTACAAAGAAAGATAGAAAAACTTTTGTCCCTTCAAAAACAGAAATTCAAAGCGGATGAGGTTATGGCTTCCGTAATGGATACAAAAACAGGTAAAATTTTGGCTATTGCCTCTTCAAACAGATATAATCCCAATTTTGTCAGAAAAAAAGATATAAAAAATATGAAAATAGGTTTTATAAGAACTCTTTATGAACCGGGCTCTGTTATGAAACCGATAATTTTTGCAATACTTCTTGATAATAATAAAGTAAACCCTTATGAAGTTTTAAATGCATATAACGGGAAATGGAAGCCTAAATGGCGAAGAACTTATATAATAGACGATAAACCTTTTAAATGGTTAAGTGCTGAAAATGCTCTTGTTTATTCAAGTAATATTGTTATTTCCCAGCTTGCACTCAGACTTACAAACACGGAATATTATAAAGGTCTTGTGAATTTCGGGCTTGGGCAAAAAAGCGGGATAGATTTGCCTTATGAGCTAAAAGGTTACATTCGGTCTATGACTAAATTAAATTATCCTATTTATAAATCAACAACCGCTTACGGGTATGGAATAATGGTTAATTTTATGCAACTTTTAAAGGCTTATAACTCTTTTAATAACCAAGGAGTGGAAATAACGCCTAAAATTGCGGATGTTCCGACTACATCACATAGAGTTATGAGCGCAAAAAACGCCTCTCTTTTAAGGGGTATTTTAAGAAAAATAGTTTTAAAAGGAACTGCTCAAAAAGCTTTTGTTCAGGGGATTTTTACAGCCGGTAAAACGGGAACCGCCCAAAGAAGCGTTCAGGGGGTTTACGGCAAAACATATAATTCTTCGTTTTTCGGTTTTGCTGATGACAATAATCATAAATATACAATAGCGGTTACTTTTATCAACATAAAAGCGAAATGGCCTAATTATTTTGCTTCTTCTTCTGCAGTGCCTACTTTTAAAAAGATAGTTGATATAATGCTGGAACTGAATTTACTTAAAAGGATGAAAGATAATGAATTATCTTCACAAATTTATTGATTTTTTAGATATACAGATTTTATCTTTGCCGCTTTATAAAATTTTTATTGCTTTTTTTATGCTTTTTTTATTTTTGGTATTTAGAAAGGCTTTTACGATTTATATTTTAAAATTTTTTAAAATGCTTACAAAAAAAACAAAAACCGATATAGATGATAAAATTTTTAATGCCATTAAAGAACCTTTGAAATTTCTGTTTATAGTTGGCGGAATTTATTTCTTTTGTTATTTTTTGGAAATAGATGGTGAAGTTTTAACGCATATTGTTAAGGGTCTTTTGATTTTTGATATGTTTTGGGCTTTGTTTAATGTTATTAATGCTTTTGAAGATAAAGTTTATCGTTTTATTGGGAAATACGGCAGAGCTTCAAGAGAAATGGCTTCGTTTATTATAAAAATTACAAAAGTTTTGATTGTATCATTAGGTGTTATTGCTCTGTTACAGGAATTTGGAATAAATGTAACCGGATTTTTGGCATCTTTAGGGCTTGGCGGTTTGGCATTTGCTCTTGCGGCAAAAGATACGGCGGCTAATATTTTCGGAGGAATTGCGATTTTAACGGATAATATTTTTAAAATCGGAGAATGGGTAAAAGTAGGGAATGCCGAGGGGACGGTTGAAGATATTGGAATGAGAACAACAAAAATAAGGGCATTTGATAAAAGACTTATAATTGTGCCGAATTCCATCATTGCAAATTCAAATGTAGAGAACTTTTCAAGAAGAGAAAAAAGAAGAGTTGTTATGAGAATAGGGCTTATTTACAATACTTCGGTTGATGTTATAAAAGATGTTGTTGAAGAGATTAGAAATATGCTTTTAAATCATCCCGAAGTTGCTAAAGATGAGAGTTTATTAATCTATTTTGATGAATATGAAGATTCTTCACTTAGTATTTTTTGCTATTTTTTCACTGATACGGCTGAATGGAAAGAATATTTAAGAATAAAAGAAGATATTAATTTAAAAATAAAAGAGATTATAGAAAAATATCCGACAGATTTTGCATTTCCGAGCAATTCTGTCTATTTTGAAACTCCTTTGAGATTAAATAATAAATAATTTTCCTTTTTCTAAGGAAATATTATGTAATTAATTTTTATTTTTCTTTTCTTTCTCATAGTTTTAGCTCGTCTTTTATATAAATTATATGTTATAATTCCATCCCCCTAAACGCAAAAGAGGCTTTGAATTATTCAAAAAAGGATAATTCAAGGGCTGGTCTTCGCACCTAAGGGGATATATTTCAGTGAGAAGTTCCAAGTAACCCGGTTTTAAAGTCAATATTGGAACCAGGAACTTAGAACTCGTAACTAAAAATAAAGGGATAACAATGAAAGTTAGAGCATCAGTAAAAAAAATGTGCCCTAAATGCAAAATCATTAAAAGAAAAGGCATTGTTAGGGTAATTTGTGAGAATCCAAGACATAAACAAAGACAAGGATAAAATATGGCAAGAATTTCAGGTATAGATTTACCAAAAAATAAAAAAATAGAATTTGCACTTATGTATATTTACGGAATAGGACATACAACAAGCAAAAAAATACTTAAAGACACAGGTATAGACCCTGAAAAAAGAGTATACGAACTAAGCGAAGATGAGATTTCTACATTAAATAAAGAAATTCAAAATAATTATTTAGTTGAAGGGGAACTTAGAAAAAAAGTTCAACTTGAAATTAAAGAACTTATGGATTTAGGATGTTACAGAGGTCTTAGACACAGAAGAAGTCTTCCTGTAAGAGGTCAAAAAACAAAAACAAACGCTAGAACCAGAAAAGGTAAAAAGAAAACTGTCGGCGCAAAAGCTAAATAAGGGGAATTAAATGGCAAAAAGAAAAGTAGTTAAAAAGAAAAAAATCAAAAAACAAGTAGGTCGTGGAGTTGTTTATATAGCGGCGACTTTTAACAACACTATGATTACCGTAACAGATGAAATGGGAAATGCTTTATGCTGGAGCAGTGCAGGGCATTTAGGATTTAAAGGTAGTAAAAAATCAACTCCTTTTGCAGCTCAACAAGCAGTTGAAGATGTTATGGCTAAAGCTAAAGAATACGGACTTAAAGAAGTAGGAATTAAAGTTCAAGGACCAGGTGGAGGTAGAGAAACTGCAGTAAAAACAGTAGGTGCTACTGAAGGTATTAAAGTATTATGGATGAAAGATGTTACTCCATTACCACATAATGGTTGCAGACCAAGAAAAAGAAGAAGGGTTTAACAATGGCAAGATATACAGGACCGGTTGAAAAACTAGAAAGAAGACTAGGTGTTAGTCTTGAACTTAAAGGTGAGAGAAGATTAGCTGGTAAAAGCGCACTTGACAGAAGACCTTATGCTCCAGGACAACACGGGCAAAGAAGAACAAAAGTTTCCGAATATGGTCAACAATTAAAAGAAAAACAAAAAATCAAATATTATTACGGTGTTTTAGAAAAACAATTTAGAAAATTCTTTAAAGAAGCAAACAGACAAGAAGGCTCAACTGGGGAAAACTTAATCAGATTACTGGAAAGAAGACTTGATAATGTAGTTTACAGAATGGGACTTGCTACAACTAGAAGATTTGCAAGACAACTTGTAACTCACGGGCATATTTTAGTAAACGGTAAAAAAGTAACTATCCCGTCTTTCTTAGTAAAAGAAGGCGACAGAGTGGAAGTTAAAGAAAAATCTAAAAACAATCCTCAAATTAAAAGAGCTATTGAACTTTCAGCACAAACAGGTATAGCTCCTTGGGTTGATGTTGATAAAGAAAAATTTGTAGGTGTATTTACAAGAATGCCAGAAAGAGAAGAAGTAAATATTCCGGTAGAAGAAAGACTAGTAGTTGAGTTATATTCTAAATAATAGGGGCTAAAAATGAATAAAATAAAAACAGAAGTTTTAATTCCAAGTGAATTTTCTTTTCAAAAAAATGATAACAAAGCCGTAATCGAGGTTTATCCTTTTGAGGCCGGTTTTGGAGTCAGTGTAGCCCATCCGATAAGAAGAACATTAATAGCTGCAACTTTGGGTTATGCACCTGTTGCGATTAAAATACAAGGTGTTAAACACGAATTCGATTCGCTAAAGGGTATGCTTGAAGATGTGGCAAGCTTTATTATTAACCTTAAAAATATAAAATTTAAAATTAAAGACGATACTAAAGATGAAATTGAAGTAAATTATCACTTTACAGGACCTAAAGAAATAAAAGGAAAAGACCTTATTAATGATGAAATTGATATTGTTACACCTGATGAATATATAGCAACACTTAATGAAGAGGGTGAACTTAATATTTCTATCATTATCAAAAAAGGTATGGGATTTGTAGCTGTTGAAAATTACAGAGATACACTTCCGGATGATTTTATAGGTCTTGATGCTTATTTTTCTCCTGTTAAAAAAGTAGTTTACAATATAGAAAATGTTTTAGTGGAAGATGACCCTAATTTTGAAAAAGTGATTTTTGAAGTTGAAACAGACGGGCAAATAGACCCTGTTGATGCATTTAAAGATGCCATTAACAGTTATTTAAACCAATTTACGGTGTTTTCAAAAGAATTTAAACTTGAAACCAAACAAGAAGAAAATATAGAATTGCCGGAAGAATACAATGTTCTTTTTGAACCTATTGAGAATTTAAATCTTAGAAGCAGAAGTTTTAATGCACTTGACAGAGCCGGAATCAGATATGTAGGCGAACTTGTGTCAATGGGTAAAGAAAAAATAGCAAATGTGAAAAATTTAGGGACTAAATCTTTAGAAGAAATCTATGATAAATTAGATGAAATCGGATTTTCTTTAAGTAAAACACTGCCGCTTAATATTAAAAAAATAATAGAAGAGAAGTTAGAGAAATTAAAGGAGCAATCATGAGACACAGACACGGATATAGAAAGCTTGGAAGAACTTCTGAGCACAGAGCTGCACTTTTAAGAAATCTTGCTTGTGATTTAATCGAAAACAGTAGAATAAACACTACTGTGCCAAAAGCAAAAGAACTTAGAAGATATGTTGAAAAACTTGTTACAAAATCAAAAAATGCAGATTTAAACACTCATAGAGCTGTTTATGCCAAACTCGGCTCAAACCAAAGAGCAAAAGCGGCAACTAAAAAATTAATTGAAGAAATTGCCCCTAAATTTGAAAACAGAAACGGTGGATATACAAGAATAGTAAAAACAGGTCTTAGAAAAGGCGACGCAGCCGAAATGTGTATTATTGAATTTGTAAGTGAATAAGGTTAATTATGGCTGAAATACCTTTTTCAAATGAAGATTTGAAAGAAGCGGTGGCGGAAGTTTTGCAAGAACTTCGTCCGATGCTTCAAATGGATGGCGGAGATGTTAAATTAATTGATGTCAGAAAACCTGTAGTGTATGTGCAGCTTCAAGGCGGATGCGTTGGATGCGCAAGCGCCGGGGCTACTTTAAAATATGGAATTGAAAAAGCACTAAAAGAGAAAATCCATCCTGATTTGGTGGTAATGAATGTCCCTCACGGATTTGAGGATAGATTGGATGAGCTTGCAAAATATTCATTCTGATTTAAAATTCCTTTTAGAAGAGGCTATAAGTCAAAAAAATTATAAAAAAGCAATGGATATAATTACCAAGCTTATTCCTCCTTCTTTTAATTCCGATATAGTAGAGGGGATTTTATTTAAAGATGTCAAAAAAATAGTATCTTCTAAAGAAGATTTGGAAAACATTTTACTTTCTACAAGAGTTTTTTTTGAGCAAAAAGAAGAGCTTTTGGAATTTTTTGATATGCTTTTGAAATATGGATTTAGAGAAAATGCTATTAGTTATTTTGAAGATTTGATTACGCAAATGAATGATTTAGAGATAATTGATGGATTTAACAACCTACTTACAAAATGATTTAATTACTGATAATACAAAAGAGTTAGATAATAAAAAACTTTTTTTAAAAACTCACCAAAATGAAAAATATGCTGAAAATATAAAAAATTTTATTACTCCAAAAGAACTTTTAAATTCTCTTAATCTACATACAAAATTTATAGGAATTACCGGAACAAACGGCAAAACCACAACGGCGTTTGTGCTATCTTTTATTTTAAAAGAATTAGGCTTTAGCATAGCGACACAAGGGACTGAAGGATTCTTTTTTAACGGAGAAACGATAGAATCCAAAACTCTTACAACTCCTGCTATATTTACTACAATAAAAAGGGCGTTTAAATATAAGCCTGATTTTTTTATAATGGAAGTCAGTTCTCATGCAATAGTTCAACAAAGAGTAGAAGGAATAGATTTTTATGCAAAAATTATGACCTCTTTTTCGCAAGACCATTTGGATTTTCATAAAAGTATGGAAGAATATAAAAGAGTAAAAGAATCTTTTTTTC
>JALVWY010000102.1 GCA_027023105.1 Campylobacterales bacterium | reverse complement strand
TTATTACTTCTCCTATTTCCGTAAAAATTTTTAAAAGCATAATAGCCGCCAAAATTCCTATGGCATAGTGCGCTCCGTGTTCAAGATATTTGTATTCGTCTAAAACACCTTTTTCCACCATCCAAACAGTAAGACTTCTTACAAACATAGCCCCGATTCCAAGACCGAGCATTATAATTAAAATATCACCGGTAATGGCAAACGCTCCTATAACTCCGTCAAATGAAAAAGAAGCGTCCAAAACTTCTAAATAGATAAGCCCCATTAGCCCATTTTTTATTCCTTCCGTGCTAAAAGAAGAGTTTACACCTTTTAAAACAGAATAACTTAAAATTCCTAAAAAATATGCAATGGCAATTTTATAATCTTTAATATAATAAACAATTATAATTCCTAAAAGCGTTGCTACAATTAACGAGATATTTTCCACTTTTCCAAATCTCTCAGCTGTTTTTTCCACAGGTTTTAGCCATCTGATATCTTTTTTTTCAAACAAAAAGTCACTAAATACAAGCCATAAAAACCCGCCGCCAAAAGCATAAATCATATGCTCCGTTGAAGCTAAAATTTCGTGATATTTATGCGGGTCGTTTAGAGCGATTTTTATAGTTTCCATAAAACCTATATTTGCCGCAAGACTTACAATTAATACCGGAAAAACAAGTCTCATACCAAAAACCGCAATTACAATTCCCCAGGTTAAAAATCTTTTTTGCCAGATTTTATCCATACTTTTTAATATTTTTGCATTTACAACCGCATTGTCAAACGAAAGAGAAATTTCCAAAACAGCCAAAATAGCCGTTAAATAAACCGCCTCTAATTTACCTAAAAAAAACGCCCCTGCTAATCCTAAAACAGCAACAAAAAAAGAAAAATAAAAATATTTCATAAAAAGCCTTAAATTTTAAACAGATTTTCCAATTTGCTTGTATCCGTTGTTTTTTCTTTCTCGTCTTGAAGTTCAATTTTATATTTTGTAAGCATACTGGCAAGAGTGATATTAACCCCGTTTTTTCCAATAGCTTTTGCCTTTTCTTCAGGACTTACCTCAACATAAGCAATTCCTTTTTTTTCATCCACTTTTACATTTTTCACAATCGCAGGAGAAAGCGCCCTTGCCACATAAATTTCCGGTTTATTAGAATATTCGATTACATCAATATTTTCTCCGTGTAATTCATTTGAAATAGAGTTTATTCTAACACCGTTTTTACCGATAATTGTCCCTATCGGCTCTACTTGAGGATTAAGAGAGCTTACCGAAACTTTACTTCTGACACCCGGAATTCTTGAACTTGAATGTATTTTGATAATACCGTCTCTCACTTCAGGAACGGCACTTTCTATAAGTTTTTCCAAAAATTTAGGTGCGGTTCTGCTAAGTTCTATTGTAATTCCTTTTTTATTGTCAAAATGAACGAACTTTAAAAGAGCTTTTAACACATCTCCAACTTCAAATTTTTCACCTTTTATTCTGTTTCTTCTAGGAAGCACTCCTTGAACTCCGTAAATTTCAATCCAGGTATTTTCTTCATCATCAACTTTTACAACTTCTCCGTTTACTATTGTATTTAGTTTTGAAATAAGTTTTCTGTAAATTTCATTTTCAAGCAGTCTTGTAATTTCTCTTTCAAATTCTCTTTGCAAAGACATTGCCCCGCTTCTTCCAAGTTTTCCCAAATCAAGCTCGGCTTTTAATCTGTCTCCAAGCTGAACATTAGGGTCATAATCTCTTGCTTCATCTAAATATAGATATTTTTCCGGATTTTCTAAGGCTCTGTCATCATTAATAACTTCAAAATTTTGATAAATTTTAAGCTCTCCGTCTTCTATTTCCACATCAACATCTATATCACCTAACACATTTTGAGCCGTTTTTATAATAGAGCGCTTAAAAGCTTCTTTTACTTCATCAAAATCAAGCCCCTTTTCATTTGCTACAAGAGATAATAAATCCAATACTTTCTCCACTTTAATCCTTTAAATTACTTTTTTAGTTATAATTTTACTAAAATTTTTGCTAAAATAATAATAAAAAGGATTTATATGAAATTAAAACTTATTGGACCTGATAATGAAATCATAGAAAAAACTTATACGGAATTTGTAAAAGATATAAAACCGAACAGTTTTTTTTATTTTCACAAGGATACAAGTTATAAAAATTTAAAAGATTTAATAGACAAACTTGAAAAAGACGGTTATTCCGTCTATTTCAGAGAAGTAAAATATGCACTTGACGAAGGTTCTTATATGTATGAACTTCATATCATATAAAGAAGCGGAATGAAAAAACTTTTTATAGAAACTTTCGGCTGTCAGATGAATGTTAAGGATTCTGAGCATATTATAGGGGAGCTTAAGGATAAATACAATCCTACAAACGACCCTAAAGATGCCGATTTAATCATCATTAACACCTGCTCTGTCAGAGAAAAACCTGTTGCTAAACTTTTTAGTGAGCTTGGAGCTTTAAAGAAAAAAAATCCAAATGCAAAATTCGGAGTTTGCGGATGCACTGCAAGCCATATGGGTAAAGAAATCATAAAAAAAGCGCCATTTGTTGATTTTGTATTAGGTGCCAGGAATGTCAGCAGAATAAAAGAGGCATTAAATTCAAAAAAAGCGGTAATTACGGATATTGATTATGATGATACAACTTATGTTTTCAAAAACACCCGTAAAAGCCCTTATAAAGATTTTGTAAATATAATGCTCGGATGCGATAAAAAATGCACCTTTTGCATTGTGCCAAAAACGCGCGGAAAAGAGATTTCCATTCCTATGGATATAATTCTTAAACAGATAGAAGAATTAGCTAATGACGGTGTAAAAGAGATAACTCTTCTTGGTCAAAATGTAAACACATACGGCAAAAGATTCAGTATTGAACACAAAAAAGTTGATTTTACAGACCTTTTAAAAGAAGTAAGTAAAATAAACGGGATTGAAAGAATAAGATTTATGTCTCCTCATCCTCTTCATGCTGATGATAAATTTTTAGAAGAATTTGCCACAAATCCTAAAATATGCAAACATATACACTTTCCGCTTCAAAGCGGAAGCACAAAAGTGCTAAAAAGAATGAAAAGAGGATATACAAAAGAGTGGTTTTTAAACAGATGTGAAATAATAAGACAAATTCCAAATGTTTCAATTACAACCGATATTATCGTAGGATTTCCAGGAGAGAGCGAAGAAGATTTTAAAGATACTTTAGATGTTGTTGAAAAAGTCGGCTTTGAGCAGATTTTCTCTTTTGTATATTCACCAAGACCTCTTACAGAAGCAGCTGAATTTAAAGACCAAGTAGATAAAGAAGTGGCAAAACAAAGGCTTTATAAACTCCAGGATTTACATTCTAAAATACTTGATGAAAAAGCAAAAAACCATATAGGAAAAGTTTATAAAGTTTTAGCAGAAGAAGAAGGAAGCGGAAAAAGCGATAATTTTTTTAGTGTCAAATTTGATACAAATCCAAAATTTCTTGGTAAAATAATAGATGTAAAAATAACAGATGCAACCAGACATTCATTAAAAGGAAAAATAATATAAAAAAAGTTATTATATTTTTAGTTTTAATTATTGTTTTTATAATAGGATATTTTACATTTAACCCATCATATAGGATATCAATGGAAGCTAAATATTTTTTTGAAATCGGAAATTATACAAAAGCATATAAATTAGCCGGTGAAGCCTATACGCTAAATCCATACAACCGTATGGCTTTTACAATCAAAATACAATCAAAAATCGCCTCGCAGTGGCAACATTTCATCAACGATGCAAATGATTTTTTTAACAAAACAGAACAAATCGCCAATAAAAACGATATAACCAAAAAAGACAAATTAAGAATAAAAATAATGCTTGAAATACTTCTTGGAGAATATAAAACACTGACGCCTTCTATTTTATTACCAAAAGATTTAAAAGAGAAGGCAAAAGAAAAATATATAAAGGCAAAAAAGTTATATGAAAAACTTTTTAACAAATGAGATTAACAAATTTTTAAATTTTGTTAAAAAAACAAAATCCGCAGAAACTTTTAAAACATACGAAAGCGTTTTAAAAGAGGCTGTTAAATACATAGAACTTGAAGATAATTATTTAGACATAACTCCTTATAGGCTTCAAATAGCAAAACAAAAGAAAAAAACAATAGCAAAAAAGATATCCACTCTTAGAAGTTTTTTGGAATTTTTAAAAGACGACGGATTTAAATTCAAAATCATAGGCGATGAGCATATAAAAGTGCCTAAAACACTCCCTAAGCCTGTAAGTATGCAACATATAAAAGAAGCCTTGAAAGTTGCTTCTTTGCAAGAATTTACTGTTATTATGGTGATTTTCTCTCTTGGGCTAAGAATCAGTGAAGCTTCAAATATCAAACTTGAAGATATCCGGGGAGATTGGATAAGAATCACAGGAAAAGGCTCTAAAACAAGAATGCTGCCTCTTCATCCGAAATTACAAGAGATAATCAATAAATACATAGAACTTTTCTCACCGAAAGTTTATCTTTTTGAAAAAGACGGAATTAGATTAAATGATACAAAACTCAGATATATTGTCCAAAAACCTTTTAAAAAAACAGGAATCCATATAACTCCTCATCAGTTAAGACACTCGTTTGCCACATATATGCTTGATAATGGTGCCAGAATCACAGATGTCAGTGAGCTTTTGGGTCACGAATTTATTTCAACAACCCAGATTTATACAAAACTCAGTGATTCTTTGAAACTAAAAAATTATTTAAAAGCGCATCCGTTATGTTCTTAGAAAAATTTATAAAAAAAGCTTTTGTAAGCTTTTATGAAAATAATGAAAAATATACACTTCTTATAGAAATAATAAAAAACAATAAACTTATAGAAAGTGAAAAAAAAGAATTAAATTCAAAAAAAGAATTAAATAAATTAATAAGAGATTTAAAAGAAGATTATCCGCAAAACTATATTTCAACTATTTTGCAAACTATAAATCAAGGAGTAATTCCAAGCTGTAATAAAAAATCTTTCTTAAAAAATGAAATTGACATAGAAAACATCAATTCCATATGTATAAAAGACAGATACTCTTTTTTCGTTTCTATGTATGATTTGGTAAAATTAAAAAAAGAGTTCAAATGGGATATGGATTTTATTTTTTCAATTTTTGCCCCTATTGATTTTTATGCTAAAAACAAAAACAATTATATGTATGTATTGATTTTAAATACTCAAATAATAATTATTGCTTATAAAGAAAATATTCCTATATATGCTGATATATCTTTTTTGGAAAAAGAAGAAATATTAGAAACAAACGATAATGAAGATATGGAACTTTTAGAAGATATAGACATAGAAAATGAAATTTCAGAAGATATAGAAGATGAAGCCGATAATATAAGTTTTGAAAAATCTAATGGAAATTTAGAAACAACAGATACGGAATTTAAAATCACAAACATATTAAAAGAATCAATAAAAGATTATTATGAAAATTATTCGGATGATTTTTTGGAAAAAATAGTGCTTTTAGATACCATTGAAATAGGAGATACAATCAAAGAACTTATAGAAGATGAACTTTTAATGGAAAGCGAAATAATACAATTTGATTTATTAAAAACACTTAACGAATTGGCAAAAGGTGAAATAAATGTATAGTTTCACAAAACCTAAAAAAAAGCAATTTTTTAAAGAAGACACAAAATTATGGCTTGTATTTTATGCTATTTCGGTATTTTTATATGTCTCTTTTGCCCTGTTTTTACTTGTAAAAGCTTATTTCTATTCAAAAAACAATCAAATTTATAATCAAAACATTATCACTTTAAACACAAAAATTTCATCTTTAACACTTCAAAAAGAGAATATTAAACTTCAAAAAACAATATATGAAGATATTATGGTAAAAAATTCATTAATAAAAGATTCTATTAAAAATCTGCTTGATTTAATCCCCGACCCGATTACACTTAATAAATTTTTATTAAAAAAAGATTCTTTGATAATTTACGGAATAACTCCGACAAAAGATGTTTACAATCTTTTAATGCTGCCGCCTCTTGAATCTATTTTTACAAAAACCGATACAACTTTTTACCAAATGCCAAACGGCTGGTATAAATTCAAATCAATAAACAAACTAAAGGGCAACAATGAAACTGCCTTCAATTAAAATTAAACTGCCTAAACTTAAAATTTACGGAATAGATGTTATTAAAAACGCACTGTTTTTTGCTTTTTATATTTCAATGACACTTTTTATTATAGCCTTTATAATAGCACCAAGCGTAAAAATATTCAAAAATGCAAAAAACAGTTATTTTTTATCAAAACAGGAATTTGATAATACAAAACAAAACTACCGACATATTTTAGAACAATTAACAAAACTTCAAAACCAAAATCAACAAATTTTAAATGCTTTTAAAAGAAATTTCAATGAAAATAATTTCAAACTTTTTGCAAAAGATTATATGAATATAATAAAAATCACAAAACAAAAAACCATTCCATACAAAAATCAATTTGCAAAAACATCTTACATAATAACGGCACAGATTAAATCTCCTAAAAATTTTTATGATTTTATAAACAATATAAAAAATTATAAAAACATAATAAGAGTCTATTTCCCTATAGATTTTGAAAAATCAAACAAAGAAATCAATCTTACATTCAAAATAGAAACTTATAGATTACTTACTGCAAAAGCCGAAGAAAAAGCCCACTGAAAATTATATCCTCCAAGTTCACCCGTTACATCCAAAACTTCTCCCATAAAATAAAGTCCCTTTATTTTTTTACTCTGCATATTAAAATCAATTTCACTTACATCCACACCACCTTTTGTAACTTCCGCTCTTTCAAATCCAAAAGTCCCGGCAGGCGCAAATCTGTAATTTTCAAGAAGTTTTAATTTTTCTTTTTCTTCCGTGCTTAAATCTTTAAGTTTTTTATCTTTAACTTCTATGGTATTCAAAAACTCTTTAACAAATCTTTTTGGCAAAGGAAGCTGGGTTGAAATTTGTCTATTAGGATTTTTTAGATATTTTTTTATATTTTTTAAAAAACTAATCTCAACAAATCCCTTCTCCCACCACAAAGATGCATTTAAAACCGCAGGACCCGTAATTCCTTTATGGGAAAAAAGAATATTTTGATTAAATTTTTTATTTTCCACCCTAACTTCCACAGGCAGTGAAATCCCGCTTAAATTTTTAAACCAGCTTTCACTCTTTTGGACGGTAAATCCTACAAGAGCCGGTTTAGGAGTGATAATATTATGCCCGAATGAAGAGGCGATTTTATATCCGATATCACTGGCACCCAGTTTTTTAAAGCTGATTCCACCGGTTGCCACAACAATATTTTTTGCTTCAAAAGTGCCTTTGTTTGTTTTTACTTTAAAATTCCCATCATATTCAATCTCTAAAATTTTAGTTTGAAGTTTTATATGCTTTTTCAGCTTTTTTTCAAAAAAATTTTTTAAAACCAACGAGGAAGAGAAAAAATATTGATTTTTTTTAAGCTCTTTTACTTCTAAATTATTTTTTTTAAGCCAAGTTAACAAATCTTTATTATCAAATTTTTTAAAAATTTCTTTTACAAATTCGCTATCGCCTTTATAATTTGATGTGTTTAAAACTTTATTTGTAATATTACATTTTCCCCCGCCGCTTACTTTTATTTTTGCTCCGATTTCACTATTGTGCTCCAAAATCAAAAAATTTTTATTTTTCAATAAACTTCCTAAAAAAAGTCCGCTAGCCCCAGCTCCTAAAATCAAAATGTCATACACAAAAAGCCTTTTTGATAAAATTATACTAAAAAGGAAATTTATGAAAATAAGAATTTATTATGACGCAACAGATGCCGGAGGAATTGTATATCATACTAAATATCTGGAATTTTGCGAACAGGCAAGAAGTGAAATATTTTTCAGTAAAAATATATTTTTTGAAAACGAAGGTTATGTTGTCAAAAATTTAGAAGCTAATTTTATAAAATCCGCAAAACTCGGTGATTTAATTGAAGTAAAAACAATCACAAAAGAGATTAAAAACGCTTCTTTAAATATTTTTCAGGAAATTTACAAAGAAAATATAAAACTTTTTGAAACGACTATAAAACTGGTATACATAAAAAACGGCAAAATATCCAAAATCCCACAAGAGCATATAAAGATATTAAATGAATACAAAAACTAAAGGAAATCTAGCGGAAGATAAAGCATGTGAATTTTTGATTCAAAAAGGCTATAAAATATTAAAAAGAAATTTTTATTTTAAAGGCGGAGAAATTGATATTATTGCCTTTAAAAATCATACGATTCATTTCATAGAAGTCAAAAGCGGCAGTGGTTTTGAGCCAATTTTTAATATCACACCCTCAAAAATAAAAAGAATTATAAAAGGTGCAAATATTTATATGCAAAAAAACAGACTTAATAATGCTTTTTGTATTGATGCAATAATAATAAAAAAAGATTTAATTGAGCATTTGAAAAATTTAACTTTAATATAAAAAGGAGAAAGGATGAAAAAGGGGGTAGTGAAATTATAATGCAACAATGTTAAATAAATGTTAATTTTGTCAAATTTATGTAAAATTTATATTTTTGGGACTGTTAGAAAGTCCGTGTCAGTCAATATAAAATAATTAGCATGGGAAAATATCAATAAATCATTAAATACTCAATATTCTATCAAAGCTATCAAGCATTCCTACTCTAAAAGCTTCATCTCCTGCAAACATTTTATAAAACTCCAAATCTTTTTTTCTTTCACGATTCATTATTTCTATTATAATTTTTTCAAGTGCTAATCTTTTTGTATATTGGTCTTTGTTTTCTTTATATTTTGTTTTAAAATCAGCATGATTTTTTACTTTATCTATCAATGTTATAAATTTAACTCTTTGTTCCTCTGGAGTGGCTTCCCAACCTTGAAACCATTTTTCATTAAAATTTTCTATAATTACATCCAATGGATTTTTTTCTTCTTCCGTGTCATATGCACCTCTTGGATTTGGATTTTGAGGTTCAAGTTTTGTTTCACTATCATCAAGTGATATATTTGCACTAAGCTTTACCCTTTCAAGCCCATAAGTAGATAAATCTACTGAATTTAACAATTCATCCAGTTTATCAAGATTAGAATCTTTAATCTTTAATTTTGGTATCAAAAATTTTAAAAACCAAAATAGTTTTTCCCAACTAATCATCTCATAAGGAATTATAGAATTTATTTGTGCATATATTTTAACAAACTGTTTAGCTTT
>JALVWY010000101.1 GCA_027023105.1 Campylobacterales bacterium | reverse complement strand
AAAGGGCTATTTGTTGATTTAGGTTTGATATTTTTTTATTTATTCGGTTTAAAGCCGTCTGTTTTTGATTTATTTTATTTGCAATCATATCAAGCTTTTGATTCATTTTTGATATTACAAATTTAGTCTGCAATATCTTTTTTTTAGTGTAAGAGACATTGGTTGCAAATAAAAGCGAAGCTAATAAAAAAAATAAGATTTTTATCATTTTTTTCCTATTATGACAATGATTGAAGAGATAAAAGATATTAAAAAGCTTGTTATTACAAGCAGAATAATTTCATTTAGATAATTTACTTTGAAATTTATATTTAATTCACTTATTATATTTTTGAAAAGTATTGAATCCGTAATAAAAAATATTAATCCCACTGTAATAATAAGCGAAATTATGGAATCTAAAAAAGCCGTTTTAAAAAGTGAGGCGCCTTTAAACCAAAAAGGGGCACCGAACAGTTCCATAATATACATTCTCTCGGAGTGAAGAAGTTTCCAAACTTCAAGTTGTTTTAAAATAAGTAAAAATCCTAAAACAGCAATTAAAAACATAAAAACTTTTGAAGTTGTTTTAAGCAGCATTAAAAGATTATATATTTTTGTTTGAGAAGAGGATTTGGTCATTACTTTTTTTATAAAATCATAATTTTTTAACTTTTCTTTAATTTCTTGAAGTTCACTTGGGGATGGAAGAGTTTTTAATTTTAATCTGTAAAAAAACGGAATTTGAAGATTTGAAAAATCTATGTTTTTATATTTTTCTTTTAATTTTTTTATTTCAAAATTTATATTTATCGGCTTTATGGATTCTATTTGCGAAATGTCTAAAGATGTTACGGGTTTTGTGCTGACAATTACTATTGAATAATTATTAACGATATTTTTTTGGTAAAGATTCATAATGTTTGAAAATATACGGAATAAAAAGATACTGAGCATTATTGAAATAAGTGCTAAAATAAGTGTTAAATGACTTTTAAGAGAGCTCATAAATTTTGCCTTTTTCTATATGTAATTGTTTAAATAATATATCAAAATTTTGTGGAATGGAGTGTGAAGCTATGATAACTGTAATTCCGAGTTTATTAGCCCGGATGAATAAATCCATAACCAAAGATGCCGAATAATCGTCAAGTCCCGAAATCGGTTCATCTGCTAAAATCATTACCGGATTATGAATTGTAGCTCTTGCAATAGCCGCTCTTTGCTGCTCTCCTCCGCTAAGTTCGGGAGGGAATTTATCGGCTTTATGAGAAAGTTTTACTTTGCCTAAATATTGCATGGCAAGTTTTTCGGCTTGTGATTTATCAATACCTGTAATCAATAAAGGCAGCATTACATTTTTTAAGATATTCCATTCGGGGATTAGTTTAAAATCCTGAAAAACAATTCCAAGATGTTTTCTAAGCATGGAAGTTTGGGATTTATTCATTTTTGAGAGATTAAATTCTCCTATATACATTTCTCCGTTTTGGAGTTTGTGTTCTGCGTAAAGTGTGTTTATAAGAGTTGTTTTTCCGCTTCCGCTCACTCCTGTTAAAAATACAAAATCCCCGCTGTTTATACTAAAAGACGAAGATTTTATTATTTGCGTATCATCGTAAGTGATGCTTATATCTTTAGCAAGGACTAATTTAGCCATTAAAAAGCCTTTTTATTTCTTGATGTGCCAAATAATTTTCTTTTATTTCAGCCGGTTTTTTAAAATAATACGGTTTTTGAGTATTTATTATATAAATATGTTCAGGTCTGTTGAAATTCCCGATAGTTGCTCTTATCAAAGAGGAATTTTCATCTATTTTTTTTTCTTTTTCCAAATGAATGATGAAATTGTTATAAATTTTCGCTATAAAATCAAGGTTTTTTAGTTTTTTTTCAAAAGAAAAATCAAAATTTTCTTTTTTTTCTTTTGAAATTTCAAGGGAATACATATAAATATCATAAATATTTTTACCCATTTTTATCCATCTTTCTTCATATTTACTTGTTATTTCATAAGGGAGATTTTTTTTAATTTCAATATGTGTCTTATTTACCTCTAAAAATTTATCAAGAGAATAGGCAAAATAATTCTCACTGTCTGTTCTTAAATGTAAAAAGCCGTTTTTTT
>JALVWY010000100.1 GCA_027023105.1 Campylobacterales bacterium | reverse complement strand
CTATTGTTAGTGTCGGTGGAATAGATTCTGCTAAGGAAGCTTACAAAAGAATAAGAGCGGGAGCAAGCCTGCTTCAAGTTTACAGCGGAATTATTTATAAAGGACCTGGTTTAATAAAAGATATAAACGAAGGTCTTATAAAATATCTAAAAGAAGACGGATTTAACCATATAAGCGAAGCAATAGGAGTTGATATTCCTAAAAAACTGGAATTAAAGGAAGATAATGCTTCATAAATTTTATACCCATAAATTAAAAAACAATCTTGAAGTTATAGCAATTCCTATGAATAAAGGAAGCAATGTAATTACAAGTAATGTTTTTTATAAAGTAGGAAGCAGAAATGAAGTAATGGGAAAAAGCGGAATTGCCCATATGCTTGAACATATGAATTTCAAATCTACTAAAAACTTAAAAGAAGGAGAATTTGATAAAATAGTAAAAAGTATGGGTGGTGTGGATAATGCATCTACCGGATTTGATTATACTCACTATTTTATAAAAACTTCAAGCACTTATTTAGATAAAACATTTGAGCTGTTTAGCGAAGTTATGGAAAATCTTAATTTAACAGATAATGAATTTCAAAGAGAGAGAAAAGTTGTCTATGAAGAGAGACTTTGGAGAACAGACAATAATCCTATCGGATATCTTTATTTTAGACTTTTTAATAACACTTTTGTTTATCATCCTTATCACTGGACACCTATTGGGTTTAAAGAAGATATTTTAAATTGGAATATTAAAGACATAAGAGATTTTCATAAGACCTATTATCAGCCGAAAAACGCTTTTATTTTAGTAGCGGGAGATATCGACGCCGATGAGGTATTTATGGAAGCTGAAAAATATTTCTCTCATATAAAAAACACCCGCCCTATTCCAAAAGTTCATCAAAAAGAACCTGAATTAGACGGAGATAAAGTAATAGAAATAAAAAGAGAGACTCAAATAGAAGCTGTCGGAATTGCTTTTCATATACCTGATTTTAAACACGAAGACCAATTTGCCCTGAGTGCTCTTAGTGAAATATTAAGCGGTGGAAAAAGCGGAATTTTAAGAGAAAAACTAATAAACAAAAAACAACTTGCAAATGAAGTATATGCATATAATATGGAGCTTATTGACCCGGGAGTTTTTATTGCTTTTGGATTTTGTAATCCGGGAGTAACTCCGGAGAAACTTGAAAAAGAGATAAAAAAAGAGCTTAAAAATTTTAAAGTTACTAAAAAAGCCCTAGAAAAAGTTAAAAATCAAACAAAATTTGATTTTTTAACCCAACTTGAAAGCAGCAGTGGTGTTAGTAATATTTATGGAGACTATTTTGCAAAAGGGGATATTACCCCGCTTTTAAATTATCAAGAAAAAATAAACTCTTTAAGCATAGAAAAAATAGAAGAGATGAAAAAATATTTTGAAAAAAGCGTTAGTGTTAGACTTCTTAAAAAAGGGTGATTTTGGAATTAATTATATTTGATTTAGACGGGACTTTAATAGATTCGGCTCCTGATTTAGTTGATAGTATAAATGAAATGCTAAAAGAATTTAATTTAAAAGAAGCTTCTTTTAATGAAGCAGTAAAATGGATAGGAAACGGCTCTTTTAAATTAGTTGAGAGAGCTTTAAGATATAACGGAATTGAAGATGAAAAATTTTTAGAAAAAGCTCACAGAAATTTTAAAGAAAAATACAAACACACAAATGCAAAAAAAACTCTGCTTTATGCTGGTGCAAAAGAGCTTTTAAAGAGTTTAAAAGAAAAAAATTTAGCTTTAATTACAAATAAACCGGATGAATATATAAAACCGATTTTAAAAAAATTTGATATAGATGTTTTTGATTTTATTCTTGGAGGAGATTTTGAATATAAAAAGCCCTCCCCTATTCCGCTTTTAAGAGCCTTAGAATACTTTAATGTAAATCCAAATGAAGCTGTAATGATTGGAGATTCTAAAAATGATATACTTGCTGCAAAAAACGCTAAAATTAAATCAATAGCCGTAACTCACGGATACAGCCAAGGAGAAAATATCAAAAGTTTTAATCCGGATTTTACCGCCCATTCTCTAAAAGAGATAAAGGATATTATAGATGCAATGTAAAGTAGCG
>JALVWY010000099.1 GCA_027023105.1 Campylobacterales bacterium | reverse complement strand
CACTTGCTTTTTTAAATACAGATAAAAAGGTTTCCTATACGGTCTATATTTTAGATGATAATAAAAAAATACCCGGTATTTTTAAGGGCGGAAAAAATATAATTGAATATATCCCGAAATTTGCTAACATAAAAAAAGGTGATTTGGTTGTTACAAACGGTCTTGACGGGCTTTTTTATCAGGGTGCAAAAGTCGGCATAATTGAAAGTATAGAAAACAAAAATTTATACAAACAGGCAAAAGTTAAACTTTTTTATACGAAGGCACCGGATTATTTTTATGTTGTTAAAAAAAGTAACAATAAATAAGTTAAAACTTTTTGAAAAAGTAATGCTTTTGATGACAAATTTGAAGATATTTAATAAATTTGTTATTATTTTAAAAAATTTTTTAAGTAGGTAAAAATGATAAATGTAATTTTATGCGGAGGAATCGGAACCAGACTTTGGCCTATAAGTAGGGAAAATCTTCCTAAACAGTTTTTAAAAATGTTTGATAATGAATCTTTGTATCAAATGACTTTAAAAAGAAATAATGCTTTTTGTGATGAAGTATTTATTGTAGCCAATGCAAATCAATTTTTTTTAGCTCTTGATCAGTTTGAAGAGATAAAAAACGACGTTAAATATAAAAATTTTACAGCATTGGCAGAACCGTTTGGAAGAAATACGGCAGGAGCAATTGCTTTTGCTGCGTTTTTAAATGATGATGTTTTATTAATAGCGCCGTCTGATCATAAAATTGATGCAAATAAAAAATATTATGAAGCTGTAAAAAAGGCTGAAGAATTTGCAAAAGAAGGATATTTAGTTGTTTTTGGAATTAAACCTAAATATCCTGAAACAGGATACGGATATATTGAGACAGATGGTGAAAATGTTATTAAATTTCATGAAAAACCAAATTTACAAACTGCACAAGAATATATTAAATCAGGGAATTTTTACTGGAATAGCGGTTTGTTTATGTTTCATTCCAATACATATCTTGACGAGCTTAAAAAATATGCACCTGAAATTTATGAAAATGCAAAAATTGCAACAGAAAAAGCGAAAAAAGGTGAGTATATTAGAATTTTAAGTGAGGATATGGAAAAAATCCCTGATATAAGTATTGATTATGCGGTAATGGAAAAAAGTAAAAAAATAAAATTTGTAGAGCTTGATGTAGAGTGGAATGATGTGGGAAGTTTTGACGCTCTTGATAAAGAATTTGAAAAAGATGAAAACGGAAATACTAAAAAAGATAATCTTGTAGCTGTTAATGCAAAAAATAATTTCATTTTCGGAAGATATAAAACTATTGCTTTAAGTCACGTAAATGATTTAATTATTGTCGATACTCCATCTGCAATTCTTGTAACTAAAAAAGGAAAATCACAAAGTGTTAGAGATATTGTAAAAATATTAAAAGAAAAAAATCCTGATGTTGTAAAATTCGGTAGAACAGTATATAGACCTTGGGGATATTATATAAATCTTTTGGAAGACAAGCAATATAAAGTAAAACTTTTAAAAATAAATCCTCATAAAAGACTTTCGCTTCAAAAACATTTTCACAGAAGTGAGCATTGGGTTGTTGTAAGTGGAACAGCTACTATCGTAAAAGGTGATAAAAAATTTATATTAAGACCGAATGAATCTACATATATTCCTATGGGAGTAATTCATAGAATAGAAAATAACGGAAAATTACCTGTTAAAATAATAGAAGTTCAAGTAGGCGAATATCTTGGTGAAGATGATATCGTAAGAATTGAAGATGATTTTGGAAGAGTTAATAAATGAAAAAAATAGTTTTTTTTGGGATTTTCACAGCGGTTTTATTTGCCTGTAACACTCCTTATTCTTTGTATAAATTTAAAAATGTATTAAAAATTTCAAAATTTCAAGCACCTCTTAGCAGTTACAATTCTCTTTATTCTACGAAATATGGAAATTTTAAAGATTTTTGCAATAAATATTTTTATTTGCAGGATAATAAATATATGGCTTTTTTTATGTGTGATAAAAAGCACAGAAGTGAGCTTAGATTTAAAAACGACTGGAAAGTTTCTACAAAAAAAGCAAAAATTATGGAAGCGGAGGTTAAACTTTTTCCTTTAAATGAAGATAGGGAATTTACATTTTTGCAAATTCACGCCGACAGCACCTTAAAAGATAAACCGGTAATAAATAAACCTCTTTTAAGAGTTGTTTGGTATAAAGAGTTAAAATGTAAGAAAAATCATATTTGGGCGGTTATCAGAACATGTGATGATCCGAATGTGATGTGTTATGAAAAAATAGATTTAGGTGAATTGCCAAAAAGTTTTTTTGATGTGAAAATAAAAGTTCAAAATTCAAATCTTAAAATTTGGATAAATAATAAGTTAAAAGTTAATAAAAATGTGAGTTATTGGGATAAGTATTTAAATTATTTTAAAGCGGGTGTATATCTTCAAGACGAAGGTTGTGCTAAAGTTTTATTTGATAAACTGAAAATAAAGGATTGAAAATGAATATAAGTGTAGTGGGTTTGGGATATGTAGGAGCAGTTTGTTCTGCATGTTTTGCAAATGAAGGACATAATGTAATAGGTATGGATATTGATGCGGTAAAAGTTGATTTAATTAATAGCGGTAAGGCACCTATAGTTGAAAAAGATTTGGAAGATTATATCTCAAGAAATGTGAAAGCCGGAAGACTAAAAGCCACAACGGATTTAAAAGAGGCTATTGATAACAGCGATATTACTATTATTTCCGTAGGAACGCCTTCTGAGGCAAACGGTAATATAAATTTACAATATATTAAAGAAGCGGCAAAAGCCATTGGGGAAAAATTAAAAGAAAAAGATACATTTCATATAGTTTCTATGAGAAGCACAGTGCTTCCGGGGACCGGTAAAAATGTTGTTATTCCTATTATAGAAGAAATTTCAGGTAAAAAAGCGGGAGTTGATTTCGGATATGTTTCAAATCCTGAGTTTTTAAGAGAAAGCACGGCTATTTGGGATTTTTACAATCCTCCAAAAACAGTTGTGGGAACTATGGATGAAAATAGTTATAAAATATTTAGAGAACTTTATTCATTTTTAAATGCTCCGTATTTTGAGGTTGAAATTGAAGTTGCCGAAATGATTAAATATGCCGATAATTCTTGGCATGCTACAAAAGTTACTTTTGCAAATGAAATAGGAATGATTTGTAAAAAACTCGGAATTGATTCTCATAAGGTAATGAATGTATTTTGTGCAGATACAAAACTTAATATTTCTTCGTATTATATGAAACCGGGATTTGCTTTTGGAGGTTCATGTCTTCCAAAAGATGTAAGAGCCCTTACTTATAAAGCAAAAAGTGTTGATGCAAATACTCCTCTTTTAAATTCATTGATGTCAAGCAATGAATATCAGATAAAAAGAATATATAATGAGTTTATAAAACCTTTAAGAAGTAAAAAAATTGCTGTGCTTGGTATTAGTTTTAAACCGAATACAGATGATTTAAGAGAATCACCTATATTGGAACTTACAGAACTTCTTATAGGAAAAGGTTATAAAATAAAAATTTATGACCCTAATGTTTTAAAAGCAAAAGAAGAAGGAGCAAATAAAGCACTTCTTGAAAACGAGCTTTGGCATATTAATGAAAAATTAAGTAATAATCTTGACAAAGTAATACAAGAAAACGATATAATTCTCATCGGAAACGGGTCAAAAGAGTTTGCAGATGTTATACAAACAAATAAAGATAAAACAATTATAGATTTAATGAGAGTTATTGATAAAAAATCGGAAAATAATTATATAGGGATTGGCTGGTGAAAAAATACTTAACTGATAAAACTTTTTTAGGATTTGTAATCTATGTTTTGGTTTTATTTGCAGGGTTTTTTTTAATTCCTGTTGACAGATTAAATCCTTATTCAAAAAATTTACTTTTTATAATCGGTATCATAGGAATATGGAGATATAGTTGGTTTTTAATAAATGGTATCAGAGCATTTATTTATAAAAAGTATAAATTTAAAGCAATCAGAGATTATGAACAAAAAGCAGGTAAAGAATTAGACCCGGACCATGTTTTTTTACTGATAACAACATTTAGAATTTCAACGGAAGTGACGATAAAAGTTTATAAAGCCGCTATAGAAGAGGCGATTAGATGTGGATATAATGTAAGTTTGATAGCTTCCATTGTTGAAATGTCCGAAGAGAGACTTATAAGAAAAATATTTTTGGAGTTAGACCCCCCGGAGAGGGTTAAATTAATTATTACAAGAATCAAAGGAACAGGTAAAAGAGATGCTTTGGCATCCGGGTTTAAAGTTGTTGCAAAGGCTAATGTTAATTTTGAAAAATCGGTTGTAGCCGTTATAGACGGAGATTCAATATTAGAAGAAGATAGTATTAAAAAAACAGCAAGACTTTTTATGCTTAACGATAAACTGGGGGCATTAACTACAGATGAAGATGAAGATGACCATTTATTGGTTTATGGAAAAGGTTTGGCAGAAAAAATATATTATTATTGGTATAAATTAAGATTTGCCCAAAGAAATATGTCAATGAGTTCTATTGCTTTGTCTGACAGGGTATTGACTTTAACGGGTCGGATGTCTATGATAAGAGCAAATATTGCAGTTAAAAAAGCGTTTGCTGATATTGTTCAGTTAGATAAATTAAGCCATTGGAGACTCGGAGAATTTTACTTTCTTACAGGTGATGATAAATCCAGCTGGTTTGCCGTAGCAAGTGAAGGATGGGATATGTGGTATGTTCCTGATGTAATGGTTTATACTGTTGATGAAATTCCTGAGAGAAACTTTTTTAAGGGTAGTATTATGCTTATGGTAAGATGGTTTGGAAATCAGTATAGAACCAATGCAAGGGCATTAAAATTATCTCATGATAAACTTAACTTGTATCCATGGTATGCTTTGATTGACCAAAGAATAACCAAATGGACAACACTGTACGGGTTTTTTTTGGCGATTTTCGGGGCTATTAATTGGGGATTCGGTGTTTTTTATGCTTATGTGTGGTGGATTATGTTTACAAGATTGCTTATGATATTTGTATATAGATTTTCCAGAAAGCATATTTTGCCGATATGGCCGTTTTTTCTATATTATAATCAGGTAATAGGCTCTCTTGTTAAAATTTATGTCTGGGAGCATTTGTATAAACAAAAATGGACCAGGCAAAAAACCACGCTTAAAGGTGCGGCGGGATTTACGGAATGGTATAGAAAAGTCAGCTCGGATGGAATGGTGATTGTTGATTTATTGGTGTTTCTTATAATTATAGCTTTTTTAGCTCAGTTGCTAACATTTAATGATGTTTTTGATTTTTTTAAATTTATAAAAGGGAGTATTTGATGAAAAATGGTTTAAAAAATATGGAAGAAAACAATATAAAAGAAGTAAAAAATTTAAAAAAAGAGATAGATGAAAATGTTCAAAAAGATGAGAAGGAAGAAGAAGCAATGCAGATAGTTCACGAATCTGAAATTACAAGACAGCATGCAAGATATAAAATACCGGCTATTATGGAAATAGACGGAAAAGAATATAAAATTGATAACTGGGGAGTTTCAGGTTGTGCAATTATAGATTTGCCTGAAGAGTATTTAAATAAAAAATTTGTCATTGGAAAAATGATATTTAAATTTGATGATTTTGAAACGGCTATAGACGGATTAAATATTGAATTTTTAAGAAATGACAAATATGAAGACAAAACAATAATGAGATGTAGATTTACGGAGATTAATCCTCAACAAACAGCAATATTAAATCAGATAATAACAGCTTTTATAGAAGGTGATATTATTACACAGGGTGATATTTTGCAGGTTGTAAAAAGGCAAATCACCTATCCTAAAAAAAATCCGAAATCTGTTGATAAAAAAAAGGGTTGGAGTATTTTAATTATTATCTATCTTGTTATTTTTCTTTTAGTGGCGTTTTTATTGTATGTATTTTATACAAGAACATTTATTGTAAAATCAATTATAGGATATGTTGATGCAAATGTAACTGTAATAAGGTCGCCTTCTCCTTCTTATATTGAATTTCTGAAACATTTACATAAAAATGAAGAATTGAATGTTTCAAATCCGTTAGGAGCGGCTAAACTTATTTATGGCGGAAATGTTATTTTAAAAAATCCTGTTAAAGGAAGAATCTTTAATATTTATATTCATAATGGTGAGTTTAGAAATGTAGGAGAGCCTATTTTATCAATACTTCCTGATAAAGCAGGATATACAATAATGTCCCATTTTTTAGCTAAACAAGCAGTAAAATTAAAAGTAGGTTATATTGCAACTGTTACCTTGCCAACAGGAGATGAGTTTAAGGCACGAATTGAAGATATTGAATCTCCTGAACCGCTTAAATCAGAAAAAAGTAAACCTTTAAAAAATATTTATGCACGAAGTGTAAATTATGTAAAAGTAATATTAAAGCCTCTAAATTATAAATTGATGCCTAATTTAATTGATATAAGTGCAAATGTTGTAATAGATACTTTTAGGCAATAAAATGAGAAAATTCTTTTTTCTTATTTTTTCCGTATATTTATATGCTTCAAGTTGTTATTCCGTTTCAACTGAAATAGGAAATTTTACTCCCGTAGCTCCTATGCAAGAAGATAATAACAGGTCTTGCAATATATTAAACGGAAAAATATATTATGATATAAAAAGGGCATATATAGGATGTTTTAAACATTATAAAGATGCGTTATATACGCAAAATCATATTTCAATACCTCTTAGAAATCCTAAAATAGTTTATCATAAAATTTCTAAAAAGGATGTTTATATTGTCGCTCCTTATTTATCTTATGTGGATAAAAAACAGATGTTGAATTCTTTACAAAAAGCCTATAAAAGCAATAAACCCAAATTACTTTTACGAAAATTTCCAAAAAAATTTTATGGTAATGATTTTAAAATAATTGATACAAAAAAAGCAAAATTTTTACCTGTTTTTAATATGTATTATTTAAAAGAGTATTCTCAAAAAGAGCATTATCAAAATAAATTTTTAATTCTTTATAACGGAATATATTCACTTGAAGAATTATCAAAGAATCCTTATTTGAAAAAATATATTATCGGATTGCCTCATCATAAAATAAAACTCAATATTTCTATAATTGTTTCTCCTACAGCTTCTCTTGTAATAAATAATAAAACAGTGTTAATGGAAGGTTATCCGAAAGTTTCCATTGTTTTTTATTTTGGAAAACTTTATATAAATAATTCCAGATTTTATGTGTGGAATGATAAAAAAAACAGAAAACTTCCAAGACAGTATGTTCCTGATGATAAAGTCCTTTTTTCAGATTATGAAAAACCAAGACCTTATTTTCTGGGTCTTACAGGCTCAAAAGCCATAGTATTAAATTCTTTGTTTGAAGGGCTTGGATATCATTCCAGTGTTGCAACATTTGGTTTTTCATTATCAAACACTCCTTCATTGGCTCTTTTTAATTCGACTTCTTTGGCTATGCATTTTTTTATACATTCCGATATGCCTTCAATAAAATTTATAGGAAATGAAGTAAGAGAATGTACAATGGGATTTTATACAAGTGAGGCTGCGAATAGTGTTTTTATAGGAAATTATTTTCATAATAATGTTATATATAATTTTGACCCTCACGATTATTCTCATAATTTGATATGTGCAAGCAATATAGGAATCGGGGCAAAACACGCCCATGGATTTATTACTTCAAGATATGTAAATCATTCAATAATAGCCAATAACATATCATTAAAAAATCATTCGTGCGGGATAATGCTTGACAGGACAAGTTATGATAATCTGATTTACGGCAATATGACATTTGATAACGGATATAGCGGAATATCTTTACAAGAAAGTCCAAGAGTTTTGATATATAAAAATTACTCCTTTTTAAACAAAATGGATGGTATAAGTGTCAGAAATTCAATCAGAGTGGAAATTAAAAAAAATATTTTGGATACAAATTATAACAACGGAGTGGAAGTATTTGTAAGAAATATAGATTTTACACCTGACAGGAATTTTTTAAGAGACCCTTATATGAAAGCTGCAAGTGCTAGAATTGTAGACAATACTGTTTTAAACAATTTATTGGCTAATATTAAAGCAAAAAATTATGCTTCTATTTTAATCAAAGATAATTATTTATTCAATGAATATGGAAATAATTATGGAAAAAATTTAAATTATTTTACGAAACAGATTATAAAAAATGAAGGAAATTTTAGGTTATACGGGCTTGGATATCCGTATCAGGCATTAGGCTCCGATTTGGTGAAATTGAATCAAAAAGCTTTTAAAAGAGCAATTATGATTTTTAATTATCTGATTAAAAAAGGGAATGTTTCGTCATATAAGACGATTTTTGGAATGTATGAAAATAAAAACAAAGAAAATCAGGCTGTTATGTATTTGGTTAAGGGGAGTTTTTATTTGGATAAAGACTCTTTGACATATCTGGGATATCTGTTTTTAAAAAAAGCAAAAGAGGAAAACTGGAGAAAAAATTATATAAATCAAGGTTTTACTTATTTGATAGAAGCCGGTATTATGGGCAATAAAGCAATTTTTGAAGATTTGAATTTACTTAAATTTTTTGTGCCCGGTATAAATGATGAATTTATTGATAATATGTATATAAAAACAGTAAAAAAAATGCAAAAAGGTTATATTCTATCTCAGGATTTTTATAAAAGAAATAATCTAAAAGGAGACAAAAGAGTAAAAAATGCAATTATTTTATTTGAGTATAGATTAAAAAGAGCAAAATTTACAAATTTTTCAGAGTATTTAAAATTTGTTAATAAGAACTATAATATGTTTAATATGCAAATTTTGGATACTATAAGTAAAAAATTCAGAGGAAAAGATGAATTGAAAAGTAAAAGAAATAGATATTTTAGAAATTTATATAAAAAAGCGAAAAATAATTTAATTTGTAAAAAATTTTTACAAAAAGGTGATTTTTTTAATGAACAATATAGACAAATAGCTAATATGGAAAAAAATAAAATTATGAAAAAATATCTTCCGGAATTAAAAAGGTTATTGAATAAAATTAATCAATATAGAAAAAGAAAAGTTTATTTAAATGAAATATTAAGGGAAACAAAATGAAAAAATATATTCTTTTAATTTTTATAATAAATATTTTATTTGCAAAATTGCCAACTTGTTACAGTGTTCAGCTGTTGAGTTCATTTAAAGCTTTAAATATTGAAATTCCATATGATAATTGTAAAAAAATGAAAATAGGAAGCGTTTATACTCTTAGATGCGGATGTTATGAGCATTATA
>JALVWY010000098.1 GCA_027023105.1 Campylobacterales bacterium | reverse complement strand
TTCAAGGCATAACAAAAATCATAATTCATTTTAAAGTTCCTCTTCTATTTTTTCTATTGGATTTGTTTTTTTGTTTCTTGGGTCTGTTACATATGCAAGCATCGGAACATAAATAAGAGTAAGTAGTGTTCCTATTAAAAGTCCTCCAATAGCAACATCAGATAAAGGTGATAATCTCTCAAGCCCTACAGCCTGTTCAAGTGCAATAGGTATCATACCGGCTATTGTCCCGAATGCTGTCATCATAACAGGTCTAAATCTAACCCGAATAGATTCAAGTGCCGCTTCAAACGGAGTTTTTCCTTCTTTTTCATACTCTTTGTAAAAGTCAATCAATAAAACGGCATTTTTAATGATAATACCAAAGAGTAATAAAACACCGACCATACTTGGCATACAAGAAGGTTTATGGGCTATTATCATTCCCCATCCGGCGCCTATCATTGATAATGGAAGAACTAAAATCATAATAAGAGCAAGTCTTAGGGATTGATAAACAACCATTAAAGTTAAAATTAAAACAACTATACCTATAGCAATAGCTTTTATCATTCTGCTAAATGAATCTTTCATTTCGCTTATATCACCTGTTTGATAATAATTTGAAATTCCGTGTTTGTGTAAAATATTATCTGCATCAGCTGTGATTTTACTAACTGGTCTTGTTGCTCTGTAACCTTCTACATCAATGGCATATTCTAAGTCATATCTGTCAATTTTATTGTAAGTAAAATCAGTTTTTATTTTTGCCAGAGCATTTAAAGGCACTATACCTTTTGGTGTGTTAATTAAAAGTAATTTTAAATTTTCAAGATTTTTATTGTAATCTTTATTAAATCTGATTCTTATAATTTGAGGGTCCATTGATGCAAGTGAAGCGATTATACTTGCCGGCTCATCTCTTAGTGCGATTTGACTTAAAATTCCAAGTGGAGTTATACCGTAGCTTAGAGCTTTGTTTTTATCAATAATAACTCTTGCTTCAAGAAAATCTTTATCCCAGCTTGTTTTTATTGTTGTAAGTCCTTTTACATTATAAAGCAATTTTTCCGCTTTGTGTGCAAGGGCAGGTAAATTAGCGTAAGTATCGCTTCTAAACTGAACATCAAGAGGAGCACTGATAGTGGAAAGAGCGGTTGCACCAAAATCAAATACAGCCAATTTTTTAACGCCGTTAAGTTTTGCAAGTTTGTTTCTTACTTCACTTTCAAGTTGCCATAAAGTTTTTTTTCTATGAAATCTGTCAACTGCAATAATTGTCATACCAATAGAGTTTCCGCTTCCGCCGCCTCCTATTGATAAAACGCCTTTTTCTGTTCCTATTGCTATAGAATCTTTAACCATCCAAGGTTGTTTTTTTAGCCATGCGATAAAAGGTTTAAGTCTTTTTATAGATTCGTTTGCATTTAGGTTTGATGAAAATTCCATATTTACTTTCATAATACCTGTATCCATAGGAGGCATAACATCTCTTCCGATTGTAGGCATTACATTTTTCATTGTCATTACAAGTGTAAAAACACCTGCAAACATAATAAGCATTCTTCTTGGTGCCCAATATTTACCGTTTGAGAATTTAATTACTCCAAGATATGCCGGAATTAATTTTGCGATTGTATTTTGATAAAGTTTTTCAAAAAATTTTTCAAGTTTTGTTTTTGTAACTTTTCCGTCTTTATACAAAAATTTTGCAAGCCACGGAATAAATGTAACTGATAAAAAGTATGAAATAAGAAGTGCCACAATTACTGTCTCAATTAAAGGTCTGAATATTTTTTGCGGGAATCCGCCTACAAACATCAAAGGAAATAAAATGGCAATGGTTGAAATAGTTCCGGCAAATACCGGTTTTAAGACCTCTTTTGTTCCGTTGAAAATTGCTTTTGGGTCTTTTTCTTCAAGGTGTCTTTCTATATTTTCAAGCACAACGACAGCGTCGTCTGTCAGCATTCCAAGAGCTAAAATAATAGCTGTATAAATTACTATATTTAGTCCTTGCCCTGTTAAATAAAGAAAAGCTATTGTTCCAAAGAAAACCATAGGAATAGAAAGTCCCGCTGCAACTAACGCCCTTATGTTTGCAAGGAAAATAATAATTACCAAAAGTGTGT
>JALVWY010000097.1 GCA_027023105.1 Campylobacterales bacterium | reverse complement strand
AATCTAATTAACGAACCGTTTTCTCTTTGAACTTCTTTTTTAGTTCTAACTATTACAGCTTTGATAACTTGACCTTTTTTAATTTTTCCATTAGGTAAAGCTTTTTTAACAGAAGCAACAATAATGTCACCTACTGTGGCATATCTTCTTTTAGAACCACCTAAAACTTTGATACACATAATTTCTTTAGCACCGCTATTATCGGCAACTTTCAGTCTAGTAAATGGTTGAATCATAATTATTCTCCTCTTTCTACAATTTCTTTAAGAACAAAAGTCTTTCTTTTAGAAATTGGTCTGTGCTCAATTGCAGTTACAATATCACCTACATTAGCTGCATTTTCTTCATCATGCACTAAATATTTTTTAAATTTTTTAACGATTTTATGATATTTAGGATGTAAAACTTTTCTTTCAACTAATACATTGATAGTTTTATCTCCTGTTTTTTTAATAACTTTTCCATTAATCATTCTTTTAGGCATTAGTTACCCCTTTTTTGTCTCATCGCCGTTTTAATTCTTGCGATGTCTTTTCTAATTTTAGAAACTAAAGATGTATCTTGAAGCTGCATAGTTTTAAGTTTCATTCTTGTTTCAAAAAGTTCCATTTTTTTATTTTTAAGTAACTCTTGAAGCTCAGCTTCAGTCTTTTCTACAAGTTCCGCTACATTGAATTTAGTATAGCTCATTTTCATTCTCCATTGTTACAATTTTTGTTTTGAATGGTAATTTAGCAGCCGCAAGTTTTAATGCTCTCATAGCCGTATCGTTATCAACACCTGTGATTTCAAAAACGATTCTTCCAGGTTTGATATTCATTACCCATTCTTCAACACTACCTTTACCTTTACCCATTCTAACCCCAACAGGTTTTGATGTCAAAGGTTTATCAGGGAATACTCTAATCCAAACTTTTCCTGTTCTTTTCATTGTTCTTGTAAGTGCAACCCTACCGGCTTCAATTTGTCTTGAATTGATTCTTCCAAGTTCAGTTGCTTTAAGTCCATATGTTCCAAAAGCCAAAGAGCTTCCTCTATACGCTTTGCCTCTGTTTCTACCTTTTTGTTGTTTTCTATACTTAGTTCTTTTTGGCATTAACATATCTGCGTCCTTTTCTTCTTCTTTGAGGTCTTCTCTCCTCTGTTGAAGATTCTTCTATTTGATTGTTTCTTCTTTGTAAAACTTCACCTTTGAATATCCATACTTTAATACCGATAATTCCGTAAGTTGTTAAAGCTTCAGCAAATCCGTAATCAATTTTTGCTCTTAGCGTATGAAGAGGAACTCTTCCTTCAAGATACCATTCGGTTCTTGCCATTTCAGCACCGTTAAGTCTTCCTGCAACTTGGATTTTAATCCCTTTTGCCCCTGATTTAAGAGCATTTTGCATAACTTTTTTCATAGCTCTTCTAAATGCAACCCTTCTTTCTATTTGAGTAGCTACATTTTCAGCTGCAAGCTGTGCTGAAATCTGAGGTTTTCTTTCTTCTTTGATATTTAAAATAAGTTCTTTATTTCCAAGTTTTTTTTGTAATTCTTTTTTAAGCGCTTCTACTTCACTTCCGCCTTTACCTATGATAATACCAGGTTTTGCAGCAAAAATAGTAATTCTAACTTTTTTTGCAGTTCTTTCAATAAGAATATCACTTACACCGGCATAATAAAGTTTTTTCTTTAAAAATCTTCTAAGTTCATAATCACTTAAAACATTTTCCGGCATAGTATTGTAGTTGATAAACCATCTACTTCTCCAGTTTCTGTTAATACCTAATCTTAGTCCTATTGGATTCGTTTTTTGACCCATTAGCTTTCCTTTTCAACTTCTACAAAAATATGAGCTGTCGGTTTTTGTATTCTACTAGCCATTCCTCTTGCTCTTGGTTTAAATCTTTTTAGATACGGACCTCTGTCAACTCTACAAGAAGTAACAATTACTTCATTAGCGTCATATCCTCCGTTTGCAATCGCACTTGCTATTACTTTAGCAATTACTCCTGCAGCTTTATTTGGCATAAATTCTAATTTTGCAAGAGCTTCTTCACCATTCATTCCTTGAACTTCTTTTGCAACAAGTCTTGCTTTTGTTGGTGAAAGTCTTATAAATTTTAATACTGCTTTACTCATCACCTATCCTTACTTACCTATTTTCTTTTGCATAGAACCTTTATGCCCTCTGAAAGTTCTTGTAGGAGCAAATTCACCAAGTTTCATTCCTACATGTCTTTCAGTTACATAAACAGGCACAAAATCTCTTCCGTTATGAACGCTTATAGTTAAACCTATCATATCAGGAGTAATAGTGCTTCTTCTTGACCATGTTTTAATAGGTTTAGGATTTTTTTCCTCTTTTGCTTTAATAACTTTTTTCATTAAATGGTCATCTACAAAAGGACCTTTTTTTAAACTTCTAGCCATGAGCTATCCTTATTTCTTTCTTCTTGAGATAATATATTTATCAGATTGTTTTTTCTTTCTGGTTTTATAACCTTTAGTCGGCATACCCCAAGGTGTTACAGGAATGTTACCTTTACTTCTACCTTCACCCCCACCGTGCGGATGGTCAACTGGGTTCATTGCTATACCTCTTGTTTGAGGTCTGATTCCAAGGTGTCTGCTTCTACCGGCTTTTCCAATAGTAATATTTTGATAATCAGCATTACCAACAGTTCCGATTGTAGCCATACATTCACCAAGAAGTTTTCTCATTTCACCACTTGGAAGTCTAACGATTACATATTTAGATTCTCTACCCATAATTTGAGCTGAATTTCCGGCACTTCTTGCGATTTGTCCGCCTTTACCAGGTTTCATTTCAATATTATGAACAACTGTCCCAACAGGGATATTTTTAAGTTTCATAGCATTACCCGGCATTATATCAAGACCGGCTTCCGCTGCCATTACAGTATCACCAACTTTTAAGCCTTCAGGTTGGATAATATATCTTTTATCCCCGTCAGCATAAGAAATTAAACAAATTCTGCAGTTTCTATACGGGTCATACTCAACAGTTACAACTTTACCTGAAACTCCGAATTTATTTCTTTTAAAATCAATAATTCTGTAAAGTTTTTTAGCTCCAGCTTCTCTATGACGAGAAGTAATTCTACCGCCATTATTTCTACCTGCTTTTTGAGGTAATTTTTTTAATAATTTTTTAACCGTCGGTTTAGATGTAATGTCACTATTATCAAGTGTGCTCATAAATCTTCTTGACGGTGTATATGGTTTATATGTTTTTACTGCCATCTTTTTCCCTTTACACACTTAGACTTTCAAGTTTTGCATCTTCAGGTAATTTCACATAAAATTTTTTATAATCGCTTCTTTTACCTTCAATACCTTTAAATTTTTTCACTTTTCCGCTTTGTCTTAGTGAATTTATTTTTAAAGGAATTACTCCGAAATATTCCTTAAAAATCTCTTTAAGTTGATTTTTACTAACTTTTGTTGTTGTTTGAACAACCAAAACACCATCTTCTTGAAGATTAAGTGCTTTTTCTGTATATACAATTGATTTTATATCTGTAATATCTGCCATAGCTTAGCCCTTTATAACTTTGTCAAATGCAGTTTTGTCAAAAATTATGCTGTGAAATACACTTGCATAATATGCATTCAATTCTTCTGGTGTAATAATATATACATTAGGAATATTTCTAAATGCTAAAAATGTGTTTTCACTCATTTCATCAACAACTATTAAATAGTCTCTTTGGTTAATTTCATTTAAGAATTTAACCGCATCTTTTGTTTTTCCTGATTCTATATTAATAGCATCAACTACAAAAAGTTTTCCATTTTCAGCTTTGTCGTTTAATGCATATTTTAATGCAACTCTTTTTTGTTTTTTATTCATTTTTTGAGACCAGTCTCTTTCGTTTCTAGGTCCATGGGCAACCCCACCGCCTTTGAATTGAGGAGCTCTGATACTACCTTGTCTAGCTCTACCTAAACCTTTTTGTCTAAACGGTTTTTTACCTCCGCCGCTAACTTCGGCTTTTGTTTTTGTATGAGCTGTTCCTGCTCTTTGATTAGCAAGATATGCTTTTACATACAAATAAAGGTTATGTGAATTAATACCTTGAAAATCTTCAGGTAATTGATTAATTACTTCATAATTCGCACTCATTTTACAATCCTTACTCTACCAAGACTTCCGTTACTTCCAGGAACACTTCCTTTTATAACCAAAACGCCTAAATCTGCGTCAAATTCCAAAACATCAGCATTTACTGTTGTGTTTTTATTTCCATAATGTCCAGGCATTTTTTGTCCCGGTTGAACTCTTCCAGGCCATTCACAGTTACCGATTGAACCCGGCGCTCTATGAAATCTTGAACCGTGTCCTCCAGGTCCACCTGCAAAACCGTGTCTTTTAATAACACCGGCAAAACCTCTTCCTTTACTTTTGAAAGTAAGTTTTATTTTTTTTGCTTCGTTTAACGGGCTTAAATCCAAATCTCCCGCTTCACTGTTTGCAACTTCCAGTTCAGCAAATCTGTTAAATTCTTTACTGATACCATATTTTTTTTGCATACCTTCAATGGCTTTATTTGATTTCTTGCCGTTTGAATATGCAACTAACGCTTTATCTTCTTTTATTTCACAAACTTTTGCCGGTACGATTTTTAATAAAGTAACCGGAACGCTTGGAATACCAACAGTCCTACTCATTCCTATTTTTTCAACTATAAATTCCATTCAAATCTCCTTAACTTAATGCCCTAACTTCTACATCAACCTCTGGTGCCAACTCTAATTTCATTAGTTGGTCAACAGTATCAGGTAATGCGTTCACAACATCAATAAGTCTTCTGTGAATTCTAATTTCGAATTGCTCTCTTGAATCTTTATTGACATGAGGTGATCTTAACACTGTATATCTTCTGATTTTAGTAGGTAGAGGAATTGGTCCCTTTACTTCCGCTCCAGTTCTTTTGATAGCATCTGTAATAATGCTAACCGCTTTATCAAGCACTCTATGGTCATATGCTTGTAGTTTGATTCTGATTTTTTCCATCATCGTCCTTTTTAAAGATCTCGTGTTTAACACGCTTTTTGGAGTGAAAGTATAATATTTTTTTGAAAATTTATCAAGAAAAAATAGAGAGATTTTTCCTTATAAAAAGGAAAAAGAATTAACTTTTGGAATTAAAAAAATCAGGTTTTATGGCATTTTGATAAATATATTCAACAGCCTCATCAACATCATCAGTAACTAAAAAAAGTTTTTTGTCTTCAGGATTTATATGTTTATATTCAAGCATTTTATCAAAAAACTCCATTAAAGGCTGATAATACTCTTTTCCAAAAAACACAATAGGAATTCGGCTCATTCTTTTAGTCTGGACCAAAGTCAAAACTTCACTAAGCTCATCAAGAGTTCCATAGCCTCCTGGCATCATAACAGCCCCTACGGAATATTTAAGAAAAGTAACTTTTCTAGTAAAGAAATATCTGAATTTAAGCCCTATTTTTACATAAGGATTAGTAACCTGTTCGTGCGGAAGTAAAATATTAAGCCCGACACTGATTTTTGCCCCTTTGTTGGCTGCTTCCATAATTCCCGGACCTCCGCCTGTAATTATTGCATAACCTTTATCGCTAAGTCCTTTTGAAATTTCCGTTGCTTTTTCATAAAAATATTCTCCGGGTTTCTCCCTTGCACTCCCAAATATAGAAATTCCTGGAGGCAAATCGTCAAGTTCTTCAAAAGCATCTGTAAAATCGCTAAGCACTCTAAACATTCTCCATAAATCTTTTGTAGGATTTCTATTATCCAAAAACTCTTTTTGTATATCTCTCATAAAAACTCCTTTTAGTATAATTTTATCAAAATAATCTCCCTATTTTTCTATAGCCTATATAAAACAATATTAAAGCCATCAATAATTCCGCCCCGAAATACGGCAATAAATCTATAAACCCGCTCCCTCTAAAAAATATATCCTGAGTAGCCTGAATATAATACCTTAATGGAGAAAGATAACTTAAATATTGAATAAAAGGACTCATAGAACTAAGTGGTGTCCAAGCTCCGCTTAAAAATATCAAAGGAAGCATAATAACAATGGTCAAATGACCCACTTCCAACACAGTTTTTGAAACAGATGCGATAACCAAAGCAATTCCTCCAATGGCAAAAGCAAATAAAAAACTGATTAAATAAAAATAAAACAGATTTCCGTTTATCGGTGTATCAAATGTTCCAAATACAATCAAACCTATACTTATAGTAATTCCCACCATTAAAATCAAAACCTGAGAGAGTATTTTTGAAAAAATAATCAAACTTCCTTTTACCGGCATTAAAAGCATAATATCCCATGTTCCGTTTTCTTTTTCCCTTACAAATACTACGGCAATCAAAACAAGACCTAGCATTGTAATATTACTCATAAGCTCACTTAAACTCATAAACCATTTTGTATTTGAATTCGGATTAAAAAGTTTAATAATATCTATTTTAGCCGGAAGTTTTAAATTATTTCCAAATTTCATTAAAATATTTTGAAGATAAATCAGCGTAACTTCCGCCTGGGCTGCTGCTGTTGAATCTACTAAAACCTGAAGTTTAGCCTGTTTTTTGGAAATCAGATTATTTACAAATCGTTTGTTAAAAACAATTCCTACCATTATTTTTTTGTTATAAATTGCCTCTTTTAAAGCTTTTTCATTTAAAAACATTTTAGACTTTTTAAATTCCGGTTTGTGAAAAGAAGAAATTATTTTATTTACAACTAAATTATCGGCTTCATTTACATATCCGACAGGGACATTTCTAGGAGTTACTTTAATACCTTTCCCGGCTATATAAATATCAAGAGTAAAAGCATACAAAATAAAAACAACAAGACCTATATTTCTAAAAAAAACTAAAAACTCTTTTTTTAAAATTGCATTCATTTTCATTTTATAGCCTTTTTAACAAAAAAAGTTCCTACTAAAATAACGCCAAGGGCATATCCGCAAAGAATCAAAAAATATAAAATATTTCCGCCCGATTTAAATCCTTCCCCTACTAAAAAACTGTCATAAACCAAATGATTATAATACATTACAGGAAAAATATGAGCTTCTATCAAACTTTCTTTGCCCATTGAAGAAATAGGCATAAGAATACCTGAATATAAAAATCCGGGAATTACGGTAATAATTACACTTAAAACAAGTGCCGCTATTTGTGTTGAAGTTATCACCGAAACCAAAAGTCCGATTCCCACACTTATTAATATATATATTTCACTTGCAACCCAAAAAATAAATAAATTTCCCCTAAAGGGAACATCAAAAAGATACAATGCTAAAATCAGCAAAATAAAAATATTCACCGAATGAAAAAGAAAAGGGGGTATGAGTTTTGATATTATAAATTCTATTTTTGTTATAGGAGCTGAATAAAAATTAAAAATAGTTCCGACTTCTTTTTCTTTAACAATCATAATAGCCGCTAAACTAGCCGGAACCACCAAAAATATAAGCCCGAAAAGTCCTGGAACAATGGCATTATAATCTCTCATTGATTCATTAAAAAAATTTCTGTTTTCTATTTTTATGGGTAATTTTATATTAAAACCGTTTATCAATACTTTTTCCACATACCCTTGCAAAGTAATAGCCCTAAGAGGGAAAGAGCCGTCAATATATACTCCGATTTGGGCACCTTTATATAAATTTTTAGAAAAAGAAGGAGGAATTATAATAATCATATCGGCTTTGTTTGTCTGAAGCTTATGAAGAGCCTCTTTATAATTTAAATTTTCTACTTTTACATCAAAATATTTTGTATGAGAAAATTTATTAATAATCTCAAGTGAAAGTTTTGAGTGGTCATTGTCAATTATAACAGTTCTGGCATGTGTCACTTCCATTTTTATTCCGAATCCAAAAAGAATCAAAATCATTGCAGGGATTAAATAAGTCAAAATTATCATTTTATTTCTAATTAAATCTATAAACTCTTTTTTTAAATAAGCTTTTATTACATTAATTCTCATTTTTTTCCTTATAAATATTAAGAAATATCTCCTCAAAATTCATTCCCGGATATTTTTTATGTAAATTTTCCACCTCATCATCAACAATTTTTATTCCTCTTTTTAGCACAACTACCCTGTCACAATACTCAGCTTCGCTCATATAATGAGTTGTAATCAAAATAGAAATTCCAAGATTCTCTTTTAATTTTCTTAAAAGTCTCCAAAAAGCACTTCTGGCAACCGTATCAACTCCGCTTGTAGGCTCGTCTAAAAACAAAACCACAGGTTCGTGCATTAAAGCTGCAGCAACCGAAAATCTTTGATTAATACCAAGGGGCACTTCTTTTGGAAAAGCATTTAAATATTCACTAAATCCGAGCATCTTTGAATAATCTTTTATTCTTTTAGTTGTATCACTTACACTTAATCCGTGCATTTTTGCAAAATAATCAAGATTTTCTTTTATAGTCAAATCTTTATAAAGGGAAAATTTTTGCGAAACATAGCCTATTTTACTTTTAAGCTCAATTCTGTCTTCATAGGATTTTATTCTTTTGTCAAGAAGATATAATTCACCTTCATCAATAGGATAAAGTCCAAGAAGCATTTTAATAAGTGTTGTTTTACCTGCTCCGTTAGCTCCGAGAAGTCCTAAGATTTCACCTTTTTTTAGCTCTAAATTAACACAGTTATCGGCAATAAACTCACCAAATTTTTTGGTTAAGCAATCGGCTTTTACAATAATTTCCGGCATTTGAAGATTTTTTTCAGGAATTTCAAAAGTTATCGGTTTTTTACCTTGTTTTAGAGCATTTACAAAGAATACTCCTTCAAGTGTCGGGATGGCTTTTTTGAGATTAAGAGGTTTTAGAGAATAGGTTCTTTTATTAAAAGAAAAACATTCACTGCTTTGAATTTCCCCTTCATAAGTGTAATCCTTAACACTCTCAATTAGCTCACTAGCTGTTCCACTAGCTATAATCTCACCTTCATCAAAAAGTAATATTCTATCCATTTTACTAGCTTCACTCATATAAGCCGTAGAGATAATTGCGCTCATTCCGCTTTCTCTCATTTCATTTACAATATCCCAAAGCTCAGCCCTGCTTATAGGGTCAACTCCTGTTGTCGGCTCGTCAAGTATAAGTAATTTCGGACGGGGAAGAAGCGAAAGTATCAATGATAACTTTTGCCTCATACCTCCGCTTAAATTTCCGGCTAATCTATCTTGAAATTCATAAAGCCCTGCCATTTTAAGAAGTCTCGTTTCATATTCCGTGTCTTTTTTAAGCCCCCGTAAGTCCCTAAAAAAATCAAAATGTTCTTTTACACTCAAAAAATCATATAAAACAAGCCCGAGCCC
>JALVWY010000096.1 GCA_027023105.1 Campylobacterales bacterium | reverse complement strand
TTTTATTTTTCCTGTATAAATGGTATTTACATAAATTTTAAGATATAAACTTTTTGGATTAATAAGTGTTACTATTGGCATACCAGCACCAAGAACCTCACCAATATTTGCTATTTTCGTATCTACAAATCCATTTATTGGAGATTTTATATCAAGCTCGTTTAAAACTACTTTAATTTCAGCTTTTTATAAATCAATATTCCGCTAATTACCGATAAACCTATAATCAAAATAGCTAAAATATTTTTTTTCATTTATTGCCTCCATCAATATTGCTTTTTAATGTATAAAAGAAAATCTCTGATTTTATATAATCTCTTTTTGCTTTTGCTTCGGATAATTTTGCAATGGCATCATTTAAGTCAGTAACATCAGCTAAACCCTCATTAAATTTAGCTCTTATATATTCATAATAGCTATTTCTTGCATTCACTTCTTTATTTGCTGAGATTAGTCTCTTTTTAAAAGCATTTAAATTTAATAAATCATTTTTGTAATCTGTTTTTACTCTGTTTAAGTAATCTTTATAAAAAATAAGTGCTTTTAATTTTTGAATTTTTGCTTCTTGAAGTTTTGCTTTGTCACTGCCTCCGTTAAAAATATTATATTTAATAGAAAGAGCTACAAAAGAGTTATCAACATTTCTATAATCGTTATTATTTAAAGTAGCGTTTGTTGCCTCTTTTTTAATCCCGGCTTGAAAATAGACTTTTGGATAAAAGCTAGATTTTTGAATATTTATATTTTTTGAAGCAATTTTTAGAGTATTTTGTATCTCTTTTACATCAGGTCTGTTTAAAAAATTTGGTTTTAAAAGCTTAATTGAAGGCAAATTATCAATAGAATTTATTTTTTTATTAACTAAATAACTAAGAAGATTTAAAAATGAATTTCTGTTTGATTTAGTCTTATCTATATTAGCTTTTATTTCATAATATTTTGCATCAATTTCATCAAGTGTTGATTTATTAATAAGTCCTTCTTTATAAAGTGCCACAGCTTTATCTTTTGCTGATAAAAGAGCTTTTTTAGCTTCATTTAGGGCTTTTGTTTTTTCTTTAAGAGCATAAATTCCGGCATAAATTTTTGCAATTTTTAATTTTAAATCTCTTTTTATGTTATTTAATTTTAGTTTCGATTTTATAAGATTTAATTTTTCTATTCCTATAAAATCACTTATTGCAAAACCTGTAAAAACAGGATAGGAATAAGTAAGCTTTCCTACAAAATTATTTTTTTTACCTGCATTTAAAGTAGTGTGAATTTTTTTATAAACTAAGGGATAAATTGGAGCGCTTCCCGCATTTTGGGCAGCTAAAGGCTGTGGATTATTCATTTTCATAACAGGTCTGTCAAACAGATACATATAATCATATTCTACATCAACACTTCCGTAATTTTTAGCTTTTGCATCTGTTAGTTTTTCTTTTTGAATCTCTATATTTTTTTCATATATTTTTACAACATTTGAGTTATTTATAAATTTTACTAACTCATCAAAATTCTCTCCCATTAAAAACACAGGAACAAAAAAAATAATTTTCCACTTTCCATTTTCCATTTTCCATTTCATAATTTCCCCTTTAACATTTTATAAATTTCCACTCCTAAAAATTCCTCTTTTTTTAAAGTGGTCTCTTTTTGCAAAAAATATCCCGTTGCATATGCTAAAAGCATTGTAGCCAATTTTTCGTCTTTAACAATTTCTTTTAATAAACTCTGATAAGTCTCTTTTAAAAAGGAATGAAATTCAATAAATTTTTGCTCTTCACTTAAATTAATCGCCAAAAATTCTTTATAAATTTTTATTAAATCATCTTTTTTAGTTACAAAAAATTCAAAAAAAATATTTAGCTTCTCTAAAGTAGTTTTATTTTGCATTTGCAAAAGCATTTTTTCGTAATATTCTTCAGACAGAATATTCAAAATTTCAAAAACGATATCCTCTTTATTGCTGAAATATTCATAAATTGTTCCTTTTCCTATACCAGCAGCGTTTGCAAGCTCTGAAACGGTAATTTTTTTTATACCTTTTTGTAAAAGCAAATCTTTACAATCAAGTGCTATTTGCTTTCTTTTTTCTTCTTTATTAACCATTTTCGCCATTTTTTCTCCTTATAAAAATAAG
>JALVWY010000095.1 GCA_027023105.1 Campylobacterales bacterium | reverse complement strand
GATTTTTTTTCTTCTTCTATTTTAAATCCACAAGTTTGAAAATAAAATCCAAATTTAGAAACCAAATCATAAGCCCATCTGTTTTTAAGCAAAAAGAAAAAAGCCCTTTTCCAAGGTGCGATTCCATATTTTTCGGCAACTTTATTTCTTGCATTTTCTATCATAAAATCAGTAGGAAGTGAATTTGGACAAACTTCCACACATTGATTACATAAAAAACAGCTTTCAACTATATCTTTAAAATTTTTATCAATATCAATTTCTCCATCCTCACAAGCTTTTAAAATATCCAAAAAACCTCTTGGAGATGTGGCTTCATCCGGATTCACCCTGTGAATTGTGCATCCGGGAATACATTTACCGCATTTTATACACATATCGCTTATTTCACTAAACTTAAACACATTTAGCCTTTTTGTCGGAATTTATCACAATTTTGAAATAAAATCAACTTTTTTTAAGAGAATTAAGTCTATCAGCCTTACTTCCGATAGAAGTGATTTGAATACCGAAATTTCCGTCAACTATAACAACTTCGCCTTCTCCTATTTTTTTATCTTCTATCAAAATATCAAGAGGTTCGCTTGCAAGTTGGTCAAGTTCTACAACACTTCCTATATCCATTGCAATTACATCTTTTAAAAGCATTATTTTACTGCCTATTCTAACCCTTATTTGAAGTTTAATATCCATAAGCATTTCAAGATTTTTAACTTCTTCGTGATGAATTTCCGTATTATTAGATATATGTTTATTTTCATTTACGCCTGGTTTTTCTTCATTAAAAATAGATAAAAATTCATTATCAAACAAAACGGAACATACACTTTTTATATCTTTTATATTACAATTAAATATTACAAGTTTACTAAAAGAAGAAAAATCTTCAACATCTTTTATAAACTCAACAGATGAAATTTCAAATTTCAAATCAGGTAAATTATTTTGAGCTTCAAGAGTTGTAGAAAGCGCCCCTAAAATATTTGAGACCACCTCTTTTATGGCATCCAAATCATCTGCATCAACTTCTTTTTTACTTTCTCCTTCACCCCCAAGCATCAAATCACAAACAGCCGTTGCAAATCCCGGAGGAAGCAAAAAAAACATTTTTCCTTTGGGTAAAACATTAACTATAGCTTTTACATACGGAGGGGAACTCTTTTTTTCAGCTTCACCTATTAATGTTATATCAGGAGAAATTCCTATTAATCCTTCTATTGTTGATTTTATCTCATTTTGAAGTATATTTAAAAACTCATTCATTCTCTTCTCCTGTTATCTGTTCTAATTTTTCTTTTCTTTTATTCTCCAAAAATTCTAAGATTTCTTTAATTTCATCATGTTCGGTTTTTAATTTTTCTACAATTTTAATACATCTTCTGTATCTTCTAACACCAAAATCAGCTATAAATTTTTCTCTTCCGTCAACCTTTAAAACAATCGTATCATCTGCGGGTCTGTTTAATTTTATTATATCTCCGACTTCTAAATCCAAAACTTCTTTCATATTAAGTTTTGCATATCCAAGCACTGCTTCAAGCTCTATTTTTGCTCCTCTAAGAAGTGCTCTAAGTTCCTTATTTCTTGATTTTCTGGAACTTGTTTCACTAAGCATTAAATCCCTACTTGCAAGTTTCGGTAAAAGAGATTCAATAGAAATTACAGGATAACAGATATTCATCATTCCGCTTGTCTGACCTATTATAATTTCCATAACCACCATAATAACAATCTCGTTTTGAGCAACAATTTGAACAACATTAGGACTACTCTCTTTTGCTTCAATTACCGGATAAACATCCATAATAGGAGACCATACTTCTTTCATATTCTGAGTAATAACTCTTAAAATCTGCTCAAGTAAATTAAGTTCAATATCACTAAATTCTCTATTCGTATCAAAAGGAACTCCGGGACCTCCAAGAAGTCTGTCTATCATAGGAAAAACAATAGAAGGATTAAGCTCAATTACTCCTTTCCCGTCAAGAGGTTTTAATGAAAAAACATTAAAAGAGGTAGGACTTGGCAAACTCATAAGAAATTCACCGTAAGTCATCTGGTCAACGGAATGAAGCTGAATTTCAACAATACTTCTCATTAAAGAAGAAATGGCACTAGCCAGATTTCTTGCCATTTTATCGTGCATAGCCCTTATACTTCTTAGCTGCTCTTTAGATACTCTGTTTGGCCTTTTGAAATCATATAGAGTTATTTGTCTTTGCTCTAATAAATCATTGGATTTCTCAAGTTCTTCGGGATTTATATCCTCATCTTCAACAACTTCTAAAAGTGCATCTATTTCATCTTGCGAAAGTATTTCAGCCATTTAACTTTTCCCTTAATTTTTTAATAATTTTTTTGTGAATTTGAGAAACTCTGCTTTCACTGATTTCTAAAACTTCAGCTATTTCTTTCAAAGAAAACTCTTCAAAATAATATAATTGAATAATAAGCTGTTCTTTTTCATTTAGGGTCTTAAGAACGGCTTTTATAGCATTTACAAGTTCTTCTTGTTCTATTTTTGACACATCTTCGTAAAAACCCATTTGCTCTTCAATAGGCATTACGCTGTAAACTTCATCCGCCCTTCTTGCCTTTTTTATTTTCTCTATATTTACACCTAAAACTTCACTCAAATATTCATTAGTCGGCATAATACCGTATTCATTTGTATATTCGTTTATAATTTTATCAATTTCTTTTACAAGTTGTCTGTCACTTCTGCTTAATGTGTCAATACTTCTTAAAAAATCAAGCATTGAGCCGTAAATTCTTTTTTTTGCATATCCCCAAAAATTATCGTTTTTTTTAGAATCGTATCTGTGAGACAATGTAACAAGCTCTTCATATCCGATTGATACCAATTCATTAAATTCAACACTGCTTGGAAGCCTCTCTTTAAGCCTGGAAGCCATAGCTTTAACTGCTGGCATATAATCTGTTATTAACTTTTCTTTAAAACTTTTATCAAACTCGGCATAAGCATTATACATTTCTTTTCTTTTTTATAAACTCCATTTCTTCTTCTTCTATTTTTTTAATAAATTCATAACTTTCATAAATTAACCGTTCTCTTTTTTCAAGCTCTTTAATCTGAACATCAAGAACTCCGTCAATTTCCGCTTTATCAAAAAAAACTATCTGTTTTATATTTAGATATTTAATAAAAAATGAAACAGCCGCCAATGAAATTATATAAAAAAGAGCCGTTATTAAAAAAACCGCAAACAAAAAATGGATAAAATCAAAGCCTTTTAATATTGCGTATATAATCCCCATAAAAAATCCACTGACAACAGAAAAATAGATAAAATTCTCTTCTCTCATAAATCCCCCTTAAAATCCTGAAAAAATTTTCTTGAAAAATCCTGCAATTCCATTTTTGTTATCAAGCACTTTTCGTTCCGAAATTTTGGCTAGTTTTTTAGCAATGATTAAAATCTGCTCGCTGACAGCGGCATTTGGAAATTCTTTTGTAAAAAGTTCCCTTCTTATAGAAGCGGTGGAAATAATTTTGTTTTTTTGAACAAATCCCAATATCTGAAGCCTAAAATCCCTTTTTATATTTTTTTTAGCAACATTAAAAATAGTCTGAAAAACATTTTTTGCCTCTTTTTCATTTGCCGCTTCATTTAAAATCATATATATTAAATCTCTTTTTTCGCTTATTACTTTTACCATAGCATATGCATCGGTAATAGCCGCAGGCTCAGGAACAGTCACAACTAACACATCATCGGCACCGTCTAAAAAGACCTGAACTCTTTTATCTATTCCCGCACTTGTATCAATTATAAAAAAATCAAAATCACTCAAAAAATCAAGCTGTGAAAAAAAATTACTTAAATTCACTTCATTTGCATATTTTATAATATCTTCTCCGCTATCCCCCGGAATCAAAACAAAGCCTTCTTCAATTTTTACGGCAATATCTTTTAATTCGCACTCCCCTTTTAAAACATCAAAAATATTCTTTTTAGCATTTACCCTAAGCAATACATCAAGATTTGCAAGTCCTATATCCGCATCAAAAAGTGCCACTTTAAATCCAAGAGAATAAAGAGTATAACCGAGATTTGCACTGATTGTGGATTTACCGACACCACCTTTTCCGCTTGTAACAGCAATTACACGGGTATTTAATTTTTTTTCTTTTATTTCGTTTTGAACTAAATCTTTTAATTTATCTGCCTGAGTTTTCAATTAAACTCCTTTTCCAAAATACCTTTTAAAAGATACTCCGTATTCGCTTGCATCAAATCATCGGGAACCTCTTGACCGACAGAAAAATAACTGACCGGTTTTTTAGTATCTAAAAGAAGCGAAAATATATTTCCGTAAGTTTTTGTTTCATCAAGTTTTGTAAAAATAAGCGTATCTATTGGTAAAACGGAAAAATTCTCATATATATCAACCAAATCTTCGTATTTAGTAATAGTGGAAAGAACTAAATTTATATTAATTTCGGCAAAAGTATTTACTTTCAAAAAAGATGTCAGTTTTTCTATTTTTTCTCTGTCGTGCTGCGAGCTTCCGACAGTATCTATTAAAATATAATCATTATGTCTTAAAGCATTTAAAGCCTCTTCAAAATCACTGGGGTCAACAACCGTTTCAATAGGCAGTTTCATCATTTTTGCATATGTCATTAACTGCTCAACCGCGCCGATTCTATATGTATCAAGAGTTATTATTCCCACTTTATGACGGGAATTTTGTTTATAGGCATATCTTGCGGCAAGTTTGGCTATGGTTGTTGTTTTACCGACTCCAGTAGGTCCTACAAACATCATTATTTTTTTATGAGGATGTTTAATCTCCCTTTCTATTCTTATCGGTATCATTTTTTTAAGAAGTGTATAAAAATATCGTTTTATAGCACTTCTGTTTTTTCTCATTTTAAGAGGCATATATTTTATTGTGAGTTTCATTATTTCATTAAGATAATTTGTTGTAATTCCGCTTGCCTTTGCAAGGGCATATATTTCACTAAATTCAGGAGGAAGTTCCAAATCTTCTTTTTTACTTATATCCCAAACACTTGCCTGAAGATATTTAAGAGTGTCTGCAATTTTATTTATCTCTTCTTTTAACTGAAGAATTTCATCATTTTTTACAGGTTTTAAACTGTTTTGAGGAAGTTCTTTTTTTGAAGAAATATTATTTATCTCTTTTGCCGCACTTGAGAGTTTTAACATCACATCATCCATTTTATCGTTATAAGAGCTTTGTCGATTGTCATATACTTTTTTTACAGATTCTTCATCCTCAACAGCCACTACAATTTCATAAAGACCTTTTGAGCCAAGAGTTTTTCTTTTTATCTCTTTGCTTGAGACAATAACAACATCATCTCCAAGAGTCTCTTTTACTTTATTTAAAGCCTCTGTATAACTTGGTGCCGTAAATGTTTTAAGCTTCAATTTTATCCTTTAACACAAGCGGAATTAAAACCGAATCTCTTTTTTTAAAAAAAGGATGCGGAATAATTAAATCTTTTTTATTTATTTTGATTTTATCATACATTATTATATCTAAATCAAGCGTTCTTGGAGCGTTTTTGAAACTTCTTTTTCTCTTAAATTTTTTTTCCGTATATAAAAGAAATTTCAAAAGCTCTTCAGGCGAAAAATCTGTAGCTATTACAAAAACGGTATTATAAAAATCATTTTGCTCCAAATATCCAAAAGGGGGATTTTGATAAATAACAGATGTTTGTAAAATTTTGATTTTCGGATGGGAATCCAAGAATTTATAAAGTTTTTTAAATCTTCTTATGCAGTTACCCACATTACATCCAACACCAATTAAAGCTTTATGCCTTTTATTTGATGTTTTGATTTTTGCCGGAAAAAATTTACTTTTAATTATTTTTCTCATCTCTTCCTCCTCTTTTCCCCATCTCTTCCCACTTTCTTCATCTTACTTAGGCATTCCCCTGCCGGTAATATAACCGTAAATTCTTCTTGTGATTCTTTTTACAATAGGAGTAAAATCACCTTTTTGAACAGCTCTTTTTATTGCATTAAAATCTCCTAAATATTTAGCACTTTTATAAAGAATTGAGCGAATTTTACTTATACTCATAGCACCTCAGCCTTTCCATTGTAGTTAATAGTTATCATATCTTCAATTCTTATTCCGAATTCTCCCGGCAAATAGATACCAGGCTCAATAGTAAAAACCATACCTTCTTTAAGTCTTAATTCATTTCTTGAATTTATAAAAGGCCATTCGTGAATATCAAGACCAACCCCATGCCCTAAGGAATGGACAAAATATTTTCCATATCCCCCATCTTCTATAACATCTCTTGCTATTTTATCAAGCTCACATGCCCTCATTCCGACTTTTACGGATTTAATCGCCTTTTCCTGAGCTTTTAAAACAACATCATAAACTTTTTGAATATGTTTAGGAAACTTTTGATTTTTACCCATAGTGATATTTTCACCTGTAAAAACGGTTCTTGTCCTGTCCGAGCAGTATCTTTTATATTTAATTCCCGCATCAAGAAGCAGCAAATCACCTTTTTTAAGCTTTTTAGCCGTAACAACAGCGTGAGGTTTTGCGGCATTTTCATTTATTGCCACAATAGGCTCAAAACTTAAATCTCTTTTGCCTCTTTTTGTCAGTTTTTCTTTGAATCTGAAACTCAGTTCATACTCATCAATGCCTTCTTCAATAACTTTAGCAAATTCATCAAATGCTTTTGCGCCTTTTTTTACCGCTTTTTTTATAATTTCAAGCTCTTTTGGTGTTTTTATAAGCCTTTTTTTAAAAGAAAAATCAGGGGAATTTTGAAGAAAAACGACCAAAGAAAGCTTTTTAATACTTTCTTCACTCCAGTTTTTAAAATCTATTTTTAATTTTTTTATTCTCTTTTTTAAAATAAGTTCTCTTGCTTTTTTTACTAAATCCCCGGCTTCAATAACCTCGGCTTTTGCATTTTCTTTTGCATCAAGCGTATATCTTGAATCCGTGATAACAAATTTTTCACCGTTTAAAGATAAAAAAAGAGCGTTATCACTGCTCCATCCACACTCATAATAAATTTCATTTTCTTTATTCAGAATATAATTCATTATTGAGGTTGACCTTGAGCCGCTTGTGCTGCTTGAGCTTGTTTTAATTCATTTAAAATTTGAATCATTGCAATTAGCCCTAAATGATAACTAAAAGGTCCGAATCCCGTAATAGTTCCTGCCACAACAGATGAAATCAAAGATTTTTGTCTAAACTCTTCTCTTGCAGCGGTATTGCTTATATGAACTTCAATAGCCGGAAGTTTAACAGCCGCAAGTGCATCCCTTATTGCAATAGAAGTATGTGTAAGAGCCGCAGGATTTATAATAATTCCCCCTGTGCCGTCTGTAACAGATTCTTGAATGGCATCTACAATATCGCCCTCGTGGTTTGATTGAAAAAATTCTATTTCAAATCCGTTTTGTTTTGCAAAATTTTCCATATTCGTATTAATATCTTCAAGTTTCATAGGTCCGTAAATATTTGGTTCTCTGACTCCGAGCATATTCAAATTAGGACCGTGAATTACTTTTATTTTCATAAAATCTCCTTTTTTATTGTAATTTTACTAAAATTTTGGCATAAATATTGCTTATAGATTTAAAAAAGGATTAATTTGATTAAATTAAAAGCCGATTTTGTTATTACAATGAATAAAAATTATGATATTTTGCAAAATGCAGAAGTTTTATTTGATGAAAAAATTATAGACATAGGCTATAATCTCCCGGGAGAGAGCATTTATCTTGGAAAAAATTCAGTCCTTATGCCCGCACTTATAAACACTCACACTCATTTGGAATTTAGCTCAAATAAAACGGATTTGATGTATGGAGATTTTATAACATGGCTTGAAAGTGTCATTAATAAAAAAGAAGAACTATTTGTTTCTTGTAAAGGAGACTGCTATAAAAGAGCTATTGAAGAGATGAAAAAAAGCGGAATTTGTGCTTTTGGAGAAATAAGCTCAAGCGGAGGGGATTTAAAATATCTAAAACATTCCCCTTTAAAAGTCGTATATTTTAATGAAATAATAGGCACAAATCCGGCGATTGCAGACGCTATGTATCAGGATTTTTTGAATAGATTAAACGAATCCGTTCATATGCAAAACAAAAATTTCATACCGGCGGTATCAATACACTCCCCATATTCCGTTCATCCTATCTTGATGGATAAAATAATAGAAATAGCAAAAGAAAAAAAACTCCCTATTGAAGCTCATTTTATGGAAAGTCAGGCTGAAAGGCGTTGGCTCGACAAAGGAGAAGGGGAATTTAAACTTTTTTTTGACAAACATTTTAAAAATGCGAAACCTTTAATAAAACCTCTTGAATTTATAGAAAAATTCAAAAACACCAATACCACTTTTATTCACTGCGTTTATGCAAACGAAGAAGAACTTCAAAAAATAAGCGAAATAAAAGCTTCTATTGCCCACTGCCCTGTTTCAAACAGGCTTCTTAATGTAGGAAAGCTTGATTTGGAAAAAGTAAAAAATAATAAAATAGATTATTCCGTAGCCACAGACGGGCTTAGTTCAAACTATTCTCTAAATCTTTTTAAAGAAATAAGAGCGGCTTTATTAATGCATACGGATTTACATCCGAAATACCTTGCAAAAGATTTACTAAAATCGGTTACGATAAATGCCGCTAAACAGCTTAATTTAAACAATGGAAGCATAGAAAAAGAAAAAAGCGCAGATTTAATTGCACTTAAACTTCCCGATGATATTGATGATATAGAAAAAATACCGATACAAATAATCTTACATACAACTGAAGTTGAAGAACTTTACATAAACGGAAAGAAAATTTAATATTTTATATTAAAAATTACTTTCCTAATCCTATAATTTCCACTCTTCTATTTAATGCTCTGTTTGTATGGGTATTATTAGGCACAAGCGGATAAGCCTCTCCAAATCCTCTGACTTTGATTCTTTTTGGATTAATTCCATACTCTTTTACCAAAATATTTTTTACGGCTTCAGCTCTCTTTTTAGAAAGAATAAGATTATATTTTTTACTTCCTATGTTATCCGTATATCCGTCAATTTCTATTTTAAGTTTAGGATTTGCTTTTAAAATTTGGGCAACTTTTAAAATTTGCGGATAATAAATCTTTTTTACTTTCCATTTATTAAAATCAAAATTAAGCCTTAAAGTGCTTATAACCGGACATCCGAAATGATTAACCGTTACACCTTTTGGGGTATTAGGACATTTATCTATATTATTAGGAACTCCGTCCCCGTCTGAATCCAGCCATTTTTCTTTTATATATACTTTTTTAATAATTACTTTTGGTTTTTGAACATCATTAGGCGTATTCCATCCTGCAACTTTTTGATTACCTGCTAACTGAACAACATT
>JALVWY010000094.1 GCA_027023105.1 Campylobacterales bacterium | reverse complement strand
TATTAGCCTCTGATATTAATCCTTTTGGTGCAGGGAATGTAAATTCAAATAATCCTTACGGACTTACACCTGATGAAAAAGCTATTGTTGCAAATAAAAAATCTATTTCAAAACTTGAATATGAAACAGAACAAATTAATTCTTCATTAAATACATTAAAACTCAGAATGAATAGCTATGATGAAGTAATAAACGGTAAACTTGCTTCTTTTAATACTGTCTTGAATGAACTTAATCAAACAAAAAGTAATTATTTGGCTCTTAAATCTAAGATAAACGATATGAATGAAACCGTAAATAATTTAGAAAATAGAATAAATTCTATGGAAAATGAAATTTCCACTATTAAACAGACTTTAAAAGTGGTTATAGATACTCAAAATAAAAATATGGATTATATAAAAAATACAATAACCGATATATATTCTCAATTAAAAAAAATTAAAAAACCATTAAATGTAAAAACGGCTTTTAATAAAGGAAGAAATCTATTTTTTGCGAATAAATTAAATCAGGCAAAAGAGTATTTTTTATATTCTCTTTCAAAAAAATATCTTCCGTCTACAAGCGCTTATTATTTAGGAGAAATTTCTTTTCAAGAACATAACTATAAAAAAGCTCTTGGCTATTATAAAAAAAGTATAACTTTTTATCCTAAAAAAACATCTTTTACTTCAACTCTTTTATATCATACGGCAATTTCTTTTGAAAAATCGGGTAATAAAAAATTAGCTAAACTTACTTTAAAAAAGATAATTTCCGATTTTCCTAATTCAAAATATGCTAATTTAGCTAAAAAAGAGTTGGAAAAATTAAAATAATTTGTTATACTAAAATTTAATAAAATTTAAAGGAAAAATATGGCAACCGTTTATGGTATAGAATATACAGTAAAAAATTCAAAAGGTGAAGTGGTAGATTCAAACAAAGGGCAAGCACCTTTAGAATTTATAGCAGGAAAAGGGCAAATTATTCCCGGACTTGAAAAAGCACTTGAAAATATGAACGAAGGTGAAGAAAAAACTATTACTGTTCCGGCAGTAGAAGCTTACGGAGAATATAACGAAGAAATGATTCAAGAGGTTCCAAGAGACCAATTTGAAGGAATTGATTTACAAAAAGGAATGACTCTTTACGGTCAAACTCCGGATGGACAAACTATTGCGGTAACTGTAAAAGATTTTGATGATGAAAAAGTTGTGGTTGATTACAATCATCCGTTAGCCGGTGAAGATTTAACTTTTGATGTTAAAGTTGCAACTAAAAGAGAAGCTACTGCTGATGAAGCACTAACAGGTGTTGTTGGCGGAGCTGCTGCAGGTGAACACTGCGGAAGTGGCAACTGCGGATGTGGTCACTAATCCTTTTGGATTAACCACCTCCTACAAAATTTAGAGCTTCTATTTTATCCCCTTCATTTAAAATAAATTTATCCCAGTCATCTTTTTTAACGATTTTCATATTAACAGCAACAGCCATTGTTTTATCAAGAACCCCAAGAGAATCTAAGAGTTCTTTAATTGTTGTATTTTTTTTGATTTCTTTATTTTCTCCATTTATTGTTATTTGCATTTTATATCCTTAAAGAGTAATTTCTTTAATGTCTGCAATATCTAAAAACTCTTTATAAATTGCCGCTATTAATGAGCGTCTGTTGTGCCTTATTTTTTCATCATCAACATTTACTAAAACATTATCAAAAAATTTATCGATTAAAGGTTTTAGAGAAATTAAAAAGTCAAGTTTTTTTTCTAAATCTTTAATATTTTTTACTTTTTTGAACTCATTGTAAAGCTCTTTTTCTTCTTCTTTTTCAAAAAGATTTTCATCAATTTTAATTGAATTTAAGTCAAAATCTTTTACGATGTTAGCAACTCTTTTAAAAGTTGCTGAGAGGTCTTTAAAATCACTGCTTGATACAATTTCATTTATAAGTTTTATTTTTTTATCAATTTGCACTAAATTGCTCTCTTTTGTGGCTAAAACAGCTCTTATAACGCTTGGATTGACGATATAAAATTTATATAATCTTTCAAAAATAAATTCAATAACTTCATCAGGATTTAAATTTTGATATAAATCTTTAAGGTCGTAAATAGTTTTTTTAATATCAAGCGGGATATTGTTTTCAATAGCAATTTTTATTATATGATTTGCCGCTCTTCTTAGACCAAACGGGTCTTTGTT
>JALVWY010000093.1 GCA_027023105.1 Campylobacterales bacterium | reverse complement strand
GGAAAATTCATTTTATTTGAAATTTCATCGGCAATTTCTTTACTTAAAAGGCAGGCTTCATCATCACTGATTAAATCCGCTTCCACAATTACTCTGATTTCTCTTCCTGCATTTAAGGCATACGCTTTTACAACACCTTCAAAAGAAGTGGCAATTTCTTCAAGTTCTTTTACTCTTTTTAAAAATGCTTCTAAAACTTCTCTTCTAGCCCCCGGTCTTGCGGCGCTAAGTGCGTCTGCCGTTGTTACTGCTGCGGCTTCGATACTTTTTGGCTCTTCATATCCGTGATGGGCTTTTATAGCATTTAGGACAACTTCTGGCTCATTGTATCTTTTGCAGATATCATATCCAAGCGTTACATGGTCTCCTCCGAAATCGTGAGTTAGAGCTTTTCCTATATCGTGTAAAATTCCGGCTCTTTTTGCCAAAAGTTCATCACCTCCCATTTCAGCTGACATAATACCTGCTAAATGGGCAACTTCCAACGAATGTCCCAAGGCATTTTGACCGTAACTCGCCCTATATTTAAGCCTTCCTATAAGTTTTACAATTTCGGGATGAATACCCGCACTTCCAAGACCTAAATCTACTAAAATATCTTCACCCTCTTTTTTTACATTTTCTTCAAATTCCGCTTGAACTTTTTCATAAACTTCTTCTATTCTTGCCGGATGTATTCTTCCGTCTTCAATAAGTCTTTTAATTGTTTCAACGGCAATTTGTCGTCTATAGATATTAAAACTGCTAACTGTGATAATTCCGGGGGTTTCATCAATGATAACATCACATCCGGTAATCATTTCAAGAGATTTAATATTTTTACCTTCTCTTCCGATAATTCTTCCTTTCATTTCATCATCACCGATAGCAACAATATTAATAAGCCTTTCACCTGCAAAATCACCTGCATAACGGGTAGTCGCCTGAGCTATAATGAAATTGGCTTTTTTATAAGCATCGTTACTTGCCTGTTTAATAATTTTTCTTGTAAGATGTGCCACATCCTCTCTTAAAACTTCTTTTGTTTTTGTCAAAATCATCTCTTTTGCCTCTTCTTTTGTCATACCGGCGACATTTTCAAGAAGTTTTTGAATTTCCTGAAGTTTCATATTATAAAGAATTTTTTGTTTTTGAAGAGCCTCTTTTTCTTTTTCAAGCTCTTTTAAAAATATTTCAGATTCTTTTTCTCTTCTGTTTTGAGTTTGAATCATAAGCTCAATTTCATTCTCTTTTTTTAAGATTTCATTTAATTTACTTTCATACTCTTTTTGAAGTTCAATTTTTTGAAGCTCATAATTATTCTTTGCTTCCATTTCCATCTCTTTTACTTTTGACTTTGCCTGTTCTAACACCTTTTCCGCTTCGTGTTCAATAGCTTTTGCTTTTGCTTGAGCCTGTGTTAAATAAATTTCATATTTTGATTTATCTAATTTTTTGGCCAACAAAAACGCCCCTAGAGCGGATATAATAATAACGAGAATTAATATTGCGATTTCCATCTTTGCTCCTTGTTTTAAAACTTATAAATTTATCACCTTTAATATCATATTCATCCGTTACCTTTTTTTTACTTACACACGGTTTTAACTGAACAAAAATAATTTTCGGTTTATATTTTAATTTGGCAAAAAATCTGTCATACATTCCCTTGCCAAATCCCACGCGCCTAAAGTCTAAATCCATTCCCACAATAGGCACAACGGCTGCATCAATTTTAACCGGTGTTTTGTTTTTGTTACGAGGTTCAAGAATTGAGAATTTTTTCTTTTTTAAAGGTAAAGAATATTTTACCATTTTAAAGCTTAAATCTTGCATAAACGGGACAAAAATTTCCTTTTTTTCTCTTCTTAAACGATTTATTACCCGTTTTATATCAACTTCCCCTTCTAACGGGATAAAAACAAGAATTTTTTTATATTTTTTAAGCTCTTTGTAAAGTTCTTGTGAAATAACTTTTGAATAATAAAATCTGTTAAATTTATTAATTTTTCTACAAATTTTTCTAAATTCTTTTTTCATTTCATTCCTTTTGGTAAAATTTCATATATAAAGGATTTATATGAGAATAACTTTTTATATTTTTACAATTATATTTTTATTTACAGGATGTGAGCATAATTCTAACACAAAAAACAATCAAACAAATAAAAATAAAACAATAAAAAATATTGAAACAAACATTTCAAAGCATAAAAACAACACGCTAATAATAAAAGAAAAGGATTTTAATCTCACATTCGTAAATTCAAAACTTGTTTATCCAAAAAACAAATTGATTTTACTTTTTGATAATAATTCTTTATATTCAAAAGAAGAAGAAAAAATATTAAAAAGACTAAATATAAAATTTCATAAGACGGAAAATAAATTTTTGGCAAACTATTTTAAAATTATTTATTATCCGTCAATTATAATTTTGGATAAAAATCAAACGGTAATTTATCAAAATTTTATGCCTTATGAAATGTTAAAAACACAAGGATTTTAAATGTTCGGATTTATTAAAAAAAGCTTAAACAAAACAAAAGAAGCGATTAAAAGCGTAGTCGGAATTGAAAAAAGAGAAAAAATACCAAAAGATTTATTGGAAGAAGCATTAATTGAAGCGGATATTGATTATGATTTGGTTGAAAAAATAATAGACAAACTTCCAAAAGAAGTTACAAAAGAAAAACTGAAAAAAGAACTTGATAAAATTTTTGCCGTTCCTGATGCAAAAATAGAAATAAACGATAAACCTTTTGCGATGTTGATTATAGGTGTAAACGGTGCGGGTAAAACAACAACTATTGCTAAACTGGCTTTCAAATTTAAGAATGAAGGCAAAAGCGTAATCTTAGGCGCAGCCGATACCTTCAGAGCCGCCGCCATAGAACAGCTGAGCCGATGGGCGGAAATTTTGGATATCCCTATAGTAAAAACAAAACAAAACCACGACCCAGCAGCCGTAACATACGACACAATAGCCAGTGCAAAAGCAAAAGGTATAGATATTGCCCTCATTGACACGGCGGGAAGACTTCACAACAAAATAAATTTACAAAACGAACTAAAAAAAATAGTAACCGTTGCAAAAAAAGCCTATGAAAACGCCCCTCACAAAATTTTGCTTATAATTGACGGAACTCAGGGAAGCAGTGCGGTAAATCAGGCAAAAATATTCAATGAAAGCGTTGGGGTTGACGGAATAATCATTACCAAACTTGACGGAACGGCAAAAGGCGGAAGTCTTTTTACAATAGTAAATGAGCTTAAACTTCCTATTTATTTCGTAGGAGTGGGTGAAAAACCTGAAAATTTGGTTGAATTTGACAAAGATGAATTTATTGAAGGAATGTTAGAGGGTCTTTACAGTGAATAATAATATTATTTTTTATTTCGGAATTATAATTATTATTTCCTTGTTTATTTATTTGACATATATAAAATTTAAAGATTTCCCGGAAATTAATTTAAACGAACACAAATGGATTATTTTGCTATATATCTTTTTACTTGTTTTTTCAATTATTATATGGAGAATTATTTTTTTATTTATAAAATCAGGTTTTTTTCATATAATTCAATATAATCAAGTTCTTCAAAAAGTTAATCATGGCTAAGAAAAAAAGTGTTTTTGAATGCACCGAATGCGGATACAAAAGTGCAAAATGGATGGGTAAATGCCCGGCTTGCGGAAGCTGGGAAAGTTTTATAGAGGTTAGCGAACAAAAAATTACCTCTTCTTCAAAATCCCCTTCAAAAGTTTTAAAATTTGATGAAATACAAAAAGATGAAATAACAAGATTTTCAAGCAACGATAAAGAACTTGACTTGGTTTTAGGAGGGGGCATTGTCCCCGGAAGCCTTGTTTTAATAGGCGGAAGTCCGGGAGTTGGAAAATCTACTTTAATGCTAAAATTAGCCGGGAATTTAAACAAAAAAGTGCTTTATGTAGCAGGGGAAGAAAGCCCGGGGCAAATAAAAATAAGAGCCGAAAGACTTGGTATAAAAAACAAAAATCTTTTTATTATGCCTGAAATTGTGGTTGAAAATATACTCGAAGAGATAAAAAACGGTTATGATTTGGTTATTATTGATTCCATCCAGACAATCTATTCCGAAAACATCACCTCGGCACCCGGAAGTGTAAGCCAGGTCAGAGAAGCCACTTTTGAATTTATGAGAAAAGCAAAAGAATCTCAAATTCCTATTTTTATAATAGGTCATATAACAAAAGAAGGCTCCATAGCAGGTCCTAGGGTTCTTGAGCATATGGTTGATACAGTGCTTTATTTTGAAGGAGATGCAAGCAAAGAGCTTAGAATCTTAAGGGCTTTTAAAAACCGATTTGGCTCAACAAGTGAAATAGGCATTTTTGAAATGACACAAAAGGGGCTGGAAAGTGCAAAAAACCGCTCGTTTTTTTCCAAAAAAGCACTCCCCGGAAGCGCAATAACTGTTCTTTTAGAAGGGACAAGACCTATTGTGCTAGAGGTTCAGGCACTGGTCAGTGAAAGTTACGGAGTGCCTAAAAGAAGCGCTACGGGATTTGATTTGCCAAGACTTAATATGATTTTGGCATTACTTGAAAAAAAACTTGATTTGCCTTTTAATCAATATGATGTTTTCATAAATGTTACAGGCGGAATAAAAATCAACGAAACAGCAGCGGATTTGGCTATTATTGCCGCTATTGTAAGCTCTTTTAGAAACAGGCCTATAAGCAAAGAAAGCGTATTTATAGGAGAAGTCAGCCTTGTAGGAGATATAAGAGAAATTCCCGGAATTGACATAAGATTAAAAGAAGCTGCAAATTTAGGATTTAAAAAAGCAGTAGCACCGAATAAACCTACACTAGAATATTTAAAAACATTTGAAGTAAAAGAAGTTGAAAAGCTTATTGAGTGGATGTAAAATCTATAATAAATTTAGCCCCATTATCACTATTTTCTACTTTTAACTTTCCTTTATGATGCTCTTCTATAATAATTTTACTCATATATAATCCAAGCCCTGTGCCGTCTTTTTTTGTACTAAAATACAATTCAAAAATTTTATCTTTGATATCATCCGGTATTCCTCCGGCATTATCTTTAATAGTTATTTTTTTATTTTCTGTAGTTATTTTTATAAATCCGTTTTTTATATTTTTTTTCCTAATTTCATCCATAGCATTTTTGATTAAATCCATTAAAACCTGCATAATTTCATTTTTATAAACTTTAACTGTTTCATTGCTATTTAATTCTATTTTTAATTCAATATATTTGTTTTTTAACAAAACATCCAAAATAGATATAACATTTTTTACCAAATCGTTAATTTTAATCTCTTCTTTTTCTTTATCTTTTTTAAAAAAGATTTTAAAATCATTCATTGTATCTGCTAAATATTCAACTCTTTCATTTACTTCAACAATACATTGTTCTATCTCTTCTAAAGTCAATTTATTTGAAGTTTTTAATAGCTCAAGATAACCAACTGTTAATAAAATAGTACTCAAAGGCTGCTGCCATTGATGAGTTATCATATAAATAGCTTCCCCCATTTGTGATAATCTTGAAGAAACAATCAATTTTTTATCCTTTTCTCTATTTCTTGCAACCTCTTCTTCTACTCTTTTTTGTAAAGTTTTATTAAGTTCTTGTAATTCTTTTGTTTTTTTATCTATTTCATCTTCTAATTTATATTGAATATTTTCAATGCTTTCTCTTTCTTTTTTTAAAATTTGCTTAACTTTATATGCAAAAAAAAGCATTATCAAAATAACTATTATATTAACTAAAAAAATACTCTTAATAAAATTTTCTTTTGCGGTAATGATTCTGTCAATTTGAATATCAGACCCTACAATATATCTAACACCTTGTTTAGTTTGCATAGGTATTAAAATACTTTTAAAAGTTCCCCATCTATCAGTAGAAACTTCATAAAACGGATGATTTATATTAAAAATATTTTTTAATTTTTTTGAAGCTTCCGGATAATAAACCCAATAACTTGTCAACTTTTCTCCAGGCAAAGAAGAAGATGATGTAAAATAAATTTTGTCATTTTTTTCTATCATAGAATAGATATATCTGACTCCTTCGTTTTTTACAAGCTTATTAAGTTTAAGTGTGTTATTTATATCTTCATTTTTTGAAATAGCATCTTTTTTAATAGCCCTATTAAAAAAATTATCCCCTAAAATAAAAGCCGTATTCAAAGCGGCGGATTTTAACTTGGAATTGATACTTTCATCATATTCTTTATCTATCATATTATAAGCAAAAATACCAAAAGCAATAATAATAAAGAATATTGCAAAAAACAGTCTTATAAAAAATTTCTTTTCTTTATAATAATTTTTTAATAATTCTTCTTTCAATTTTTTACCTTTGTTTTATAATATTCTTCTAAAAGCTCATAAGATTCTTTGACCCTTAAAAATTTTTTTTGATAAATTTTTTGGATGAGTTTAGGTTTATTTCTATGTAAATCAGGATGATATTTTTTAGCTAACCGTCTATACTCTTTTTTGATTTTATCAAATTCATATATTTCACTAACACCAAAAATCTCCAAAGCATTTCTTACTTTTGTAAGATACTCTTTAAGTGAGCCTTCTACACTGAATTGCTTAGAATAGTCAAACTCGTTTTTATCAGCCCTAAAAACCGTTTTATACCCCATAACGGAATGTTTATTAAGCAGACCGTTTATAATTCTTTTAGAATTTTCATTAAAAGAGACAACCAGCCTATCTTCACTCAAATCCAGCAAATCAAACAAAAAAAGGCTTTTAATATAATTAAAAACACTTGTTTTAGGATTAGCAAACAATATTTCAAATTCTTTACTTGAAAGTTTATTAATTGTAATATAAACGGCATTTTCATCAAACGAAAGTTGATGTTTTTTGATTTGAATAACTATATCTTTTTTGAAATTCAAAAGAAGCTTTTTATACATATTTTCATCGTTTTTGTGTTTTTTGTATAAATTTGCAATGGAATTTATCAAAAGCCTATGGTTTTTGATATTTTCTTCATCAAAATAGATTTTGTAATAATTGTCTTTTATCTCAAGTTTGTTAAAAGAAAGTCTTATAAACTGAATAAAACCTTTTATTCTAAATCTTGAATCAACAACGACTTCTATATTCTCATTTATCTTTATATCAAGAATCTTTTGTGTCATTTTTCCTCATTATTACCATTGAAGCTATTGGAAAAAGCAATTTCTTTTTTGTAATTATTTCATAATCCTTAAAATTTTTTATAATATCCTCTTGGCTTAAAGAATCAATACTTTTACCAAGCAATTTATATTCCTGTTTCATTCCGACCAACACTCCGGCAATTAAAGGCACAATATTATTCATATACCAAAGAATTAGTTTTGCCAAAAAAGAATCACTCTTCACCATTTCAACAACAGCCAAATATCCCCCGTTTTTTAGATGTTTGTCTATATTTCGGCTGGCTTTTTTTATATCGTCAAAATTTCTAAAAGCCATAAAAGCCGTTATCAAATCAGCCTTTTCATCAATATTAAAATTCTCAGCCGTATCTTGAATAATAATTATCTCTTTTTTACCACATTTAATTCTCCAACTCGGAACTTGAAACTTAGAACTTGATAACTCTTCTATTTCGCACTTTTCACTTTTATTTTTTAACTTCTCAGTTGCAATTAAATTCATAGCCCGACTTGGCTCAATCAAATATGCTTTATCAAAATTTAATCCCTTTGCCATTTCCCCGGTAGCAGATGCCAAGTCAATTAAACTTCCGTTTTTTATATGTTTTTTAATGTTTTTTATAAAAATTTTTCTCCAAACCTCTTCTATTCCAAAACTCACTATTTTTGTAGCCAAATCATATTTTTTTGCCAGTTTGTCGTATATTTTTATGTCCATTAAGTTTTCCTGATTATTCCTCTAACGGAATGTTTTTATCTTTACAATAAAATATATAATCTTCATTATTTAAAATATTATCACATTTTTCTTCAAATTCTTTTTTAACTCCATTTAAATATTTATCTTCTGCATCCAAATATTTATCAATCAATTCTATAAATTCTCTAAAACCTTTATTTTCATCGCAAAGTCTATCAATAGTTTTAAAATCCAATTCCCTATATTTAGCATTAAACAAAAGTTTACTCTCATATGGATTTGCTTTTAATAAAATAAAACCTATCCCAAAAGATTGATTTAAGCGTTGTAATTCATCCAAAAGATTATCATTTAGTTCAAAAGAAACCAAAAAAGCATAATTAGCCCAACTAGAGTTACTTACAGCTTGAAAATATGCTTCTTTTAATTCATAATCTGTTTTTATTTCTTTTTTAAGTTCAAAAGAATATAAATTAAAAAATTTATTTTTATCAATAGTTTTTAAAAATTTACTACCTATTTTTGATTTTAATTTAATAAATTCTACTCCTACAACATCAGGATGTATCCATTTTTGATTAGAATTTCTTTTTGATTCTTCATGATAAATGGTTTTAGAAATAATATTTATTGATTTTAAATAAGTCACAAATAAAGGGTGCAAATCTCTTTCTTTATATTTTATGTCTTTAAAAGAAGATTCTTCATTTTTAAAATTAAGTTCATTTTCATAATTAGAAAGATAATACAAATAACTTCCATTATCACTTTTAATTCTTTTTACTCTATTATCATCTTTTCTAATAAAATCTCCTAATGTCGCAGATACAGTCGCATCTGGTGTTTTTGTTTCAAATTTCGCTAAATTATTTTTTATAATATAATCGCAAACTTCTTTATGATTCATACACTTTTTATTATCTTTTAATGTTTTTAAAACTGCTTCTTTTATTGTCATCACTTCCCCCACAAAATCAAATCATCTCTTTTTTCAATATGCAAAATTTCTAAATTATCTTGTGATTTAAAATTTTCTAGCTTATTTATTTTAGGAGAGATTATAAAAACTTTCCAATCAACAACTTCTTTTAATTCATTATATAGATTCTCTCCCCCCTCAATCATTATAAAATTATAATTTTTTATAATATCTAAATTATCGCTAATCATCACTTTTCTATTCTCTACATTAAAAAGAGGAATCGTTTTATCAAAATTTTGATTTTTAGAATAAATTAAAACATCAGGATTTTTGCCGTTAATTCTTCTACTATCAAGAATTGGTCTATCTATTCTAACCGTATTTCCGCCAATTACCAGTAAATCAATTTTATCTCTTATTTTATGCACCCAATCCAGTGAAGATTCAGAGCTTATATATCCTCCTGTAACCGCTCCGTTTAGCGTTTGAGCTAATTTAAAAAATATAAATTTCTCTTTATTCCATTTTATAAAAGGCTCAATTAAATCAAAACACCTTTTATCATTTAAAACTTCAACTTCAATACCGGCATTTTTTAAAATTTCAACTCCGCCGCTATGGGAACTAATCGGGTCAAGCCAGCCGATAATCACTTTTTTTGGTTTAAGATGTGACAGCAAATTTGCACAAGAAGGAGTTTTTCCTATATGGGAACAAGGCTCAAGCGTGACAAAAATTTCGGCATCATTAAAAAAATTATTATGATTTTTAATTAAATATTCGTGAATTTCACTTGAAGTTTTAAGAAAAGGAGTTTTATGAAAAGC
>JALVWY010000092.1 GCA_027023105.1 Campylobacterales bacterium | reverse complement strand
GAGGCACGGCTACATTTATGATTATGGGAAATATATGCACCAGAAACTGCAGATTTTGCGGAGTAAATAGCGGACAGCCAAATAATTTAGATAAAAACGAACCGCTAAAAATAGCAAAATCAGTTAGCGAGCTTAATTTAAGCTATGTCGTAATTACTTCCGTTGATAGGGATGATTTAAGTGATTACGGAAGCAGTCATTTTTATAATGTAATTGAAAAACTAAAACACAATTTGAAATATACAGACTAACAGAAAAAGGAAAAGTCCTTCTTACAGGAAATGCGGTAGGTGAAAAAATAGGAGCCGGAAAAGTTACAGTTCTTAAATCTATGGCAGAAGCCGATAAATTTAACGAGGGTGATGTTTTAGTAGCTCATACCACAAGCCCGGACTGGGAACCTGTAATGAAAATAGCAAGTGCCATTATTACAGAAACAGGCGGTAGAACCTGCCACGCTGCCATAGTTAGTAGAGAGCTTGGAAAACCGGCGGTTGTCGGTGCAACTGACGCTATGAGAATCTTAAAAGACGGACAAGAAGTAACTGTAAGCTGTGCTGAGGGTGAAATTGGTAAAATTTATGAAGGTATTTTGAAATATGAAGTTGAAGATGTGGATATTTCAAAATTACCAAGACCTAAAACCAAAATTATGATGAACTTAGGTAATCCTGAACTGGCTTTCTCACTAGCAAAACTTCCGGTTGATGGAATCGGACTTGCCAGAATGGAATTTATCATCAACAACTACATAAAAGCACACCCTATGGCTATAAAACATCCTGAAATGCTAAGTGAAACAGAAAAAGCACTTATAGATGAACTGGCTTTCCCATTTAACGGAGACGCAAAAGACTTCTTTGTAAAAACTTTAAGCGAAGGTGTTGCGACTATTGCAGCCAGTGTTTATCCTAAAAAATGTATCGTCAGAATGAGTGATTTTAAATCAAACGAATATGCAAATTTACTTGGAGGAAGACATTTCGAGCCTATTGAAGATAATCCGATGATTGGATTTAGAGGAGCTGCCAGATATTCTCATCCAAACTATAAAGAAGGATTTGAACTTGAATGTTTAGCAATGAAAAGAGCTATTGAAGAAATGGGATTTGATAACATAGTTTTAATGATTCCTTTTTGTAGAAGAGTTGATGAAGGAAAAAGAGTTAAAGAAACTATGAAAGAATTCGGACTTGATGTTACAACTTATGTAATGTGCGAAATTCCGAACAATGTTATTCAAATAGACAAATTCCTTGAAATTTATGACGGAATCAGTATCGGAACAAACGATTTAACACAACTTACTCTTGGAGTAGACAGAGATTCTCAAATAGTAGCATTTGATTATGACGAAAGAGACGAAGGTGTTAAAACAATGGTAAAAATGGCTATTGAAGGAGCTAAAAGAAACGGCAAATACAACGGTCTTTGCGGTCAGGCGCCAAGCGATTATCCTGAATTTGCATAATTTTTGGTTAAAATCGGAATTGAAAGTATGAGTTTAAATCCTGACAGTGTCCTAAAAATTATAAAAGACATAGCAGAAATGGAGAAAAAAAATGGCTGATAAAAAACAAACTTACGAACAAAGCCACGGAGCAGCAAAAGTCGTTACCGGCTCGGCTCACCTTCTTGTTACAGAAAAAAGCAAAATATTAATAGACTGCGGGATGTTTCAAGGTAAAAATGAGTATATGAACGACGAACCTTTTGAGTTTGATGCAAAAAAAATAGATGCCGTTATACTAACACACGGACATCTTGACCATGTCGGAAGACTTCCTTTACTTTATAAATTAGGCTTTAAAGGGAAAATTTACGCCCACCCTATTACATTTGACATAGCAAAAATTGTTTTAATGGACAGCGGAAAACTTCAAGAAGAAGAGTATGAGACAAAATATAAAAAAGCTCAAAGGGTCGGAAAAGAAAAACTTATAAAAAAACCGCTTTATACAAAAGACGATGTAAAAGCAATGTTTAAAAAAATGAAAAAAAATTTCATTGAATATAAAAAACCTGTTAAAATAACAAAAGACATAAAAGCCACTTTTAAAGATGCCGGACATATTCTAGGAAGTGCTTTTGTGGAAATTGATTATAAAGAGTTTGGAATTACAAAAAGAGTGGTATTTAGCGGAGATTTGGGAAATAAAGACAATAACATTTTACCTGAAGTTAAAAAACCAACCTATACAGATGCTCTTTTTATAGAATCAACTTACGGAGACAGAAACCACAAAAGCTTTGAAGATAGTAAAAAAGAGTTTAAAAAAGTAATTGTGGATACACTTATTAACGGAGGAAATGTTGTTATACCTTCATTTGCAATAGAAAGAGCCCAACAGCTTTTATGTATTTTAAAAGAGATGAGTGAAGAAAAATCTCTTCCAAAAGACGCAAAAGTATTTCTTGATTCTCCAATGGCTACAAAAGTCACTAATGTTTATAAAAAATGGGACCATTTCCTAAGAAAAAACTGCCAAAAATACAAAAACCACCCTTTTGAATTTCCTCAGTTAAGACTTGTAAAAGATGTAGAAGAATCAAAGAAAATAAATTCCATCACAAGAGGTGCCGTAATTATTGCAGGTAGCGGAATGTGTAACGGCGGTAGAATTTTACACCACTTTAAACACAATATCTGGAATCATAAAAACAGTATTCTTTTTGTAGGATATCAGGCAGAAGGAACACTTGGCAGAAAAATAATAGACGGTGCCAGATATGTAAGAATTTACCATGAAGAAATGGCTGTTAAAGCTAAAATTTATACAATAAACGGATTTTCAGCGCATGCAGGACAAAACGAACTTCTTGAATGGATGAATGAGTTTAAAGAATTAAATAGAATTTTCTTAATACACGGAGAATATGATAAACAATTAGTCCTTAAAAAAGTAACAGAAGAAAAGCTTAATAAACCTGTTCATATAGTAGAAATGAGGGAAAAAATTTATCTTTAATTTCCCCTATCCCATAGGATAAAGAATTTCATCTTGAAGTTTTTTTATATCTTTTAGTATTTCTCTAGTTAGTTTAATTTGCACGGCATCAAGAGACGGTTTTAACTGTTCTAGTTTTCTAGCACCTATAATCGTAGAAGCTACAAAATCAAAATGTTTTGAATACGCAACTGCTAGTGTTACAGGATGAATATTATATTTTTTTGCAATTTCCAAAAATTCAGAGGTAGCTTTTATGGTTTTTTCGTTATAAAATCTTTTTGCGTGATTTCTTACTCTTTTATTTGGATAATTCATATAAAATATAAATCTGGCATCATTAGTAGGATTTGAAGTATTATATTTTCCGCTTAAAATTCCTCCGGCTATTGGAGAGTATGGAAGAAGAGAAATTTGTTCTTTTTTACAGACATATTCAAGCTCATCAAAAAATCTTGGATTAAGAATACTAAAATTATTTTGAATAGATTCAAATCTTGCCAAATTTTCATATTTAGCCACCGTATTCGCTTTTGTAAGCCCATATGCACTGTCGTTTGAAGTTCCTATATATCTGACTTTTCCTTCACGCACTAAATCATCAAAAGCTCTCATTGTCTCTTCAACAGGCACAATGGTATCTGGCCAATGCTGTTGATAAAGGTCAATATAGTCTGTTTTAAGTCTTTTTAATGAGCCTTCTATAGCCCTTTTTATGTGAAATCTGTCCATTGCAGTTAGCCCATATCTGATAGGCGGAATATACCACCCGCTAGCAGCTCCTGCTACTTTTGTAGCTAAAATAATACTCTCTCTTGGTTTACTTTTTAGCCACTCTCCTATTATTTCCTCTGTAACCCCTGCATATTTTGCTTCGGGTGGCACCGGATAAAGCTCAGCCGTATCAATAAAATTAACACCGTTATCATATGCGGCGTCAAGTATCCTAAAAGCCTCTTTTTTATCAGTTGTTGAGCCAAATGTCATTGTCCCAAGACAAATTACACTAACTCTAAGCCCGCTTTTTCCTATATATCTGTATTCCATTTATCTACTTTATAAATAAGAGCTCAATAAAGCGCTTCCGACTCTTATCATATTGCTACCTTCCTCTATTGCTATTTCAAAATCAGAGCTCATTCCCATAGAGCATATTTTAGCCCCGTATGACTTTAATTTATCAAAAATTTCATAAGTCAATCTAAAACTCTCTCTAATTTCCTCTTCATCATCACTGTGAGCCCCTATTGTCATTACACCCTGAAGATTTATATTTTTTAGGTTTTCTTTTATTTTAAGATATGTTTCAACGGCAATTTCTGGTTGTATTCCGTGTTTAGTCTCTTCCTTTGCAGAATTTATTTCAAGCAGACATCTTACAGGTTTTTTGGCTCTTTTGTTTATAGCTTCCGCCAACTCATAAGAATTAATTGATTGAATTAAAAAAGGATTCAGACTTAAAAGTTTATTTATTTTATTTTTTTGAAGATTTCCTATAAAATGCCACTCTATCGGATAATCTTTTAAGGCATTAACTTTTTCTTCCATAACCTGAACCCTGTTTTCTCCAAATGCTCTTTGACCGTCATTATAAAGGCGTTTTAGAGGTTCAATATCCTCTGTATATTTTGTAACCGCTACAATTTGAACAATCAAATGCTCGCTTCTTTTAAGCCTTGCAGTCTCTACTTTTTGTATTAATTCATCTAAAGTCATCTTATCCTCCAACAAGTCTTGTTATATCGTTATAAATTCCAAGCAACATAAGCCCGCCTAAAAATACCCAGCCCGCAATAGTAAGTTTTACCATAACAGATTCATTAAGTTCTCTTTTAAAAATGGCTTCATATAAATTAAACATTATATGTCCCCCATCAAGTGCCGGAATAGGAAGCAAATTAAGAATCCCGAGATTCACACTAAGTAAAGCCATTAAAAGCAAAAGCGGCTGCATCCCGTAATTTGCAACTTTTGCCGTAACATCAACAATTCCTATAGGTCCGCTTATTGTTTTAAGCCCGATAGAACCGCTAACGAGTTTTTCAAGTCCTTTTACAATCAACATAGATGCATTTTTGAAATTATCAAAAGCAACAGGTATTGCCTCAAATAAAGAGTATCTTACTTTTATCATTTTACCGCTTGGAATAATTCCTATAATTTTTCTTTTTACTTTCTCTGAAAAAATATTTTTTGCCGTAATGATTTTTGGTTTAATTGTTACATCAACTATTTTCCCGTCTCTTAAAACCATAACATTAAAAATATTGAAATTTTTTTCTATTTTCGGAATATCATCCCAACTTTTTATTTTGATTCCGTTTATTTCTATAATTTTATCGCCCGGTTTTAATACTTTAAAAGCCGGGGTATCAGGAATTGTTTTACCAACCACGGGGGCTAATTTTTGCCAACCGCTAAGGGCTATACCAAAATAGATAATAATAGCAAGTAAAAAGTTAAATCCAGGTCCTCCTAGTAAAATCAAAATTTTTTGCCAGGGAGATTTTACATTATAAGAATCTGGGTCATTTGATTTAGCAAGAGGGTCTGAATCATCCTGACCTTTCATTTGCACATATCCACCAAGGGGCACAGCACTTATACACCAGTTTGTTCCTCTAAAATTTTTGCATATAAGCTTTTTTCCAAATCCTATAGAAAAAACTTCTACTTTCACACCGACAAGTTTTGCCATTAAAAAATGCCCTAATTCGTGAAAAAAAATTAAAAAAGATAAAATTATAATAGCACTAAGCATTATTTACTTTTATGTTGTAAATCAGGTAAAAATATATAAAATAATACTGCAATTACTGAAATTAATAAAATTAATCCATAAATTTCCATTTTTATACCTTTTCTAATTTTTTAATTAATTCATTTTGCTTTTTCTCTAAATTTCTAATTATAACAGCTACTAAAACAGTTATGATTAATCCGGAAAAAGATAAAACAATAATTTTATTATCTGTTTTTCTTTCCATTATAGCATAAATACTCCATACAATAGCACTGATGATGGCAAATATAATTGAATAATAAAACTTTAATTTTCTGTTTAATTGGTCTATTTGTTTTTGAAGAGCCTCTTTTTTACCCATTATGAGTCTTAATATAAACTTTTAGATAATCAAGTCCGCTGTATATCGTTAAGAAAACGGCAATCCATAAAAGACACTCTCCACAAGGCCAGTTCATAAGCAAAAATCCGATAGCCCCCATTTGAGACACCGTTTTAACTTTTCCGGCAAATGAAGCTTTGACACTAAGCCCCTCAGCCGCCATTGCCACTCTAAGACCTGTAATAAAAAATTCTCTAACCAAAATCAAATAAACAGCCCACGCATTTGCCCTATGTAAAAAAAGTAAGCCTAAAAAGGCACCAAGAACCAACATTTTATCCGCTAAAGGGTCAAGAATTTCTCCAAGCTTACTTACGGCATTAAAATTTCTGGCTATAAATCCGTCAAAAAAATCTGTAATAGAAGCTATTACAAAAATCAAAGCTGCAAAATAATCAAGCCAGGAAGGATGAATATGAAAAATATTTCTGTTTACCAAAAAAAGATACATCAAAAAAGCAAGCAAAATTCTTATACTTGCCAAAATATTAGGAACATTTTTCAGTCTCTTTTGCCACTTCAAATAATTATTTAATCTTATAGCCTCGGGAGAGATAAACAAAATTATTCCTTACATCCAAATGTAGTCCCGCCGTCAACTATAAAAGTCTGCCCTGTTATCCAGCTAGCTTCTTTTGTGCATAAAAAATATGCAATTCCCGCTAAATCTTTAGGTTCTCCCATTCTGTTTAAAGGACTTATTTTTTCAACTTCCGCTTTTACTGCTTCATAATTTGGAAATGCTTTTAAAGCATCTGTATCAATAGGTCCGCCGCTTATTGCATTTACTCTGATTCCTTTATTTCCAAGCTCACAGGCAGCATATTTAACCATTGTTTCAACTGCAGCTTTATTTGTCCCGTGCCCTGCATAATTTGGAGTATAAACAAGATTTCCTGTTGAGCTAAGAGAAATTATAACTCCCCCGCCTATTTTTTCCATTCTTTTTGCAGCTTCTTGTGCACCTACTACAAAAGCACTTACAGTTGCCGTATAAATATTGCAAAGTCCTTTTGGTTTAAGTCTCATAAACGGACCAAATCCGCCTACAACCGCTCTTCCGCTTATAATTGCATTTGAAATAAAAAAATCCACTCTGTCAAAATCTTTGTCTATTTCTTTGAATAAATCTTTATATGTTTCAGGCTCAAGAATATTTAATTTATACGCTTTTGCCCTAATACCGAATTTTTCACTCCATTCTTTTGCAAGATTGTTTGCCACTTCTTCATTTGAATTATAAGTAAAAGCAATATTTATACCCTCTTTTGCAAAACGCTCAGCTATTGCTTTTCCTATTCCTCTTGTCGCACCGCTTATTACTAATGTTTTATTTTTCAATTTTGCTCCTTATAAATATTTTTTCATTACTTCTTTTATTTTTCTTTTACTCTCTTCACTTGGCTCTACTAACGGAAGTCTGTATTCAAGACTCGGAAAAAGCCCCGCTTCATACATAGCATATTTTATAGGAATAGGATTACTTTCTATAAATAAAACTTTATTAATATCATAAAGCTCCTCGTTTATCTCTTTTGCTTTTAAAAATTCTCCTTTTAATGCTTTATGAACCATTTTCGCCATTTCTTTTGGTAAAAGATTTGAAGTTACTGAAATAACACCTTTTCCGCCACTTGCTATTACCGGATAATTAATAGCGTCATCCCCGCTTAAAACACTTATAGAGCTTTTAGCACATAAAGCCACTACATTTTCTATTTTCCCGGTTGCTTCTTTAATTGCGACAATATTTTCAATATCTTCAAATAATTTAACTGCCGTATTAACTTCAATATTGCTGCATGTTCTACCCGGCACATTATAAATAACCACAGGAATGCTAATAGAATTTGCTATTGCTTTGAAATGCTCGTAAAGCCCTTTTTGAGTAGGTTTATTGTAATATGGAGATACACTCAAAATTGCATCGGCTCCGCACTTCTCGGCAAATTTAGCCAAATCCTGAGCTTCGTGTGTAGAATTACTCCCGGCTCCCGCTAAAACTTTTGTATTGCTTCCTTTACACACTTCAACTGCAATTTCAATACACTTTTTATGTTCATCGTGAGTCAAAGTTGCGCTCTCTCCCGTCGTTCCGACAGGCACAACCCAGTCAATATTGTTATCTATTTGTCTTTTAATCAGTTTTGCATAGGTTTCTTCATCTATTTTTCCGTTTTTAAACGGAGTAACTAAAGCGGTCATTGCACCTTGCATATTTTTCCTTTTTTATGATTTTTTGTAATTATATCAATTTTTTTATTCATATCTAAGCGTTTCTAAAACATCCGTATTTGCCGCTTTTATTGCCGGATAAATACTAGAAAAGAGCACTATTACAAAAGCTCCTATATTAATTAAAATAAAATCTACCGAACTTAAATCAACAGGAAGTCGGCTAACACCGTAAACATCTGCCGGAAGTTTTATGATATCAAAGTTTTTTAAAAGCCATATTCCAAAAAGCCCGACCAGGGAACCTGTAAAAATAGCCCCTATGCCAATAAGCATTCCAAGTCTTAAAAAAATTGATTTTATCTCTTTTTTGCTAGCACCTAAACTTAGCATCAAAGCTATCTCTTTTCTTTTACTCATAATCATCATCAAAAGCGAGCTTATAATATTTAAAGCTGCAACAATAATAATAAGCATTAAAACTAAAAAAAGAGCCCTTTTTTCCATTCTAAGAGCTGCAAAAAAGTTTCCGTTTTGCTGCCACCATCCGACAATCCCGATTCCAGGAGGTAAAATTTTTTGAATTTTTTTAATATCTTTAAATGGATTTGGTGTCCAAATATGAATACCGCTGTAATAATTTTGATTTAAGATTCTTTTTAGCCCTTCAATATTCATATATCCGATTCCCTTATCATAAGCCACAAGTCCGCTTTTAAAATAAGAGACTATTTTTACTTTTTTAAGCAAAGGCGTAATTCCAAACCCAAGAGGCGTAAGTTTTGAAAAAATCATTACAACTTTTTCACCTTTATAAGCTCCCATATCCCCAAAAAGAGTTTTACCTACAACAATATCAAAAAGTCCCGGTTTTTTAATATCTTTTATCGATTTTGCAAAAATATAATTGATTTTTGCTTCTTTTTTGAAATTAACCCCATAAAGCATTATTCCGTTTAACCCGTTTTTTTGTATAACCGCACTTGTTTCAATATATGGAGAATATTTAAAATCAGGAAAATTCTTTTTTAGAAGTTTTAAAGTTTCATTATCAACATTAACCAAAGAAGAATAAACGGTTATCGGATAATTCATAACTTTTAATTTTTTTTCAAACTCCTTGTCCATTCCGTTCATTATACCCATAGCAATTATAAGTGTAGCCACACCTGTCATAATTCCCAAAAAAGCCAAAATAAAACTAATATAAATAAAGGGGTGTTTTTTATCAAAACGAAGATATTTTTTTATTATAAAATTAACAAATTTTTTATTCAAACTTAACCTTTAGAAAGATTTAAGAGTTAAAAAACTCTTATTAAAACTTAGGACTTTTACCACAGCAGTTTTTATATTTTTTACCGCTTCCGCAAGGACAAGGGTCATTTCTTTTCACTTTTGTTTTAAATTCTTCTTGAAGCATAGCTGTTTTTGCTTCAAGTTCT
>JALVWY010000091.1 GCA_027023105.1 Campylobacterales bacterium | reverse complement strand
GTTCTGTTTTTACTGTATGAAGTTATTACAAGAGTAGTCGTAAGAGAAAAGGTGTCCCAGGCAAGAAGCATTGCAACGACAATAATTTATTACAGACATTATTTATCGGATTTTTCTTCCGATGTAAAAATAATTAATCCACATCTTTCACCTTTTGCCCTCACTCCGGCTTATGTTACAGACCAGGTTGCCAAAAATTTAAGAAGAAATAAATTTTATGTTAAACAGGTTTCCGACAGATATAGAAATCCTATGGACAGACCAAAACCTTTTGAATTAAAAGCCATTGAATATTTTAAAACCCATAAAAATAAAAAGGAATATTATAAAGTATTTAGCTCAGATAAATATTTTAATCAAAAGCATGTTTTTTATGCCAGAAAACTTGTTATTGAAAAATCCTGTCTTAGATGTCACGGAGTTCCTTACAAAGATGTTTCCGCTCCTATTTATAAAAAAATAGTTCAAATTTACGGAAATAGGGCTTTTAATTATAAAATAGGAGATGTCAGAGGTATTATATCTGTTGTTTTCCCATATGAAAAAGTTTTAAGTGATGCACAAAAAATATTTGCAGTTATTATTTTTATAGGATGGGTGTTTTTTCTAATAGGACTTTTTATTTTCTTTAGAATACATCAAAACATAATAAAAGAGATAGAAAAAATTTTAAATCATTTCAAACATACAAAAAACGGTCGTTATCCTATTATGAAAGATAAAATGAAATTTATTGAATTTAATAATTTGAAAAGGCAGATAAATAAAACATTTTTTAAAATCAAAAAATATGAAGGAACGGTTTATTATAAGCTTAATTATAATTCTTTAACCAATCTTCCTAATAGAAATAAATTTTTAGAAACAATAAAAAATAAAAAAAGAGTAATAGTATTGATTAATATTGATAAATTCAAAGAAATCAATTTCTTTTTTGGTCCTAAAATAGGGGATGAACTTATAAAAGAAGTTGCAAAAAGATTACAAAAATTAAAAAAAGAATTTAATTTTAAACTTTTTCATTTAGATATTGATGAATTTGCCCTTTTGTTTTATGAGAAAGATAAAAATCAACTTAAAGAAAAAATAATAAAAATTTTGAAAAGATTAGAAGAAAGTTATGATGTTAAAGGTAATGAAATTACAATCAGATTAAGAACCGGGGTTAGTTTTGATGGAAAAGATTATTTAAGAGCGGATGTTGCACTTGATATGGCAAAAGAGTATAAAAAAGATATTTTCTTTGCAAAAGAAGCCGATGATTTAAATAAATATGAAGAACATTTAAAATGGCTTAGAAAACTTCAATGGGCTTTGCAAAATGATAAAATAGTTCTTTTTTATCAGCCTATAGTTGATAGAAATGAAAATATTGTTAAATATGAAGGATTAGTTAGGTTAATAGATGAAAAAGGTAAAGAAATAAGCCCGTTTTTCTTTTTGGAAGTTGCTAAAAAATCAAGACTTTATCTTGAAATTACAAAAAGAGTAGTAACTAAAGTGGTTGAAAAAATTAAAAATGAAAATGTTTCAATTTCGGTAAATTTGACACTAGAAGATATAGATGATGAAGAAATAAGAAAATTTATTTTTGAAAAGATATTCGAGCTCAATGATAAATCTTTACTTAGTATAGAAATAGTGGAAAGTGAAGATGTCAGAGGAAGTGATTTAGTAAAAGAATTTTTGTCAAAAATTAAAAATGAGAATGTGACTCTTTATATCGATGATTTTGGAAGCGGTTATTCTAATTTTGACTATTTAATCAAATTAAATCCTGATGTAGTAAAAATTGACGGAAGTTTAATTAAAAATATTTTGACAGATAAAAACAGTGAAATTATTGTAAAAACGATTATTCTTTTTGCAAAAGAGATGAACATAAAAACAGTGGCGGAATTTATAGAAAATAAAGAGATTTTTGAAAAATTAAAAGAAATGGGTGTAGATTATTTTCAGGGGGATTATTTTTCACCACCTAAGCCGGATGTTTAAAAATAGATAAAAAGGGTAAAAATGAGAATAATAGTGGCAAGCGGTAATAAAGGAAAAATAAAAGAAATTAAAAATATTTTTAGTAATTTTGAAATTATTCCTTACAGTGAGATTATTAAACCTTTTGAAATAGAAGAAAACGGTAAAACTTTTAAAGAAAATGCAATAATTAAAGCAAAAGCTATTGCAGAAAAACTACCTAATGAAATTATTTT
>JALVWY010000090.1 GCA_027023105.1 Campylobacterales bacterium | reverse complement strand
TATAGTCAAACTTGATGTGGCAAAGCCAAGTCCGATAAACTGCAAAATTTTATGTGGAGGTCTTGCATTTGCCGTTTTTGTAGTTTTAATGGGATATGGACAGTATCAGCATTGGAATAATAAAATTGCCGCTTTTATTTTTAAATATTCTCAGGAGATAGTCTTTATTGTAAGTCTTAGCGTTATTGTTTATATGTTAGGACTTGTTTTAAAAGATATAGACGGAAAAATAAAAAGCTTTATTATAAAAACGGCTATTGTTATTTTTGTATACCGTGCTATGCCAAGTGTAGGACCCGGGCTTAGCTGGTGGGAAATTGATGTTTTACATTTTGATAAGGCGTTTTTTGGGACACTTTCTCAAATAGGGGCTATTTTATCTATTTTAGGAATGTGGCTTTTTAGTGATTTTATAGCCAAAAAACCGGCTCACTGGACACTTTTGTGGCTGACGATTGTAACCACAATTTTGTTTTTACCAATTATTGGGCTTTATTATAATATTCCGCAAAGCCTTGGATTTTCTCCAAAAACAGTAGCACTCATTGATACGGCGGTAGAATCTCCTTTTGCCCAGCTTAGTATGATACCTTTATTAACACTTATAGCAATTTATGCGCCTGAAGGCAAAAGGGCAACCTGGTTTGCGTTAATGGCAAGTTTAATGAACTTGGCTTTAACGGCAGGCGGACTTCTTACGAAATATCTTAATGAAATGTTTCCTGTTTCAAGAGAGGTTATTCAAAACGGAAAAGTAATTGTGCCTATGGATTATTCAAATATCGGAATATTAATGATAATAGTAACTGCTTTAAATGTTACTTTACCGGTTATTACAATTTATTATCTGATGATTAAAAATTCATCTGAAATTAAAAAAAGCTGATATAATTACACTAAAAAAAACGGAGAAAAAAAATGGCAATTTTAATGCTTATTTTAATGAATTTGGCTGTAATGGCTTCTATTTATTTATCGCTTTTTTTAATAGAGCTTATTTTTGGAGTGAGAATTGACACTAGCAGCGTTACAGGGCTTGCAATTATTGCGGTTATTATAGGATTTAGCGGAAGTTTTATTTCTCTTTTACTATCAAAATGGATGGCTAAAAAATCAATGGGGGTCAGAGTAATTCAAACTCCATCAAATGAAGCTGAAAGTTGGCTTGTAAATACAGTGGCAAAACTTGCAAAAAAAGCAGGTATTCCTATGCCGGAAGTCGGGGTGTTTGACGGACCTCCAAATGCATTTGCAACAGGACCTAGTAAAAGCAATGCTCTTGTAGCCGTTTCTACTAGTCTATTTGATATGATGGATACAAAAGAAATTGAGGGTGTATTAGCTCATGAAATCAATCACATAAAACACGGCGATATGATTACAATGACGCTGGTTCAGGGTGTTTTAAACGCACTTGTATTTTTTATTTCAAGAATAATAGCAAATATTATTGCCCCAAAAGACGATGAAGGAGAGTCAAATCCGTTTGCTTATATGGCTATCTCTTTTGCTCTTGAAATGGTGTTGTCTGTTTTTGCCACTATGCTTGCTATGTGGTTTAGCAGATACAGAGAATATAAAGCCGACAGCGGCGCTGTTGAAATAGACGGACCTGAGGGAATATATTATGCTCTGGCAAAACTTGGACAAATTCCAAAAGACAAAGTAGCACTTCCACAGGATATGAAAGCCTTTGGAATTGTCGGATTTTTAGGAGAAGTGTTTGCGTCACATCCACCTGTTGAAAAAAGACTTGAAAATATCAAAAATACAGCAAGAAAATTAGGTTATAATGTTTGATTTCATAATTTTTTCATTTTAATTGTTAAAATTACATAAAAAAAAGGACTATTTTGAACAAAGAAATTTTTTTATTTATCAACTCATTTGCCGGTAAAAATCACATTTTGGATTTAATAATGATATCAGCGGCAAAATCAATCCCTTATATTTTTATACTGGCACTTTTTTATCTCTGGTTTAGTAAAAGAAAAAACGAGACTCTTTTTGCAGGATATGCTTCAATTTTAGGAATTATCATCAATGATATTATAAGACATATCTATTTTCATCCCCGTCCTTTTATGGAGCATTTAGGAACTATGCTTATACAGCATAAAGCAAGTAGCTCTTTTCCATCAAATCATACAACATTTACTATGAGTATTGCCTTGATGCTTTTAACATTTAAATCCACAAGAATTTTGGGAATTGTTTTAACTATTTTGGCTTTATGGTGCGGAATTGCAAGAATTTATGTGGGAGTTCACTGGCCGTTTGATATTTTGGGTTCAATTACAGTTAGCATTATAGCTGTTATAATTATTGTTTTATTAAAAAATCCTCTTCAAAAATTAAATAATTTTATTATAAACATCTGGAATAAAATTTTAAGGATTGAAAATAAAACAAATTAAAAAATTTTTAGAATATCTGTTTTTCTTTTTCTATTTTCTATTTGAAGAAATAGTAATAAAAAGTGCAAAAAAACTGCTTGCTTTTATAAAAAGTTTTGATTTATATGAAAAAATTATGCTCTATATTCAAAAGAGCAATGATTTTATTTTACTTTTTTCTTTTATTTTTATAGTATTATTGGCTGAAATTTCATCAACTTTCGGACTTTTTTTACTTGCTAAAGGTCTTTTGATACCGGGAATATTTTTTTATATTCTAAAAATAGTTATTTATATTCCAAGTATTGATATATTCAAAAGAAACAAAGATAGGCTTCTTAAATATAAAATAATACAATTTGGAGTTTTTCTATATGAGAAAATAGAACAAAATCCTATTTTCTTAAAATTTAAGCTAAAACTAAAAAAATTTAAAGAGGCTATGTTACTGGCATTTAAAGATTTTAAAAAAATATTTATTGATTTTTGGAGGAATTTATGGAAAGTATAGTTCATTTTTTAGTAGATACAATAGGGCAGTGGGGATATGTAGGTATTTTTTTACTAATGTTTCTTGAGAGCAGTTTTTTCCCGTTTCCTAGCGAAGTAATAATGATTCCTGCCGGATATTTGGCTTATAAAGGCGATATGAATCTGTTTTTAATAATTATAAGCGGTCTAATAGGCAGCATTACGGGAGCATGGTTTAATTATTTTTTAGCTCACAAGTTCGGAAGAAAATTTTTGGAAAAATTTATTTCCCATAAAAAACTTGATAAACTGGATAAATTTTTTGCTACTCACGGGCATATTTCCACTTTTAGCGGTAGATTAATCCCCGGGGTTAGACAATATATCTCTTTTCCGGCGGGTCTAGCTAAAATGAACGGAATTATTTTTACTTTTTTTACAGGACTTGGAAGTTTGATATGGATTTTGGTTTTGGTTGGACTTGGATATTTTATAGGACAAAATCAGACTTTAATTCACAAATATTTAAAAGAAATAACAGCTGTTACTCTTATAATTTTAGCAATTATTATTTTTATTTATTATAAATATCAAAAGTCAAAAAAGGATTAAAATGCAAAAATTAAATAAATTTATAGAAATAATTTTAAAAGCAGGGGAGATTTTTATTGAAGGTTATAATAAAAAACTTGAAATCCATTCAAAAGGTATAAAAGATTTAGTAACGGATTATGATGTAAAAGTTGAAAATTTTTTAATAAAAGAATTTAAAGAAAAATTTCCTGAATATGCAATAATAGCAGAAGAAAGTATTCAGGAAAAATTTGATAATTCAATTATTATTGACCCTATTGACGGAACAACAAATTTTGCCCATCATATACCGCACTGTGCGATAAGTGTGGGAGTTTATGAAAAAAAAGAGCCTAAATATGCAGTTGTTTATAATCCGATTCTAAAAGAGCTTTTTTATGCCAAAAAAGGTGAGGGGGCTTTTAAAGACGGTAAAAAAATCGGAATATCAACTCAAAACGATTTTCAAAGAAGCCTTATAGCTACCGGATTTCCTTATTCAAGCGCCGAGTGTGAAGAAGATTTAAAATGGGTAATAAATAAATTAAATCATATTTTGCCAAGATGTCAGGATATTAGACGCCTTGGAAGTGCGGCGCTTGATTTGTGTTATACGGCCGAGGGAAAATATGAAGGATTTTATGAAATCAATTTAAAACCTTGGGATGTCAGTGCCGGAATGTTGATAGTGAGTGAAGCTGGTGGAATGATAAGCAATGAATTTGGAAATAATTACGATTTATTTGAAGATAGATGCATAGTTGCCAGTAACGGAATTACTCATAATGAAATAATTGATATTTTAAGCAGAAAAATTTAATGAAAATTTAATGATTTTTTAAAGGTATTTTAATGAAAATAATGAAAAACGCAAATTTTCAAATAGAAAAATCAAATTAAATTTTTATAATTTTTAGATAGATACTTTTCAAACCATTTTTTATATTTATTCTTATTTGCTTGTCCATTTTCACTTTCAAGCGCATTACATATTATAATAAACTAGTTAACATAATGTATATTCTCTTAAAAATTATTTTTCTTCCCTTTTTATTAATTAACCAAAATATAAACAATTTTCGGCACAAAAATCACAATAAGCAATACCACAAGCTGCATTAAAATAAACGGAATAATTCCAAGATATAAATCCTTTGTTTTGATTTTATCTCCGGCTGTTCCTTTTAGATAAAAAAGACTAAATCCAAACGGCGGTGTAAGAAATGATGTTTGAAGATTTATTGCTATTAAAAGTGCAAACCATAAAGGGTCTATTCCGTAAGCTTCAATAATAGGAATTAAAATCGGAATAATAATAAATGTGATTTCTATAAAATCAATAAAAAATCCTAAAATAAAAATCAAAAGCATTGTAATGGCTATAAACGCATATTTGTTTGAGACATAAGCGGTAAAGAAATTAGTTATAATATCTCCGGCTCCGCTTTCATTAAACACAAGACTAAAAGCAGTCGCTCCAATTAAAATCATAAAAATCATTGAAGTTATCTTTACTGTTTCCACAGTGGCATATCTTAAAAGCTCAAAATTAAATGTTCTGTAAAAGAATGTGAGAATAATAGAGCCAAAAGCACCTATTGCCGCTGATTCGGTAGGTGTTGCAAAACCTGCAAAAATACTTCCTAAAACAACAAAAATCAAAATAAAAGGAGCTATAAGACTTTTTGCGGCTCTTATTAAAATTTTTGAATAAGCTTCATTGGTTTTTATAGCAGGAGCCATTTGAGGTTTTAAAAATGCAATAATTAAAATATAAATAATATAAATAGTAACAATCATAAGTCCAGGAATTACAGCTGCTTTAAATAAATCCCCTACACTTATATTCATTGTCGCACCCAAAATAATCAAAACAATACTAGGAGGAATCAGCTGTCCAAGTGTCCCGCTTGCTGCAATTACACCGCTTGCAAGTTTTGGGGAATATTTGTGTTTTAGCATTATAGGAAGAGAAATAACCGTCATCATAACAACACTTGCTCCAACTATTCCTGTAGAAGCAGCTAAAATAGCCCCTACTATAACAATAGAAATTGCAAGCCCTCCCCTAACCGAACCGAAAAGCTCACCTATTGATTCAAGCATATTTTCCGCAATTTTACTTTTTTCTAAAATAAATCCCATAAAAATAAATAACGGAACCGCCATTAATGTAAAATTTTGCATAATTCCATAAATTCTATATGGCAAAAGCCCAAAAACATCAAGACCGATATTAGGGTCAAGTAAAGCCGCAACAATAGCACTGCCTCCAAAAGCAAAGGCAACCGGAATACCAAACATTAATAAAGTAAAAGCCACTACAAAAAGAATTATACCTGTCATTTTCCGCCTTTAGATATCATATAACTGTTTTTTCTTATTTCACCTGCAGCCTGAAGCAAAAGAACTATAAACGCCCAAAACATAATACTTTTAATAATCCATCTATCAGGTAAACCTCCCGGATTCGGACTTGCTTCATTTTGTGATATTGACATTTGAACAAAAGGCAAAACTTCCAATACAATAAGTGTTGATAAAGGAACAACAAATGCCACTAATGCAATTATATTTATGATTTTTCGCATTTTAAAAGGAAATTTATCATAAAAAATATCAACTCTGACATGTTTGTCTTTTGCAAGTGTGTAAGATATTCCAAATAAGAATATAATATCATACAAATGCCATTCAAGCTCTTGCATAGCTATACTTCCACCGGAAAAAAGCTTTCTTGCAATAACATCGTAAGAGACAATAAGAGTCAAAACAATCAAAGCCAAGCTGGAAATTATCATAAAAAATTTTGAAAGTTTATCCGCTATTAAATCTATTTTCGGCATAAATGAAAGCTCAATTACAATACACATTGCATAAAAAATAGACAAATCAATTCTATCGGTAAAATAGAGCAAATTGTTGATTACCACATCCAAAATATCTTTATACCAAGTAACTAAAAACATTTTTTCTCCTTATAAATATTCAGGTGCATCATTGCTAAAAATGATTAAATCTCCGGCTTTTGTCATATCTGCTAACATTTTTTCAAGATTTGATTTGTCTGCAAGATAGACTTTATCTGTATTGATAATATTTTTACATAAAATATTTTTGTTTAATTTTCCTGTAATTATAGCCAAATCAAAGATTTCATCTATTTTTTTGGCTATTTTTTCGTTTAATTCGTCATTTGCTTCTACAAGTCCGGGAGTTACAATAACTTTTCTGCCCGGATACTCTTTTATAATATCAAAACTTTCAAGCATACCGTCTATATTTCCGTTAAAACTGTCATCAATAATAATTTTACCCCCTACTTCTATTTTTTGAAGTCTGTGAGGAATAAAAGGAAGATTTAAAATTTTTTGTTTTATGTATTCAATGTCTTTTATAAATTCTAAAGACTGATAAATTGCTAACGATATATTTATGGCATTAAACCCTCCTAAGATATTTGTTTTGAAATGCTGTTTTTTATTGTCTATTTCCAAATCCCATTCGGTTCCATCAAGCGAAGCTTTTATATTGGAGATTTTATTTTTTATAACTTCCACTTTTTCATTATAAGGTATTTCATAAGAGAATCCTTTTTTAAGTTTAGGTGTATCAAAAATCTCCAGTTTTGTCTTTTCTATATTTTCCAATGTTTTAAAATATTCTATATGCTGAGGACCTATTTTACCAAGAATAGAATATTCGTTTTCCAAAAACTTAACTATTTCTTTAATATCCCCCTTTTGCCTTGCCCCGGCTTCCGTTACATAAATTTCAGTATTAAGAGGTAATTTTGTATTAACATCCAAAACAATACCTTTTATTGTATTTACACTTCTTGGTGTTTTGTATGTTTTGAATTTGTCTTTAAGAATTTCATATACAAAATTTTTAATAGAAGTTTTTCCGTAACTTGCGGTTATAGTAATTATTTTCGGATTCATTTCATTTAATTTTCTTTTAGCTGTTGATTTATATTTTAAAAACATTATATATTCAATCATTTCGGCTGTAAAAACCGCTAAACATAAAACAAAAAATAAAGCGATTCCGGGATTATAATGTATTTTATTCATAAATACGAGATTAATTGTTTCTATAAATCCTAAAATTAAAAAAAATCTTTTTACTCTTTTTGTAATATTAAGAGGTTTATTGATTTTTTTAAACCACAAAAGTAAAGCCGGAATATAGCCGAAAATAAAATAAATCCAAAAAAATTTATAAGCAAAAATATATGTAATAAGAGGTATTACAAAATAAAAAATATGCCATCTGTATTTATGAAAATGAAAAATAATTCTATCTACTTTATAGTTATACCATTGTAAAACGGTTATAAGATAAAAACCTACGGCAAATGAAGTTATAAAATGAACAGCTAAATTAAACATAAAGCAAACCTTTTGTTGAATTAAAAAATCTCAAGACAACAATAAAAGCGTTTAAATTCATATTATTTACCTTTTGCCATTTGTATTTTATTTATATATTCATAATCAATTTTTATCTCTTTTTCTTTTTTTAGATTTTTAGCAAGATTTTCTAAAACATTATCAAAATCATCAAAAAGATAATTTGCCATACTGCCTGGAATCGGGTTAATTTCGTTTAGATAGATGATTCCGTCTTTATAGAAAAAATCACATCTGATTAGTGCATTTTCAAACTCATCTTTATATATTTTTTTGAAATTTTCTTTTAGTTTTTCTATTAAATTTTTTTCTATTTCATTTGTTTCGCTCTCTTTTCTGGCAAAATCCATATATTTTTTCTCAAAATCCAAAAATTCTTTTTTTTCTACCTTTTCAACCTTGCTGAAAATCCAATCATCCGCCAAACATCCTGCCAGATTATACTCTTCAATTCCTTTTATAAAAGGCTCAACAATAATCAAATCATCAAATTCTCTTGCCACATCAAAAGCATAATTGAATTCATCCTGACTTTTCACTACACTAACCCCTATACTGCTTCCAAGCCTTGCGGGCTTTATAATTATAGGAAAAACAAATTTTGTTTTAGGTTTAGTAATTATTTCATAGTCAATTACTTCAACGCCTCTTAATTTTGCAAAATCTTTTGTTAAAACTTTATTGTAGCTTAAGACACTGGCTTCAATATTTGGAGTAATTGCTTTTATATCAAAAAATTCAAGCATTCCGGGGATTTTTCCATCTTCCCCGTCTCTTCCGTGTATTAAATTTACAGCCACTTCAAACTCTACAAAAATATCTTTTTTAAAAAATCCTTTTTGATATTTAAATCCGCCTTTGGTTATTTCTAGTTTTGTAGCTTTTTTATATTCTCCGTTTGCAAAATATTTACTTTTCATATTTTCTTTATTTATTAAATAAAAATTTCTATTAGCATCCACAAAAACAAATTTTAAATTATGTTTTTTTATTTTATCTTTTAGTGTAATTGCGCTAACTATTGAAATTTCGTGTTCAAAACTACTTCCTCCAAAAATTATTAAAAATGTCATTTAGTTCCTCCTAGTTTTTTTAATGCTGTTTTTATAAGATTTTCTACGCTTCCGTTTTCATCTTTTAAAACTTTTAAAACATCCGTTTTTTTAAATCCTAAATTTTCAAGTGCAATTATAGCCTGAGTTTGTTCATTATTGACACTGTTTATTTCAAATTCTCCCATTTCCATAATAATTCTTTTAGCCGACTTCGGTCCGATTCCCGGAACCTTTTTTAAGGTATTTATATCACCATTTCTTATGGCGTTCATAAATTCCCCGGGAGTTAGAGTTGAAATTATTCCAAGGGCTGCTTTCGGACCTACTCCGTTTATTTTAAGTAGAGAATCAAAAAGTTTTTTTTCGTCTTTATTTAAAAACCCGTAAAGGGTATATTCATTTTCTTTTATAATTTCCGTTATTAAAATTAAAATTTCCTCATTTTTTTCTATTTTTGAAAATGTTATCAAAGAAGTGCTTATTTCATAAATAATTCCGCTTTTTGTATTTAAATATATTTTACCTTCGTTTTTTTCATAAACTTTACCTTCAATCGCATATATCATTTTTTACCCTTATTTTTGTAATTCTAAGCTCATCTTCGCTTTTTAATTTAAATCCGCATTTCCCATCTTCCTCTTTTGTATCGTAAACAAATTTAACCGGGGGCTCAATGAGCTCAAACATTATTCTGTTAAACGCTTTCCAGTTACTGTAAGCAATAATTTTTGCTTTATTTCCTACATTTCCTTTTACATAAAGTTCTGTGGTTTCCACTTTCATATTATCTGCAATAGCTTCTTTTAAAGCATCACTTTCTTTAATTCTTAATTTTATATCGTTTTTATCGGCATTTTCAACACTTC
>JALVWY010000089.1 GCA_027023105.1 Campylobacterales bacterium | reverse complement strand
TTGATGCCGGTGCAGTTGTTGCAAATCCTACTTGTGGGGCTTGTCTTGGCGGATATATGGGAATTTTAGGAGATGGAGAAAGAGCAGTTGCTACAACTAACAGAAACTTCCGTGGTAGAATGGGAAGCAGAAGCTCTGAAGTATATTTAAGTAACTCAGCAGTAGCAGCAGCTAGTGCGATTGCAGGAAAAATAGCAGACCCTAGGGAATTATAATTTTTTAAGAAAAATTCTTAGGGCTTTTTTTTCTTTATGCCCCATTTTGTAATAGATAATCTTTTCTAAATAATTTTTTGCCTCTTTTGGTGTTATACCAAGTTTCCTGGCATATTTTTTTAGTGTTAGATAGGGAATTTTTTGCTTTGTTTTTACAAATTCGTTAATTAATTTTTCATATTTTTTATAATCTTTATTTACACAAAATCTTGCAAATACAAAAGGGAGTTTATATTTTTTATACCATTCAGTAGCTAAATCAAGGCAGTTTTTTTCTTTGAAAGCTTTATCGCCTATTACTACTTTTCCTTTTAGATTAAGTTTTTTTGCTAAAACATTTGATGTTGCCGATTCTATGTCTTCTCCGCTTCCGGGGCATAAAAGGACTGTTTTTACCTTTTTTTTGGCAATTATTCCTACATCAAAACATTTTTTATTTTTAGATTTTATAGATGAGATAAAAGCGGCGTCAATTTTTCTTTTTTCAAAGAGTGTATTTATTTGACTTGGAACGCCTTTTTTTACTTTTATATGCTTTTTTTTCAAAAATTGATAAAATGGCAAAAGATTTAAATAATCGATATGACCTAACATAAAAACCTTTTTATTGGAATTTTAACATAAGGAGATTAAATGGTAAAAGTGGAATTTTTAGGACCTATTCAAATTGATAAAAAAGAGTTTGATGTTAAAAGCGTAAGAGAGCTAAAAGATGAACTTTATAAAATACCAGAACTTGAAGATTGGCTTATAAGCTGTGCTATTGCTGTGAATGATAAAATAATAAATACTCTTGACACTCCTTTAAAAGACGGAGATAAAGTGGTTTTATTACCGCCGGTTTGTGGAGGATGATATGGATAATTTAGAAATTTATAAAGGCGGAGTGCCTGTAATGGATGTATTAAACAGGTGGTATGAAGAGTTTAAACTAGAAGGTTATGGGGCTATGATTCCTTTTATCGGGATAGTTAGACCGGATAATGAAATTGAAGGGCTTAGTTTTGATTTGTATTTGCCGCTTTTAAGTGAATGGTTTAAAAAATGGCAAAATTTACCGGATGTTAAAATAACAATGGCTCACAGCTTTGGCGATGTAATGGTTGGAGAGACCAGCTTTTTGTGCGGGATATTTACAAAACATAGAAGAGAAGGGTTTAAATATTTAGAAGAATTTGTAGAAGATTTTAAAGCAAATGCACCTATTTGGAAGTATGATTTAAAAAACGGTAAAAGAATTTTTGCAAGTGATAGGGCAAAAGAATTGCCGCAGGCTGGAATATTAAAAAAAGGATAAAAATGGCACATATAAGTTTTAGTGAATCAATAAAAATTTTAAATGAGAATTTACCTGAGAATAAGCAGAGTGAAAAAGTTTTTTTAAGCGAGGCATTAAATAGAATTTTAGCAAAAGATATAGTAGCAAAATATGATAACCCGTATATGCCAACAGCTTCAATGGACGGGTATGCAATAAATTATGATGATATAGATAGTGAAATTAAAATTATCGGCAAAAATCCTGCCGGTCATTTTGATATAAAAGAGATAAAAAAAGGGGAAGCTGTTAAAACATATACAGGCTCTTTTATGCCTGAAAATGCCGATACGCTTGTGCCTATTGAAAATATTGAGGCAAAAGGCGATAAATTAATTATAAAAGAAAAAGTAAAAAGAGATTTTTCTGTTAGACCTGTCGGGGAAGATTTTAAAAAAGGCGAAGTGTTAATAAAAAAAGGGACTTTAATTACAGCCGGCGAAATTGGTGTTTTAGCATCTCTTGGCATTCCCGCTATAGATGTTGTTAAAAAACCTATTGTATCAATTCTTGCAACGGGAGAAGAAGTTGTGGATTTGGATGAAGAATATAAAACGGGGCAAATTAGAAGTTCAAATAATTACACTTTAACAGCCCTTGGAAAATCATTTGGATTTGAAGCTGTTAATTTAGGAATCGCCGGAGATAATAAAAAAGAGATAAAAAAAAGAGTAGTTGACGCACTTAAAACAAGTGATGTTGTTGTAACTACCGGAGGGGTTA
>JALVWY010000088.1 GCA_027023105.1 Campylobacterales bacterium | reverse complement strand
AAGATTTAAGAAAACATATCGATGAAATACTTGAGAATTTAAATGAAAGGGAAAGAGAAGTTATTAAAATGCGCTTTGGTCTTATGCCGGATAAAAGCGAAAGAACTCTTGAAGAAATTGGAAAAGCGCTAAATGTAACAAGAGAGAGAGTTAGACAAATAGAAAGCAGTGCTATTAAAAAACTTAGACATCCGAATATTGGAAAACTTCTTAAAAATTATATAGACAGCTAAGGTTTAAAATGAAAAAATGGGAATTGATTGAAGAGTTTTTAATTAAATTTATTTATGAAGAGATTACTAAAACAGGACTAAAAAGAGGAATTTTAGGTCTTAGCGGTGGAATTGATAGTGCTGTTGTGGCAGTTTTGGCAAAAAAGGCGTTAGGAAATAATTTTAAAGCCTTTTTGCTGCCAAGCCAATATTCAAGTAAATCAAGTATTGAAGATGCCAAAAAACTTTGTGAAAAATTTGATATTGATTATGAAATTATCTCTATTGCTCCTTTGCTTGAAGCATATAAAATTGATAATAAAGTGAGATTTGGGAATTTTTCTGCCAGAATGAGAATGGCTATTCTTTATGATAAGTCTGCCGAACTTAATGCGCTGGTAATAGGCACAAGCAATAAAAGCGAACTGATGCTTGGATACGGGACGCTTTTTGGAGATTTGGCAAGTGCACTAAATCCTATAGGGGATTTGTATAAAACGGAGATTTTTGAATTTGCCGGATATTTAGGGGTTAATGAAGAGATTATTTCTAAACCTCCAAGTGCCGATTTATGGGAAGGGCAAAGTGATGAAGCTGACCTTGGATACAGTTATGAAGTTTTAGATGAGGTATTAAGAGATTTTGTAGATAACAGAGCTACAAAAGAAGAGCTACTTAAAAAATATGATAAAAATTTAGTGGAATTTGTATTAAAAAAAGTTTATCAAAATCAGTTTAAAAGAAAGCCTCCAATTATTGTAAAACTAAAAGCAAGAACAATAGGACACGACTTTTTATATGAAAGAGACATTAGGCTTTAAGTGAAAATATATAATTTTTTTGAAGAAATGCTTTTTGAACCGAAGTGGTATCACCGGGCTTTTATTTTAGCTTTACTTCCTTTTTCTTTAATTTATTATTTAATTGTTTTAATTAAATTTCCTAGAAATTATAAAGATTTAGGAATTCCTATAATTTCTATTGGAAATATTATTGTTGGAGGTAGTGGAAAAACACCTTTGACAAAAGCTGTTATTAATCGTTATGAAGATAAAAAAATCGCTGTTGTTATGAGGGGATACAAAAGAAAAAGCAAGGGGCTTGTTGTCGTTAAGGATTTTGAAAAAATTTTGGTTGATGTAGATATAAGCGGTGATGAAGCAATGGAAACAGCTCTTTTTACAAAAGCGGCTGTGATTGTCAGTGAAGATAGAAAAAAAGGAATAATAAAAGCTAAAGAATTAGGGGCTGATTTTGTTATTTTAGATGATGGATTTGATAAACCTTTTAAAAAACTTAATATCGTAATTGATAAAAAAATAAAAAATCCTTTTGTTTTGCCTGCAGGCGGATATAGATATCCAAGAAGTTTTTTAAAATATGCTGATATTGTCTTAGATGATATTCAAAGAGAAGTTAAAGTTCCTAAGGGAGATATTTTAATAAGCGGTATTTCTAATCCAAAAAGGCTTCTTAATTTTTGGGATAAAAAATATAAATTTTTTCCGGACCATTATGAGTATAAGTGGGAAGATTTAAAAGAATTTAAAGATAAAACTATAATAACAACAGCAAAAGATTATGTAAAACTTAAAAAATTTCCCCTAAATTTAAAAATTATAGAATTAAATGTTAAAATAGCACCGGAAGTTATAAAAAAAATAGACGATTATTTGATAAAATTTCAATAAAAAGGCAATTTATGGGTATTAAAGATGAAATAAAAAGAGATACTGAAGAGCTAAAACAGGATGAAGAGCTTTTAGTAAAAGTTTTTAAGCTGGAAAAATTTGTTAAAAAATATAAAAAACAGATTATATTGACAGTTGTTATATTAGCTGCTTATTTAATAGGATATAATATTTACACCTATATTCAAAAACAAAATCTTATAAAAGCAAATAATGCATTTGAGACACTTTTGCAAAATCCAAACGATAAAAAAGCTCTTGAAATTGTAAAAAAAGATAAAAAGCTTTATAATTTATATCTTTTTAATAAAGGTGAATATTCAAAAGTAAATTCAAAAAGCCTGGAAGCTTTAAAAGCCTATGAAATTGCAATGCAAAAAGGAACAAAAGAATCGCTTGAGGGATATCTTTTGAATCCAAGTTATAAAATTCTTAAAAATCCTGTCAGATTTGCTTTAATGAAAATATATTTAGAAGAGCATAACAGAAAAAAAGCAAAAGAAGTGTTTAATAACATAAATCCTAATTCTAAATTTAAAGCGCTTGGGGCTTATCTTCTTCATTACGGGATAGTAAAATGAGATATTTTTTTGTTTTAATACCGCTCTTTTTATTTTTGGGTTGTAGCACAAAAAATTTTGAACCTCAAAAATTCAGTAATGAAACATTAAAAAATAAAAATTTAGATGAAAGCTTATATGATTACACAAAAGATTCAAAAACATTTAGAGTTTTAACATTAAAATATACGAAAAAAACTTCTTTTTTAGATGACGGTGTAAGAGGAGAATATGTTTATTTTGATGTAAACGGTAAAAAACTTGGAAAATTTAAAAAAATATCTAAAAATCTAGCCGCCTATAATGATAAACTTTTAGTTATTGATGAAAACAAAACTGTAAAAATGCCTTATATGCTTTACTCTGCGACACAAAACAAAGATAAAATAGCTTTGGTTTTTGAAAACAATTTATACGGACTTTATTCTTTAAAACAAAATAAAATGCTTTTTTTAAAAAAAGGCGATGATGTAATTGCTGCAAAATATCTTGGAGCTAAACCTGTTTTTTATCAGGGATTGATTTTATATCCTTTGCTTAACGGGAATATAGCTGTTGTGGATGCAAAAACATATCAGTTCATTAGAAATATTGATATTTCAGATGATTCTATTATTGATAATATAATTTTTCTAAAAATAGTAAACAATAATCTTTTTATGGCGACACCTAAAAAAATAGTATTGTTTAATCCAAATTTCTTAATTACTTATAAAGATGAAATAAAACATATAATTTCGTATAAAAATAATTTGTATGTTTTTAATGTTGAAGGAAAAATTATTAAGTTAAATTCCAATCTAAAAAAACTAAAAGAAAAGAATCTTCCGTTTGCAGATTTTTTTGCACCGAGTGTGTGTAACGGAAATATTTATACTCTTACCACAAACGGATATCTGCTTAAAATATCACCTGATTTAAATATTACTGTCTATAAAACAAATCAGTTTGATACAAGTGAGCCGTTAAGATTTGATGGATGTAAAATATATAATCAGGATAAGGTATTTTTTATTGAGTAAATATATAGAAAGTTTTTTAGAATACCTTCTTATAAATAAAGCTGTAAGTAAAAATACATATGATGCTTATAAGAGGGATTTAGTTCAGTTTGAAGAATTTTTAAAAAGACCAATAGTAGAAGCTGATACAAGCGATATTATCTCTTTTTTATCCGAAATAGATAATAAACGCTCCCTTAATAGAAAACTCAGTGCTATTAATTCTTTTTTTGATTTTGCTTATAAAAAAGAAATTATTGATGAAAAATTTAAAGTTAAACAAGCAAAAATTCCAAAAACACTTCCAAAATTTTTAAGTAAAGAAGAAATTTTAAGAAGTGTTGAGCATATAAATTATCAAAAATCTTCGTGGTTTGAATTAAGAGATAAGGCTTTGATTTTGTTTTTGTATGCGTGCGGTCTTAGAATCAGCGAAGCATTGAATGTAAAATCGGCTGATATTGAAGAGGGATGGGTTAAAGTTACAATGGCAAAAGGTGAAAAACAAAGAGTTGTCCCAATAGCTGAGATTGCCTTAAAGGCTATTAATGAGTATCTTTATAAAAGACCTTGCGGGAATGAATATATTTTTGTAAATAAAAACTGCAATAAACTAAGCAGAATTAGTGCTTTTAATATTACTAAAAAATATTTAGGTGTTTCACCTCACACCCTAAGGCACTCTTTTGCAACTTCACTTGTTTTAGGTGGGGCGGATTTAAGAATTGTCCAGGAACTTTTAGGACACTCTTCACTTAATACCACTCAGATTTATACCCATATACAAAAAGAAAATTTAAAAGAGAGTGTTTTAAAATATCATCCTCTAAAAGATTTGTAATGAAAGAAATTTTAAATATTTTAATTAAAAATAAAATCATATGTAAAGAATTAAAGCCTATTGAATTAAATACCAGAAAAAAAATAAAAGCATATCTTGGAGTTAATATCAAAAATGAATATTGTTTTATTTTGAAAATAGATAAAAAAACAAGAATTTTAAAAAAAGATATTGAAGAATATTTTAAACTTTTACCTGAAATTAATTTTAGATATAAAAAGAAAATTTTAATCATAAACGCTCCTGTTTGTTCTAAAACAAAAGAGCTTTTAAAAGATTGGAGGATTTTTGATTTTAATTGATATTGGAAATACAAATTATCACATTTTAGAAAATGAGAGAATTTATGACTTAAAAAAAATCAAAAAATTTAACAAAAAAATTTTTTATATAAGTGTAAATGAACAAAAAGAAAAAGAACTTCTAAAATTAAATCCAAGTGCAATTAATTTAAAAAATTATGTAAATTTTAAAACAGATTATAAAAATCTCGGAATTGACAGAATAATGGCTTGTAAAAGTATAAAAAACGGAGTCGTTGTAGATGCAGGAAGTGCGGTAACGATTGATATTATGCAAAACGGAGTTCATAAAGGCGGGATTATAATGCCCGGAATTTTTGCTTTTAAGGAAGCTTTTGTTAAAATTTCAAAAGTTTTGGATATGGAAATAAAAAAGTTTGATTTAGATAAACTTCCTCAAAATACAAACGAAGCTCTTTTATACGGAAGTGTGGGAGCGATTTTGGAGATTATAAAATCTTTTAAAGGACCTTATTATTTTACAGGAGGAGACGGGGAGTTTTTGAGCTCTTTTGTTGATGGAATTTATATAAAAGATTTGGTTTTTAGGGGAATGGAAAAAACAATAAAGGAAAATAATGACAATAGCTTTACCAAAAGGTAGAATTGCCGAGGATGTTTTGGCGATTTTTAAGAAGATTTTTAATGAGGATTTTGAGTTTGAAAACAGAAAACTTATTTTAAAAAAGGCTGGATTTACATTTTTGAATGTAAGAAACTGGGATGTGGCAACTTATGTCCAGAAGCAAGCGGCAGATATTGGAGTTGTGGGATATGATGTGATTACCGAGCTTAATTCAGATGTTTTGGAACTTATGGATTTAGGACTTGGAGAGTGTAGGGTCAGTGTCGCCGGGATAAAAGGGGATGAGAGTTATAAAAGCAAAACTAGAATTAAAGTTGCTACAAAACTTCAAAATATTGCAAAAAAATATTTTTCAAAAAAAGGAATCCCAATAGAAATTATTAAACTAAACGGTTCTATTGAACTATCTCCACTTGTAGGGCTTAGTGATGTAATAGTTGATATTGTCCAAACAGGCGGAACACTAAAAGAAAACGGAATGGAAGAAAAAGAGGTTATTATGCACTCATCCGCAAGAGTTATTGCTAATAAAAATTCATTTAGCACAAATAAAAAAGAAATCTTAGATTTAATTGCAAAAATAGGACAGGTTCATGGGGCTTGAACTATATGCTGAAATTGAAGAGCTTTTTTTAGATAAAGAAGCCGCCGATATGCTTTGGGGCAGTTTTTTGGATATTATAAAAGAATTAAATATTAAAAATCTTCTTGATATAGGATGTGGGGGCGGAGATTTTTGTTTAATGGCAAAAAAAGCCGGTATTGATATAAAAGGTGTTGATTTAAGCTCTTCTCAGGTAAAAAAGGCACAAAAAAAGGGCTGTAATTGTGAAAATACAAATATTTGCGATATGAAAGAAAAATTTGAAGCTGCCACGGCTATTTTTGATGTAATTAATTATATGGATAAAAATGAGCTTAAAATATTTTTTTCCTGTGTTGAAAAAGTAGTGGAAAAATATTTTATATTTGATATTAATACTTTTTATGCAATGGATGAGTTGGCTATTGGAAATTTAAAAGCCGAAGATGAAAACAGATTTTCTACACTTTACAGTCAATTTGAAGATAATAAATTAATTACCGAAATTACACTTTTTGAAAAAAAAGATAATAACTGCTACATAAAAAAACAAAAATCAATAACACAATATTATCATTCAGTAGAAGAGATTGAAAAACTTACCAGTATGAAATTAAAAAATATGGTTCCTATTTCTCTTTACGGAAGTGAAGAGGCTGAAAAAATGATTTTGGTTTTTGAGAAATAATTATGAAATTTTATAATATTAAATGGAATAGCCATTATTAATGAAAATATGTAATATGGATAAATGTGAAAGGGATATTTATAGAAATAATGATAAATGCATATTACATTGCATAAAAAATGATTATCAAAAAGATCGTCATTCTGGGCTATTGTCTAGTTTTTATAATGAGTTTATAAATTATACAATTGAGCAAGTATTTAAGCATAGAGAATTGCTTGATGATAAATATTCAAAAGATGAAATTGCTTCTTATCTAAAAAATAGTAAATTTGATAAAAATAAATACAATGAATCTTTAAAAAAGAGCATTTTTATCCCAAGTTTTATTCACTTTCCTAAAAGAGATGGACGAGATACATTTGATTATCTAAAAATTTTAAATCTATTTGGTCAAATATGTTTTAATTGTTGTGAATTTTATCTTTCAAGTTTAGATTTAGAAAATGTAGAATGTTTTTTTCAAGATTGTAAGTTTCACGATAGATGGACATTGTATGATTATGGAGTTTTGAAAAAGGAATACAATGTGATTTATCAAATATGTGAATTTTACGAAACTGTATCAAATTATATACCAGAAGAACAAAAAAAATTAGCTACTTATAATTATTCACAGTTTGAGTATACTTGTAAATTTCATAAAAATATTGAATTTAATAGAGTTTCTTTTAAAGATATGCTTTTCAATACAAATCAATATCATTATAATGAAAATAAAGAAAATAATGAAATAGAAGATATTAGATTTAATAGTTGTATTTTTGAGAAAAAATTTATATTAAACAAATATAAAATCAAAAATTTTGAAATTCTAAATAGTAATTTTAAGAGTAAGTTTGAATTTAAAGAAAATAGTTTAAATAAATTTGAAATTAATAATTCTAACTTTGAAAAAATTGTAGATTTTTTTGGAACCGAATTTGAACAATTTAAAATATATAAAAGTATATTTGATGATTTTGTTGTTTTTGAAAATTGTAAATTTGGCACAGAAAATAAGAAAAAGGAAGAAATAGCTATCTTTAAATATGCAACATTCTTAGATTTTATAAATTTTAGAAATAGCACTTTTGAAAGTGGTCTTGATATTGAAAATATAAATATCAAAGAAGCCCCGAATTTTTTAAATATAAATATTGAATTTCAAAATACAAATAGAGAGACCTTTAGAATTATAAAACACTCTTTTGATAAAATTAATAATTACATAGAAGCCAATAAATATTTTGTCCAAGAAATGAAAAAATATAAAGAAGAACTAAAAACAAAACAATTAAGGGGTAATATACAAGAAAAAATTGTATTTTATATAAATGATTATATTTCATCATTTGCTCAAAATTATTTTAAGCCAATCTTATGGATTATAGGGTTTGCTTTATTATATTGTTTGATTATTTATGGATATGAACAGAATTGGTTATATAAGATATATCCACCAATAAATATTTATATTGAATATTTTACGGACTTATTAAATAGTTTTGCAAAAAATATTTTACCTTTTTCAAAATTTCTTAAAAAAGGTTTAGAATTTATTTCTTTAATATTTTATATAATTTTTTCAATATTAATATGGCAAATTATAGTTTCAATTAAAAGAAATACAAAAAGGTAATAAAATGCAACAACTAAATAAGTTATCACTTAAACAAAGAGAACAGTTATTTCGCCTTCTTCGTATTTCTATCACTCATCATTCAAATGCAATGGAAGGAACAACTCTTTCTTTTGGTGAAACAAAAGAGTTATTGGAATTAGGGCATACTGCCGGGCATAAACCTCTTGGAGAACAACTTGTGATTTTAGGATTTGCAAAAGCCTATGATGTAGTGATTCGAGAAGCACAAAATCCAAATAATATAATGAGCAGCAATTTTATAAAAGATATTCACGCCATTATGTTTGAAGATGCTCTCAATGTAGCTCCTGAATATGTGTCTAAACCAATTGGGGCTTACAGGCAAGATGAAAGATATATAAAAGGCGTGAATATAGAATTGTCTTTACCCCATAAAATTGCAAACGAAATAGAAAATTTATTATATAAATTTCCAAGCAATAATATGAATTTGGAAAATATTGCAGAATTTCATATCTTATTTGAAAGGATACATCCATTTGCTGATGGCAATGGAAGAGTTGGAAGGCTTTTAATGGCTTATCAGACTATACAAAATAATATTGTTCCTCCTCTTATTAAAAACGAAAGCAGAGATGAATATTTAAAAGCTATAAATAATAAACATAATTTATATAAATTTTTAAAAAACAGTATAAATAAAAGTTTAGAATTAATAAATTAGTTTAAGATCGGATATTAAAATCCCAGAATTTTAATAATCATTTTGCCTTAAAAACCTCTTTGCTGACGCAAAAATCCGTCACAAAACATTTGTCGCATTTTGGATTTTTTGCCGTGCAGATATATCTTCCGAATAACACAAAAGCCTGATGTAGCTCATTAAGGTCGGTTTTAAAGGCTTTTACCAAGTCTTTTTCCGTTTCCGTGACATTTTTTGCATCTGTAATTCCCAAGCGGTGAGTTACTCTAAATACATGGGTATCTACAGCCATTTTATTTGCCCCTTCAAGTTCAATCAAAAATACATTTGCCGTTTTGTTTCCAACACCCGGAAGTTTTATAAGTTCTTTATGCTCTCTTGGTATTTTGCCGTTATATTCGTTTTTGACTTTTTTTGCCATTTCTATTATGTTTTTTGCTTTGTTGTTAAAAAACGAGCATGATTTTATAATCTCTTTTACATCTTCTAAATCAGCCTTAGCAAGAGAATCAATATCCGGATATTTTTCAAACAGGGCGGGAGTTATAATATTTACTCTTTTGTCGGTGCATTGGGCACTTAAAATAATATCTATTAAAAGCTCGTAATCGTTTTTATATTTAAGCTCCGTTTTGCTTCCTTTATAATGTTCCAGGAATCTTTTTTTAATTTCTTCAAGCTCTTTGGGCGTTCTTAAAACCATAATTAATCCTTTATACATTTTTTTATTGTATAATAACAAATATTTTCAAAAAGGAGAGATATGGCAGGACATAATAAATGGTCTAAAGTAAAGCATATCAAAGCTAAAGAAGACGCAAAAAAAAGTAAAATATTTACAAAACATGTAAGAGCTATAATGACTGCAGCCAGAAGCGGCGGGGGAAATCCCGATACAAATGCCGCTTTAAGACTTGCGGTTGATAGGGCAAAGGCTGATTCTATGCCTACGAATAATATTCAAAGGGCAATTGATAAAGCTACCGGAAATCTTGATGGAATGGTTTTAGAAGAGATTGTTTATGAAGGATACGGACCAGGCGGCGTTGCCGTTATGGTTGAGTGCCTTACGGATAATAAAAACAGAGCGGTTGCGGCAGTTAGACACGCTTTTAAAAAAGCCGGTGGAAACCTTGGAACAAGCGGAAGTGTTGCTTGGATGTTTGAGAAAAAAGGTATAATTGTTTTGAACAAATCCGATAAAGATGAAGAAATCGAAGAAAAAGCTATTGACGCAGGTGCCGAAGATATAAAAGATATGGATGAAGTATTGGTTATAGAAACAGCCCCTGAAGATTTTAATAATGTGTTAGAAGCTGTAAGTTCAATAGAAGGTGCTGAAATACTTGAAAGCAATATTCAACTGATTGCTACAAACGAAAGCGATGTTGATGATGAAACGGCAGAAAAAGTGGAGCATTTAATAGAGGTTTTAGAAGATATAGATGATATTCAAAATGTCATTCACAATATGGCATAAAAAAAATTAAAGGATAAATATGAAAAAAATTATAATAGGTTCAATGATTAGTGCGGCGGCTCTTTTTGCATTCCCGGGAATGCAGGGAATGGGAGGAATGCAAGGTAGCGGAATGATAGGAAAACCTTTAAAAGGTCTTACAAATAATACGGTTTTAGCTACACTTGACGGTAAAAAAATTACAGTTGGAGAATTAAACGCTTATTTACAGGGGATTACAGGAGATAATAGAATAAAACTTCAAGAATTACCGGCTCAACATGTAAAAAAATTTGTATCTCAATATGTTAATACACTTGAACTTTACAAAAAAGCTAAATCAGTAGAAAAAACTCCTCAATTTAAAGCTGCAAAAATGAAATTGGCAGTTGATATGTGGCTTAAAAACAGATACCAAAATATTAAAATATCAGATAAAGAGGCAAAAGCTTTTTATGAAAAAAATAAAGATGTATACTTTAAAACAACTCCAAAAATTAAAGCCAGACATATTTTAGTAAAAAATGAAGCTGAAGCGCAAAAATTAATTAACGAATTAAAAGGGCTAAAAGGAAAAGCTCTTGAAGAAAAATTTGCAAAACTTGCTAAAGAATATTCAATAGGACCAAGTAAAGTTAACGGTGGAGAACTCGGGTGGTTTAATCCAAAACAAATGGTTCCTGCATTTTCAAAAGCTGCTGAGAAACTAAAACCTGGTCAAATTACACTAAAACCTGTTCATACAAGATTTGGTTATCATGTGATTTTGGTTGAAGGTAAACAAAATAATTCTTATATGCCTTTTGCAAAAGTAAAAGCTCAAATTATCAATTATTTAAAACAACTTAAATTAAAAGATGAACTTCAAAAAATTCAATCTAGCGAAAATGTAAAATATTCTATTCCAAACAGTTAAGGAGGAATTTATGAGTTTTAGGGATTTGGTAAAACCCGGAGTTTTAAGCGGAAGTGAAGCGGCAAAAGTTATGGACTGGGCAAAAGAAAACGGTTTTGCCTTTCCTGCTATTAATATAGTCGGAACAGATTCTGCAAATGCCGTTATGGAAGCGGCAAAAGAAGCAAATTTGCCTGTTATTATTCAGTTTAGTAACGGTGGGGCTCATTTTTGGGCTGGAAAAGGGCTTGATAATAAAGACCAAAAAGCGGCGATTTTAGGAGCTGTTGCAGGGGCTAAACATATTCATACATTGGCTGAAGCTTATGGTATTCCTGTAATTTTACATACAGACCACGCAGCTAGAAAACTTCTTCCTTGGATTGACGGGCTTATAGAAGAAAATGCAAAATATTTTAAAGAACACGGCAGACCTCTTTTTTCTTCTCATATGTTAGACCTTAGCGAAGAAACACTTGAAGAAAATGTTCAAACTTGTAAAGAATATCTTAAAAAAATGGCTCCGCTTGATATTATGCTTGAAATTGAACTAGGAGTTACAGGCGGAGAGGAAGACGGAGTGGATAACAGCGGAATTGATAACTCTAAACTTTATACTCAACCAGAAGATGTGGCATATGCTTATAAGGAGCTTAGCGAAGTTAGCGATTTATTTACTATTGCGGCAAGTTTTGGGAATGTTCACGGCGTTTATAAACCCGGACATGTAAAATTAGAGCCTGTTATTCTTAAAAACTCTCAAGAATATATAAGAGAAAAATTTAATTTAGACAAAAAAAAACCTATTAGATTTGTATTTCACGGAGGAAGCGGAAGCGAACTTGGTAAAATTCACGAAGCACTTGATTACGGTGTTGTAAAAATGAATGTGGATACTGATACACAATGGGCTTTTTGGGACGGTGTAAGAAAATATGTTGAAAAATATCACGATTATCTTCAATCTCAAATCGGTAACCCTGAAGGTGAAGACAAACCGAATAAAAAATATTACGACCCTAGAAAATGGCTAAGAGAGGGTGAAGTTTCTATGAAAGACAGGGTAATAAAAGCTTACAAAGATTTAAGGGCTATTAAATAAAATCTCCAATTACCCCCTTTTTTTTTCGTAATAACTTTTATCATATAAAAAGAGATGATTTATTAACTCCGTTTGAAGGAAATAAAGCTAGAAAATTTTATTATTTTTTAAAGAATGATTTTAAAGAAAAAAGAATAATCTCTTTTGGTTCTAATCAGTCCAATGCTATGTATTCTCTTTCACTTCTTAGTAAACTTAAAAACAGAGAATTTATCTATTTTACCAATCATATTCCAGCCTTTTTAAAGGAAAATCCAGAAGGTAATTATTTAGAAGCTCTTAAAAACGGAATGAAAATTATTGAAACCGGTTTAAACGGGGAAGAGCTTAGAAATTATGTTTTAAGTCTTAAAAATAAAGAGAATTTAATTATAGAAGAGGGCGGGAGAATTAAAGAAGCGGAATATGGATTTAAAATTTTAGCCGATGAAATAAGTGAATATTGCAAAAAAAACAGTTTAAAAGTATTTTTACCAAGCGGAACTGGAACCAGTGCCTATTTTCTTGCAAAGCATTTGGATGTTGAAGTTTTGACAGTGCCTTGTGTGGGAGATGGTGAATATCTTAAAAAGCAGTTTGAGTGGCTTGGAGGCGGTAAAATTCCTACAATTTTAAATCCAAGGAAAAAATATTATTTTGGAAAACTTTATAAAGAGTTGTTTTTTCTTTGGCAGGAATTAAAAAACGGGGGAATAGAATTTGATTTGCTTTATGATCCGATAGGTTGGGATACAGTTCTTTTTCATAATTTTAAAAATATTTTGTATATTCATCAAGGGGGGCTAAAAGGAAATATTACAATGCTAAAAAGATATGAAAGAAAAATTAATTTTTAATATTTTTTATAATTTTAATTATATCTTTTTTGTTTATAGGATTTGAAGCGTTTTTATAGATATTTTCTTCTAATTTTTGCATATATTCTTTGATTTTCGGATTTTCTTCATATTTTTTTAGGATATTTAAAAGCTCTTTTTCATTTGCTTTTTTTATTTGTATGAACTCTTTGTTTTTATTGGAAATTATATAAAAAAGATATCCGATTAAAATTCCTGTTATGAGTGAAATTAAAGCAATGATAATTATATTTCTAATAGGGAAAGATTTCTTAACCACTTTTATAACAGGTTCGTTTTTTATAGGTTTTTGAGAATTGATATGGGTTGTAAATATATTTATATTGATAGGTTTTGTGGATAATGTTTTTAATGTGCCGTTAAATTCTTGGAATTTTATTGAAGGAATAGTGTAATTGTATTGTGAAAGAATTGTAAAAGTTTGTGAAAAAGTTCCACAGATTTTATTATCTTTTATTTGTAATTTTCTAACAGGTTTTGAAGGATAAATTGTTACATTTGGTATATTTAATTTGAAATTTCCTACAGAATAAAAATCACCGCATCCGCTTAAATTGATAGTGATTTTATTGGGTTCATTTTCTTTAAGTGTTGTTTTTTGTGATTTAAGGGTTAGTTTAAAGCTCCCAAAAACGCTGCTTGCCGGTATTTCTTTGACTTTAATTTTTAGTGTGTTTGAATAGATGTTTTTATATCGCATAGTTGAAATATTCAGTCCCATAAAACCTTGAGGTGTTGTGTTTACAATATAACCTATACTTGCTACAAAAGGTCCTACAGTATATTCTCCGCTTTTTTGGGGAATAAGTAAAAATTTAAAAATGGAAATTTTATTATTGTTTTTTATTATAGAATAATTTTTAATTTCTTTTAAAATAAAGTTTTTAATCACAGGTTTTTGAATATTTATAGAATCCGCATTTTTTGACTGAACGAATTTCATAGTTAAAATTGCATTTTCACCAAGATAAAGAGTGTTTTTTGAAATGTTTACATCAAGCTCAAAATCCCCTTTTGTTTGTTTTGGCTCTTGAACTGTAATTTTAATGGGCTTTGTGTGATATGTTTTTGAATTTATAATTACATCAAAAGAAGGGATTGTTATGCTTTTTAGTGGATATAAAATGTAAGACTGACTAATGCTTTCTTTCATCTCTCCGTTTATAACGCTTATATTATCAGCTCTTGAATTACCGACTATATTTACTCCGTCAATTTGTGTAATATTGGGGAATTTTACATTATGTCCCTGGGCATGAAGCGTTACTATAAGTTCTTCTCCTGTATTTAGATGAGTTTTATTAACACTCACACTCACATTTGCAGCAAATAAAATAAGAGGTGTTAAAAAAGCCAATAATAATTTTAAATTTTTCATTAATTACTCCTTAGTGGTAAAAGTAGTGTGTTGAAATTCATATTTTTCAGTTTCATTTCATAATATCTCTTTCTTATATCGGATGTTTTTTTCTCTTTATTTGGTTTAAAGATTTTTATTCTTTCTTTTTGGGCTCTTTTATTTTGTTTTAGTTCATTTGTTTGTTTAAGTCTTTCTTTTTTTAGTTTTTTAGTTTTTTTATTTTCATTATTTTGTTGCTTGATTTGTTGTGAAGATTTTTTTTGATTTTTATTTTTTGATTGATTTTTTTTATGACTGTTTTTATTGTTTTTTTGCTGTTCATTTTCATTTTTAGATTTATTTTTATTATTGTTTTGTTGTTTTTTGGATTGATTATTTGTTTTTTTGTTATTTTTCTTTTGATTGTGTTTATTGCGTTTATTTTGAGATTTGTTTTTATGTTTTTTTAAGAGCTTTTCTATTAATTTCAAATTATATTCGGCATCTTTGTCCTTTTTTATTTTCAGGGCTTTTTGAAGTAATTCTTTTGCTTTTTCTAAATTACCGCTGTAAGCATAAGCGTTTGCCATATTATATAAGGCATTGAATTTTAGATTTGGTTTATTGATTTGTTGATATAAATTAATAGCCCTTTTATACTCTTTTGCTTTGTAATATTCATTAGCAGCGTCATAAAGTGCACTTTGTGAGCCGATTTTTAGATACTCTTTTGCTTTTTGTATATGGATATTTTGGGCAAAAAGAAGAGCTGCTATTAAAATAATTATTTTTTTCATTTTTTTCTCCAAAATGTTGCTATAAAGATTAAAATTAAGGCAAGTATTAAAAAATAATAAAAAAGCTCTGTTTTATCTAAAATTTTAATTGTTTTTGATTTTGCTTTTTCTTTTAGAATAGATACTATTTTGTTTATATCTTCATTTGAATAACTAAATTTAATTCCGCTGTTTTCCACTCCGTATCCCATACAAGGTTTTTTAGCTAAATTATAAAAAATTCCGGTTTTAGGCTTTGTATAAGATAAGGTCAAAAATATAAGAGGTTTTTTAAGTGTTTTTTTTGCCGTGTCTATGGCTTTATTTATGTTTGAAACAGGGGAGGTAAAAAGATAATTTTTGTTTATATGTTTTAAAAGATAAATAATTGAAGCATAGTCGTTGCTTGGAGGATTTAAAAGATAAGGATTATTGTCTGAAATAATAACGCTTACATTTTGTAAGTTTAATTTAGAAAAAAGAACTTTTAATTTCTCAACTGCCCCTTCATAGCGGGTTGGATAGATATCTTTACATTTCATAGGTGCTGAAGCGTCTAAAATAACAGCAACTGTGCTTTTGGGAAGTTTTACTGTTGTGTAGCCGTGGGTTATAACAGGTCTGGCAAGGGCTAAAACCAAAAAAACATAAGCCAAAAAATAAATAAAAAATCTTTTTTTCTTTGTAAAAGAGACTTGTTTTGTTATTTTTTCTAAAATCTCTTTTTTGAATGGTAAGTTTTTGTTTTTGATAAAAATAACCAAACACCCAAGCAGTAAAAAAAGAGCTGAAGGATTTAAAAATTCCATATACTTCTCCTGTAATTAATCAAAAACCAGATAAAAAACAAAAGTCCGATAATCAACGGATATTCATAAAAGTAGTGTTTTTGAATAACGGTTTTTGTTTTTATATTTGATTTTTCAAGCTTGTCTATTGTGTTATATACTTTTTTTAGTTCATTTGCCGAGTTTATCCAGAAGAATTTTCCGTTTGTGCTTTTTGATATGTTTTCCAGTGCTTTTGCATCTACGCTCATACCAAGACCTATTGCATATACTTTTATATGATTTTGTTTAAGTGTTTTGATTACCAAATCTTTCGGGGTTGTGGAAGCGTTGTCTATTCCATCGGTTACTAAAATAATTATTTTATTTTTAGCGTGTGAGTGTTTAAAAAGAGTGGTGCTAAGAAACAGGGCGTCATAAATAGCTGTCTGTCCTCCGGCAATTCCGGGATAGACCCTGCTTAAAATTTCGCTGAAGTTTTTTTTGTCAAATGTAAGAGGGGATGCAATATAGGCTATATTTCCAAACACCACAAGTCCCACTCTGTCGTTTTTTCTTTTATGAATAAAATCATTAAGTATTGCTTTTGCGTTATCGAGTTTATGTTCAAGCTGCATAGACCCGCTTGTATCAAGCACGGCTAAAATATCATAACCTTTTTTGTTTTGATTTTTATAGATATTTAATTTTACAGGCGAACTTAAAGCGATACTTATAAAAATAACGGCAAAAAACAGGCTCCACGAAAAAGGGGCTTTTTTTGCAAAAAACTGGGTATTTGGGAAAAATATTCCTTCTACTTTTGCTTTGCAGTATTTTGAACATATGATGAAAATAACAGGAATAATTAAAGCCAAAGGATATTCTAAACTCATTTTAACTCCAGATACCGTTTTATAAGGTTTATTGTGTTTTCGTCTATATTGTTAACTTTTGGTCTGTATTTATAATTCTCAAGTTCTTTTAAAATTTGCTCTAAAATTTTTTCGTTTTTTTTGTTTTTATATTTTTTTGCTTTTTTTGTAAATTCATAAGCAAATTTTTTAGGCTCGTTTATAATAGAAAAAAGAGCTTTTTTTTCTTTTTTTATTTTAATTCGTTTATTTAAAAAATAGATTAATATTAATAGCAAAATCAATATAATTAATCCCGATATCCAAAAAACATAATGATGCTCAGGAAGCGGGATATCAGGTTTTATCGGTTTTAATTTTAATCCGTTCATTTTAGCATCTCTTTAAGTTTATAAAATACATCTTCATCGGTATAAATTTTGGTGCTTTTTATTCTTTTTGAATTAAGATAAGAAAAAAGCTCTGCGTCGTGATTTTGAATGAATTTTTTATATTTTTTAATTGTTGATGGAGAAAAAGCGGCTTCGTATTCTTTTAAATCCATTGGATTTATAAGCTCTACAAAACCTTTGAATTTTGGCTCTTCTTCAAATTTATCTCTTATAATTATTGCATATGTTTCGTGTTTTAGTTTATGAAGGGGCGGAATTTTATAAAAATCGCCCACAACAAAAAGAAGTGATTTTTTGAATCTGTTTAAATAATCTATAAACGAAAAATCATAATCTTTTTGCAAGAGTTCTATATTACTAATATTTTCAATTACTCCGCTTATGGTGTTTATGGATTTTGTAGGTTTAAAATGAATCGGTTTTTTATCAAAACACACCACACTTACTCTGTCATCATCTTTTATGGCGCTAAATCCAAGAGTAGCTATTGTTTCAAGTGCTGTTTCGCTTTTTAGCCTAATGCTTCCAAAATGCATACTTCCGCTTATTAAATACAAAATCATTATATTAAGTTCTCTACTCTCTTCAAATTCTTTAATAACCGGTTTTTGAAGTTTAGCGCTTATTTTCCAGTCTATTTTTTTGGCATCTTCTCCATAGGTGTATTCTCTTATTTCTTTAAAATCAATTCCTTCACCTTTGAATTTAGAGAGATGCCTGCCGCTAAGAGAGCCGAAAACTCTTTTTTTGGTTTTAAAAATCAGTGTTTTCATGGTATGTCTATTGTGTCTATTATTTCTTTTATTATGATATCTTTTTTAATTTCATCAGCCTCAGCTTTATAATTTAGTTTTATTCTGTGTTTAAGCACAAGTGGAATAAGTTCTATTATATCGCTCGGTGCTACGAAATCTTTGTTTTTTAGCATTGCATTTGCTTTTGCGGCATTTACAAGTGAAATTGTAGCCCTTGGAGATGCTCCGACTTCTATGTATTCAAAAAGTTTTATATATTTTGCCGGATAACGGGTTGCATTTACTATTGTGGCTATATATTTTATAAGCTCTTCGTCTATATGAATATTTTTAAGTTTTTTTTGAAGATTTAAAATATCTTCTTTATTTGCAACGGCTTTAATCTCTTTTGGATTATCAAGAAGTTTTATAATTTCCACTTCTTCTTCTAAAGTATTGTATCCTACTTCCACTTTTAACATAAATCTGTCAAGTTGAGCTTCCGGTAAAGGATAGGTGCCTTCTTGTTCTATCGGGTTTTGTGTAGCTAAAACCAAAAAAGGCTCAGGCAAAGGGAAATTTTCTTCAGCAATGCTTACTTGCCTTTCTTGCATTGCTTCAAGAAGTGCTGACTGGACTTTTGCGGGGGCTCTGTTTATTTCATCGGCTAAAAGGAAATTTGTAAAAACAGGGCCTTTTTTTATTTGAAATTCATTTGTTTTAGGATTATAAATTTCTATTCCCGTAATATCACTTGGAAGTAAATCAGGAGTAAATTGGATTCTTTTAAAATCTAAATCAACGCTTTTAGCAAGAGCTTTAACAGCGGTTGTTTTGGCAATTCCGGGAACACCTTCTATTAAAATATGTCCTTTTGTAATAAGACCTATAAGCATAGAGTTTATTAATTTATCGTGTCCTATTATTGCTTTTTTTATCTCTTGTTTAATGTTTTGCAATGTTTCCATTTTAGACCTTTTTTTAAGATGTGTTATTGTAAATCGTTTATATTAAAATTTTGTTAAAATCGCTTTTTTTGAAAATTTTTCAAATTCCGGGCTTTTTCTCTTGACTTAAAAAATAAATTTACTTATAATTTCACCCACACAACAACAAAGAGTTGTGAATAACGGTTGACCCGTTAGCTCAGTCGGTAGAGCATCTGCCTTTTAAGCAGAGGGCCGTTGGTTCGAATCCAACACGGGTCACCACTTGTTCCCATCGTCTAGGGGTCTAGGACACCGCCCTTTCACGGCGGCGACACGGGTTCAAATCCCGTTGGGAATGCCATCATTAAATAAAAATTCAATTAAGGTCGCTTAGCTCAGCTGGGAGAGCATTAGCCTTACAAGCTAAGGGTCACAGGTTCGAGCCCTGTAGCGACCACCATCTGCAATGCCAAGAATGGAGCCGTAGTTCAGTTGGTTAGAACGCCGGCCTGTCACGCCGGAGGCCGCGGGTTCGAGTCCCGTCGGCTCCGCCATTGTTTTAGCTCAATATATTCTCTGACACTTTTATTTTCTAATTTTTTTTGCTAAAATATTATTAATAATTTTTTATTTGAATAAAATCTTAAAAAAGGAGTTCTTATCAAAGTTTTAGATTTATTTAGTGGTGTTGGAGGAATGAGCTATGGTTTTGAGATGGCTGAATTTGAATGTATAGCTGGTATAGAATATGATGAATTTATCTCAAAATCATTTGCAAAAAATCATCCAAATGCCTATGCCTTTTGTGGTGATATTAGAAATATGGATTTAGATAATATTAAAACTAGAATAGGGGATGTTGATGTAATTATTGGTGGTCCTCCTTGTCAAGGATTTTCGTTAAAAGGGAAAAGAAGAGGTTTAGATGATGAAAGAAATTTTTTATTTAAAGAATATATAAAGTTTGTAGAATTTTTTAAGCCTAAATACTTTGTATTAGAGAATGTAGTTGCAATGCTGAGTGATAGTGGCGGATTTTTTAAAAATGAGATAAAAAAAGCCTTTGAAAATTTAGGATATTTTGTAGATGTAGGAGTTTTAAATAGTTTAGATTTTGGAGTTCCTCAAAAAAGAAAAAGAGCGATTTTTATAGGTTCAAAACTTGCAGGAATTAAATTACCACAAGTTTCAAGTGAAATTGTAACGGTATGGGATGCTATTAGTGATTTAGCTTATTTAGAAAGTGGTGAAGGTGAATTTGAGAGTAAATATAAATTTCCACCACAAAGTGAATATCAAAAAAAGATGAGAAAAAACTCTAAGAAACTTTATAACCATAAAGCTACAAATCATTCAAAAATAGCAATTGATAGATTAAAAAAGATTCCACCTGAATGTGGAAAAGAGTATTTAGATGAAAAAATAACTTCAACATTTGGACAAACATGGGGAAGACTTGAAAAAGATAAACCTTCGCCTACAATTATTACAAGATTTGACACTCCTTCAAATGGTAAAAATTCACATCCATTTTTACATAGAGCAATAACTCCAAGAGAAGCTGCAAGACTTCAATCTTTTCCAGATGATTTTATTTTTTATGGACCAAAAAGCTCAATAATTAAACAAATTGGAAATGCAGTACCTCCACTTATGGCAAAGGGAATAGCTGAACATATTTTAAATCATTATAAGGAATGTAATGAATCGAATAGAGTGTAAAGATGCGATAGAATTACTTAGAGATTTAGATAAAAATAGTATAGATTTAATGCTTACTGATATCCCGTATGAAAAAGTGAATAAAAAATCAAATGGACTTAGAGTATTAGACAAAAAAGAAGCAAATACAATGACATTTAAATTAGATAAATTTTTAGAAGAAGTTTATAGAGTTACGAAGGGAAGTGGATATATTTTTTGTGGAAAAGAACAGGTTAGTCAAATTTTTCAATTTTTTGATGAAGTTGGACTTACTACAAGGCTAATGATATGGGAAAAAACAAATCCATCTCCTATGAATTGTCAACATGTATGGATGAGTGGGATTGAAACATTTGTGTATTTCAAAAAAAGAGGAGCGGTATTTAATGAGCATTATAAAAATAGTGTAGTTAGATTCCCAAATGGAAGTAGCAAAATTCATCCAACTCAAAAGCCTCTTAAACTTTTTGAATATTTAATAGAAGTAAGTTCAAATCAAGGGGATTTAGTATGTGACCCATTTGTAGGAAGTGGGACTACAGCCGTAGCCGCTAAAAAATTAAATCGTAAATTTATAGTAGGGGATATAAATTCTGAATTTGTAGAGATTACAAAAAGGAGAGTAAGTGAAGTTAAGCCAACTGCTAAATTGTTTTGATGAAAAATCAGCTTTTTTATTAGGTATGATATATGCTTGGCCAATGATAAGTAAAGATTCTAAAATTATTTTAGCATATAGTGCTTATAAATTTGGTTCTAAAAGTGAAAAAGTTTTAACTAAAAATATAAAAAAGTTTTATATAGAGCATAAAGAAAAATTACAAAAATTTTTGGGTAAAGAGTTTCAAGTTGAATTAAATAATGATATAGATTATCAATTTAATAGAAAAAAGTTGTTGGGTGTTAGTGTAGTTTTAGAAAATGATATAGATAATAATAAAATTTATGGAGTTATTGAAAAATATTTAATAGATTTAGATGATGATTTTAAAAAATGGTTTTTAATTGGATTTATGGATGGTAGAGGAAGTTTAGATTTCACAGCTAAACTTTTTAGTATAGATATTGCAAAAGATGATGAAATAACCAAAAGAAAATTAAATACAATGTATAATTTATTAGGTTTTAGTTTCAATTATAATCCAAGAATTTTACAAAAAGAATCTCATACAAAAAATGATCAATTTAGACTTTCGTTAGAATATTATGCTGGAAATTATGGTTTTTTTAGACCTTTTTTAATTGAATATTATCAAGTTATAAAACATAAAATTTTAAAGAGTGATGATGGATTTGTTTTTTATGATGAAGATTATAAAGGGATTGAAAATAATTTAAAAACTAAAAATTTAGAAATAAATGAATTTGCTTTATCAATAAAAGGGCTTTCAAAAGAGGAAAAATTAGAAAAGGCAAAAGAGTATAGATTACAGTATTTTGATTTTGATAGTGAAGATGAAGTGATTTATTCTAATGTAAATGTAAAAGAAGAAGCAAAAGCGAAAGCAAATTATGAATGTGAAATAAATAATGATCATATAACTTTTATATCAAAAGCAAATAATCAAAAGTATGTAGAAGCCCATCATTTAATTCCATTTTCTAAAAGAAATGAATTTGATGTTAGTATTGATGTTGTAGATAATTTAGTGGCTTTATGTCCAAATTGTCATAGAAAAATACATTTAGCAACTGATAATGAAAAAAAGCGACTTCTTGATTTATTGTTGGAAAAAAGAGAAAAAAAATTAAAAGAAAATTCTATTTTGATAGATAAATCTAAATTGTATCAATTTTATGGAGTTCAAATTTGAAAAATTTAATTCCTTATGAAAAATGAAAAAAATATTATTATTTGTCCAAGATGTGAAAATGTTTTGGAAAAAAAAGAACTTAAACAAAAAGAGGTGGCTTTTTGTCCTGTATGCAATAAAAGGCTTTATGAATCTACTAACTGTGTAAAATACAGACTTTTTAATTTTTCTATTGCTATGATTGTTTTTTTTGTATTGGCAATGTTACTGCCTATTATTCATATTAATATTGCAGGATATGAAGAAAATCTTGAAATAATTAACTCTTTTATTTTTCTTTTTTCTAAAGGATATGTTTCTTTGTCTTTATTTGTATTTTTCAGTGTAATTTTATTTCCTTTTATTTTTACAGTTGTTTTATTTATGTTATCCTTGCTTTTTATTTCAGGATTTGATAAAAAATTTGCCAAAAATCTTTTGGTAATTATTACTGTTTTAAAAGATTGGTGTTTTACGGATATATTTTTGATTGCCGTTTTGGTCTCTGTTATAAAACTTTTGAATGTTGCAGATGTTGATTTCAGGGGCGGATTTTTGGTTTATATATTGTTTTTGGGTTTTTTGATTTATATTATAAAATTTTTAAAGGTGGAATCTTTATGGGAGATATGGGAAGATATGTAAGATGTCCGCACTGCGGATTTACAAATGAAGGGAATGATATTTATTGCAAAAGATGCGGATTTAAGGTAAAGAAAAGTTATATATCAGTTTATAATTCTTTTGCTTTTTTAATCTCATCTATTGTTTTTTATATTCCGGCAAATATTGAGCCTATATTGCAAACAAATAAACTTGCCACTTCTACAAATAATACGATTATAAGTGGAATATTTGAGCTTTGGCAAGACGGGGATGTGCCTATTGCCATTATTGTTTTTTTGGCTTCCGTTTTAATTCCGTTATTAAAATTTGTTATACTTTTTTATTTGATTATTGATATAAAATCGTGTAAGTTTATTAAATTTAAAAAAAGGCTTTATAAATTCATAGAAGTTTCGGGTCCTTGGTCTTTGCTTGATGTTTTTGTTGTTTTTGTTTTAGCGGTAATGGTGCATTTTGCAAGCGTTTCTGTTGTTCCAAAAGACGGGGCTTTTTATTTTTTGATTATGGTGATATTTTTGATTTTATCATCTTTAAGTTTTGATGAAAGGTTAATTAGTGAAAAATGTAAATGAAGAGATGGTTGAAGTTCAGATAAGAAAAAAAGAGATAAATATTTTAGTATGGTTAATTCCTCTTATCTCTATTATTGTGGCAGGATGGCTTGTTTTTAAGTATTATACAAATCTCGGACCTTTAATCAAAATAGAATTTAAAAACAGCGGCGGACTTGAGCCAAAGCGCTCTATTGTGAAATTCAGGGATGTAAAAGTTGGAATTGTAGAAAAAGTTTCTATTTTAAAAAATAAAGAGGGTGTTTTGGTGTTTGTCAGAATGCATAAGGATATGAAACCTTTTTTAAATTTTACAACAAAATTTTGGGTGGTAAGACCGAAAATAGGAATAGGGGAAGTAAAAGGGCTTGATGCTTTATTAAACGGTCCTTATATTCAAATGTATGCAAAAACAGGGGATTTTACAAAAGAGAGATTTAAAGGTTTAAACGAACCTCCGTTGGATGCCAAAATTCTTAACGGTAAAATTATTACGCTTTTAGCGGATAATACATACGGGCTTAGTGATAAACTTCCTGTTTATTATAAGCAGATGAAAGTAGGGACTATTAGAAAAATAGAGCTTTTAAAAAATAAAAAATTTAAAATTATTATTTCAATTCAAAAAAAATATGCATTTTTGATTAACAGTTCCACTAAATTTTGGAATCTGAAAAAAATAAGTTTTTCACTAAAAGACAATAAACTGCAAATGGCTCTGCCAGGGCTTAAAGAGATGATATTTGGGGGAATTGCTTTTGATACTCCTTTTGAAAATAATCTGACAAAAAAGAAATATAAATTATATCCGTCTAAAATGGAAGCATTTGAGAACAGATTGGGAAAAAAACATAAATATGTTTTGGTTTCGGTTAAGTTGGTTAATAATTATAATTCTTTATTTAATATCGGAGACATTGTTAAATTCAAAGGTTTTAAAGTAGGATATATAAAGAATATAAATTCATATTTTGATATTAAAACAGATAAGCTGATTTCTGATGTTTTAATAAAATTGGATTTAGGGGCGTTTGGAGAAGATGATATAAAAAAACTTTTAGATAAAGGAATGAAAGCATATGTAAATTCTCCTTTACCTGTAATTGATGATGCTTATATCTCTTTTATGTTTGACAATAAAAAAGATAAATATGAAAAAGAAAACAACACTTTTATTATTCCTGTAATTAAAAAGAAAAATATTTCTTTAATGGTTAAGCTCAATAAATTTTTGGATAAATTAAACTCTCTTCCTTTAAAAAAGAGTATGGAAAATGTTAATAAGTTTTTGGTTACAACAACACCGAATCTTAATAAAATGTTTAATTCTATTACAAAAACAAGTGAGAGTGTAAGAGTTGTTTTAAAAGATAATAATAAAAATCTGCACACAACATTTAAAAATATTAATGATTTGAGCAAGAATTTAAATGTTTTGATAAAAAGCTATAATAAAAATTCTGTGTTTTATGATAAAGCCTCTAAAACGCTTTATGATTTGGATAAAACACTGCTTAATTTAAATCAGTTTATAGATAAACTGGATAAAAAACCAAATTCACTTATTTTTGGAGATTGATATGAAAATTTTACAGATTTTAATTTTATTTATTTTTTTGGGATGTAGCCAAAAGACATTTGTATATATAAATACAACGCAAAAACCTCTAAAGAGCATTCAAAAGCCAATAGGAATAAATGAGGTTGATTTGCCTTTATATATGAGTGATTTGGAAGTTATGAAACTTAAAAATTCAAAGCTTGTTCACACAGGGATTTATATTTCAAAAGATATTAAAAATGTTTTTGTGACAATGCTTTCAAATATATTAAATGACCCTTATGTTTATTCATATCCGTTTGGAATGAATATAAAGCCAAAAGAGATTATTAATATAAAAATAGATGATTTTTATTTAAAAGATGATAAAATTATATTAAACGGAAGGTTTTTTATTAAAAACAGTAATCTTTTGTTTAAAAAAGTTTCTTTATCTGAAAAATGCGGCGAAAATTATAAATGTATTAATGAAATTTTAAAAAAATTTATAAAAATCATAGCAAAGGATATTAAATGAAAGTAAAAATATTTTTAATTGCATTAGCCTTTATATTGACAGGATGTTCTCAATTATATAATTCAAATGAAGTCAGTCTTAATAATACAAATGAAGTTTTAACATATCAAACGGGAACGGTTCAGGGTATTAAAAAAGTAATTATTAAAGATGACGGAAGCGGAACAATGGTAGGAGCATATAGCGGTACTGTACTTGGAAGTATGCTTGGAAACGGAAAAGGTAATATCCTTTCAACTTTAATAGGAGGTCTTACAGGTGCTTTTGCAGGATATGAGGCGGATAAAGCCAATGGAGAGGAGCTTTTTATTAAACTTGATAACGGTAAAAATATAGTGGTGATTGTAAAAGGTGTTAAAATAAATATAGGGGACAGGGTAAGAATTATTAAAAACGGATATAAAATTGTAAGGGTTGAAAAAATATAAAAAGTTGAAATTTATGTAAAATTTATGTAAAATTATTAAAAAAAAGGTAAAAAATGGCAAGGAAACTCAGAGTTAATGAAGCTGGTATTTATCATATTGTAAATAGGGGTGTAAATAACAGCGAAGTTTTTATTGAAAAAGAGGATTATCATAAATTTTTGGAACTTCTTTTGAAAATTACATATGACTATAATGTAACCATTCACGCTTTTACAATTTTGCCGACTCATTATCATGTTTTAATACAGACACATAAAGACAATTTAAGCGAAGCTATGAGACTTTTAAATTCAGCGTATGCCGCTTGGTATAATTTTAAAAGTAAAAGAGTAGGGCATTTGTGGAAAGGCAGATTTGATAGTTATATGCTTTTTGATGAAGAACATTTTTGGAATGTTGTAAAATATATAGAAAGAAATGCTCTTTCTTTAGGATTGGTAAAAGATATAAAAAAATGGGAATATCAGTCTTTAGCGCTTAGACTTAAAAATACAAAATTTAACGAAATCATAAGAGAGAGCAAAATCTTAACAAAACCGCTTGAAGAATATATAAACCGGCTGAATAAACCCCTTGGTAAACATATTGTTGATGAAATTTATAAAGAACCTAAAATTGTAATGGTTGATGGAGAGCTTAAAGTTATAAGAAAAAAACTTCCCGAATTTTTTGAAGAATTTAAAGATAAAAAAGAGGCTATAAAAGCTGCAAAAGCAAACGGATACAAATATAGTGAAGTGGCAAGATTTTTAGGTGTTTCAAATGCTTATATAAGCAAGCTTGCTAAAAGTTGATATGGTTAATGGGTAAAATAAATGCCGGTAATAGAGAAAAAGTTTCAAGTTTTAAGTGAAAAGTGTTAAATAATATTTATCAATCCACTAATAATAAATATAAAAATTAAAAAAGGGAGAAATCCCTTAAAATTTTGAAGCTATAAAATCAGCTACTTCAAGAAGTCTTCCAGAATATCCGAACTCATTATCATACCATGCATAAACTTTAACTTTATTTCCTTCAACCACCATTGTTGAAAGTCCGTCAATTATGCTTGAATGAGGATTGTTAATGATATCTTTAGAAACCACTTCATCATGAGTTATTTCCAAGATTCCTTTTAATTCACCGTTCATTGCATCTTCAAAAGCTTTATTTACTTCTTCTTCTGTTACATCTTTTTTTAGTGTTGCTGAAATATCTGTAATTGCCCCGTCTGTTACAGGAACTCTAAGGGCTCTTGCATTCATTTTACCAACAAGTTCAGGAATAACTTTTGTTGTAGCTATTGCAGCTCCGGTTGTTGTAGGGATAATATTTGCAGCAGCAGCTCTTCCTCTTCTGTGTTTTCCGGGAGCTTTTCTGTCCACAATTGCTTGAGAAGATGTATAAGCATGAACGGTTGTAACAAGTGCGCTGTCAATTCCAAAAGCGTCATTTAAAACTTTGATAGCAGGAGCCAGTGAGTTTGTTGTGCAAGAAGCATTTGAAATTACATCGTGTTTAGCAGGGTCATATTCGTTTTGATTTACACCAAGAACCACTGTAAGTTCGGCATCTTTACTAGGAGCTGAAATAATAACTTTTTTTGCACCCGCTTTTAAATGTTTTGCCGCGTCGTCTCTTTTTGTAAAGTGTCCTGTGCATTCAAGAACGATATCAACACCAAGCTCAGCCCAAGGTAAAGTTTCAGGGTCTCTTCCCGTTACAAGTTTAATTTCTGTGTCTCCTACTTTTAAAGTGTCGTCTGTATAAGAAATTTCAGCCGGAAATTTTCCGTGAACGCTGTCAAATTTAAGCATATAAGCTAAATCCTCAGCTGTTCCGCTTCCTCCGTTTGCCGCTACGATTTCTACATTTTCAGGTTTATTGATTATATAATGCCAAAGAACCATTTTTCCGATTCTTCCAAGTCCGTTTATTGCAATTTTTGTTTTTGCCATATCTTCTCCTTTTGTTTTGTATTTATGTAATTATACATAAAAATTATTAAGATAACTTTATCAAGGTAAACAGAATAAAAAATTTGTGTTTTGTTTTAAATTATTGTATAATTTCATTTCAAAAACTAAAAATGCCCTCCTTGCTCCAAAGCAAAAGGGGCTAACAAGCCAAAAGGAGATTTAATGAGTCTTAGACATTATGAAACGCTTTTTATTCTTAAGCCGACACTAAGCGATGAAGAAAAAGCGACAATCGTAGAAAACATCAAAAATGTAATCGCACAAAAAGGCGGTGAAGTAGTTGCAGTTGATAATATCGGAGTTAGACAACTTGCTTATCCAATCAATAAATTTGAAAGAGGTCATTATTATATAGTTTATTACAAAGCACCGGGTGACGCAGTTTTAGAACTTGAAAGACAAATGAGATATAACGAAGAACTGCTAAAATTTATGACTGTTAAATACGAAAGCAAAAAAGATATTAAACGCTGGGAAGAGATGAGCAAAAATGTATAACAAAGTTATACTAGTAGGTAATCTGACCCGTGATGTGGAGCTTAAATATACTCCAAGCGGAACGGCTATTGCCAAATTCGGTTTAGCTACAAACAGAACTTACAAAGATTCTATGAGCGGTGAAAATAAACAGGAAGTTATGTTTATTGACATTACTGTTTTTGGAAGAAGTGCCGAAGTTGCCAACCAGTATTTGAAAAAAGGTAAAAAAGTTCTTATTGAAGGAAGACTTGTATTAGACCAATGGGTTGATGCAAGCGGAAATAAAAGAAGTAAACATTCAATAGTAGCCGAGAGAGTGCAGTTTATGGATAATAAAAATCAAAATTCAGGTCAGGAATACGGATATCAAGCGCCTGTTTCCGCACCTAAACCACAGCCACAGATGTCTCAACCAACCAAAACAAACGAAGTTCCATCAATTAATATTGATGAAGAAGATATACCATTTTAAAGGATAAATAATGGCAGCAGATCCAAAGAAAAAATTCGGAAAAAAAAGATGTAAATTTTGTGAAATGAAAGTTGATTATATCGGATATAAAGATTTGAATTTAATTAAATATTCTTTATCTGAAAGATATAAAATTATGCCAAGAAGACTTACAGGGACTTGTAAAAAACACCAAGATATGGTTCAAAAAGCTATTAAAAGAGCAAGACAAGTAGCATTTATCCCTTATGTTGTAGATAGAGAAAAAGTTGTTGAAAATCCATTTGATATCATCAAGCCACTTAAAGGGTAAACCCTTGTGGCTACTCTATATATAAACAAATCTAATCTTTTTAAAAACTTAGATAAAATTTCTTCAATTAATCCAAATATTTTAGCCGTTATAAAAGATAATGCTTACGGGCATGGGATTATTACCGTTTCAAAACTTTTAAAAGAGTATGGAATAAAAAAAGTCTGTGTCAGAAACAGTGATGAAGCGGATATTATAAAAGGATTTTTTGAAGAAATTTTAGTTTTTAATCCTATAGGTGCAAGAAACGCCAAAAATATTTCTTATGCTATAAATTCTATTAAACAGCTTAAAAAAAATCGCCATCCTTATATTCATCTTAAAATTGACACCGGAATGCACAGAAACGGGATTTTAGAAGATGAAATTGATAAAGCTTTAGAAATTTGTTTAGAAAAAAATTTTAAAATAAGAGGTGTTTTTAGCCATTTTTGCTGTAGTGAAGAGGAAAACTGCGATACTTTTATTCAATATGAAAAATTTAAAAAAATAAAATCTAAAATAGAAAAATTTTGTAAAATCAATGATTTAAAACGACCGATTTTTCATATTGCAAATTCAACGGCACTAAATAAACTTCCCGATACATTTGATTTTGTTCGTCCCGGAATTGCAATGTATGGAGGTATTGAAGGATATGAGCCTGTTATGAGTTTGGTGGCTAAGGGGGTTAGCATAAGAGAAATAGAAAATGACGGAGTCGGATATAATAAAACATTTTTCAGTGAAAATAAAATAAAACTTACAACTATCGATATAGGGTATGCGGATGGGATTCCATATTTCAAAAACGGATGTGAATTAAAAGAGACTAAGGCTGTCGGTAAAATATCAATGGATTATATGTCTGTTTTAGGAGAGCATAAAGAAGTGGTTGTTTTTGATGATATAAAAGAATTTGTAAAAAATTTTGAGACGATAACTTATGAAATTTTGGTAAAAATGTCTCCGAGAATAAAAAGAGTTGTAATTGAAACCAATTAGTGTAACCGCGCTTAATAATCAAATAAAATCTATTTTAGAATCCCATTTTCAAATTGTTTTGGTGGAAGGGGAAGTAAGCAAAGCTATCTATCACTCTTCGGGACATCTTTATTTTGTTATAAAAGATGAAAATTCGTCCATCAGCTGTGCTATGTGGAGAAGTAATTTATCTAAGATGAGATTTAAAATAAAAGAGGGTGATAAAATTTTGGTTTACGGGGCTGTTAGCCTTTATATGCCAAGAGGAGAATATAAACTTATTGCTCAAAATATAGAGCCTAGCGGAATAGGAGCTTTACAAAAAGCGTATGAAGAGCTGAAAGTTGAGCTTAAAAATTTAGGTTATTTTGATGAAAGTAAAAAAAAGCCGCTTCCAAGATTTCCTAAAAAAATTGCAATTGTGACATCAGCTACCGCCGCTGCACTTCAAGATATGTTAAGAGTTGCAAATAAACGCTGGAAACTCACTAAATTTTATCTTTTTAACACACTTGTCCAAGGCGAAGAGGCTGCCGGTGATATTGCACTCAAAATAAAAATGGCTGATGAGTTTAGATTTGAAGACGGAAGCGGATTTGATTTGATAATTGCAGGAAGAGGGGGAGGCAGTAAAGAAGATTTATGGGCTTTTAACGAAAGAGTTGTCGCCGATGCGATATATGAAGCCAAAACTCCCGTAATTTCGGCAGTAGGGCACGAAATTGATTATCTTATAAGTGATTTTGTAGCGGATAAAAGAGCGGCGACTCCAAGCAATGCAATGGAAATCGCTTTGCCTGATGGTAATGAAATATTGATGAATATTGATGAAATGATAAACTCTTTTAATTATAAAACGGGGAATATTTTATATAAGAAAGAAAAAAGTTTAAATCATTTAAAAGAAGTTTTTGAAGCCAATTCCATAGACAAAAAACTTGATATGAAATTAGAAAATATTAAAATTATAAAAAACAGATTTTTTAATCAAATGAGATTTGTTTTGAATCAAAAAACCAATTATATGGAAATCTTAAGAAATGAATTTAATGCTCTTTCACCTCAAAACAGAGTGGAAAAAATAAAAAAAGAGATTGAAATATTAAAAATGCAGTTTCAAAATTCTCTTAAAAATAAAATTTTTATAAAAGAAAATGAAGTTAATTCCCTAAAAAATGCTTTTGAAATGTTAAATCCCGACAAAAGAGAAAAAATTGAAATTATAAAAAACAATAAAAAAATAAAATTATCGGATTTAAAAACCGATGATGTTTTTGAAATTATAAACACAAAAAGAAAAATAAAATCAAAAGTTCTTGAAATTACCTCTAAAGACTAAAGACTTCATAAACTTTGCCGATTAATATTTAAGGAATGATTTTTGCTTAAAATTTAAAAAAAGGTAACAGATGAGAGTTACTCAGTTTACTTATTATAATAATTTTATTAACTCCGAACAACAGGATTAGAGTGAATTAAATAAAATTCAAACCAAACTTGCAAGCGGTAAAAAAATAGAAAATATGTATGATAATCCTGTTATTTATGAAAAAGATTTAAGCTTCAAAGAAGAAATAAACTCTTTTGAACAGGTTAAAAACAGTGCTAATTTTGCCAAAGCTTTTGCAAATGAAACCGATACTACATTAAATGATATGACAAACACTCTTACAACTTTTAAAACAAAACTTCTTGATGCGGCAAATGATACCAATAATGTTTCAAACAGACAGGCTATTGCAAAAGAGCTTGAAGCCGAGCTTACTCATTTAAAAGATTTGGCAAATACTTCAATCAACGGGAAATATATTTTTACTGGAAGTACTTTTAATAAAAAACCTATTGATGATAATTTCAAATATCAGGGAAATGATAAAAAAATTAAGGCTTTTTTAGGTGCCGGAGTTGAGAGGGTTTATAATATTGATGGGAAAAGCCTTTTTTTAGGAAGAGATAACGATTATAAAAAACACACGACTTTAAATGTAATTCAATATGACAAAATGAAAGCAAACCCTCAGTTTGTCGTAAGAGGAAAAGATGGAAAACTTTATATTGATAAAAACAATTCCGAAGATTCAATTGCCGTTAACGAGAATATACAGCCTCAAAAAGCAATGCTTAATCCTAGTGCCGTTTCTACTACTCCTTTAAGGGTTTTAACTGGGATTACCGATTTTAAAAATTCCGATGGGACATATACGAGCGGGAATAATTATTTCTTTATAAAAGGAAAAAAAAGCGATGGAAGTGTGATAGATACATCGTTTACATTAAGTAATGATGATTCAATTCAAAAACTTCTTGATAAAATAGGGGAAATTTATGGAAATACTTCCACAAGTAAAAATGTGGATGTCAGTTTGAATAATGATGGAGAAATTCAAATAAAAGATTTAAATTCAGGGAAAATGCTTACGGATTTTTATATGGTTGCCGGAGGAAAGTTTTCGCAATCCCAGCCTGACCCTACTTCCATAAAAGATTTAATCAGCGGAGGCTATGATATAGTTTCTTTTCAAAAAAGTAAATTTGATTCCATAAGAAATTTGGATACTATTACCGCTTCTAATATTGACAATAACAAAACATTTAAATTTTTTTCTAATTTTAAATTAAAAGATAATTCAAAAGATGCCTTGCCGGATAATTTACTTCAAAATGTAATAGGAGAAAAAGCCGTTAGAAGCAGTGATGGAACAATTCAGGATATTGCAAAAATACATCTTAGCAGAACCGATACCGATGGAAATAGTGTAAGCGATGATTTGGATATAACTTCTACAACTACAATGAAAGATTTAATGGATAAAATCAAATCCGATTACGGAGATGTAGATGTATATTTGGAAAACGGGGAATTGAAAATTGTTGACAACTCAATTTCAAATACTCAAAAATCCAATTTAAGTATTTCTTTAGAAGCGGAAGATTCAAACGGGAATGCCTTGCAGGCTTTCAGAAGCGAAGATGTTGCGAACTTTAAAGAACTTTTTTTTGAGAAAAAGAGTAATTTGAATATATCAAATTACTCTCAAATAGTAGCCGATTATAAATATGAATATGATGATGGACAATTAATAACAAAACAAAATTCAAACGCTCAACATTATGCTGATTTTAATACTGTTTTAGCAGATACGATAAATTTATCTCCGAGTAGTTATCCACAGACAATAAATATAAGATTTAGGGATATAAACGGAAATTTTAATACAGCTACCGTTACTTTAAGAGATACTCCCGATAGTGACGGGCATTTATCCACTTTTAGTATAAATGGTAATACTTATGATATTTTGGATAAAAACGGAGAAAAAACTCCGGCACACGATAAAATAACAACTCAAACAACAATGAATCTGGATACATGTGAGCTTTGTCAAGAGAAAACTTTGCAAAAGGGTGTTACATTTAAGCAATTAAGCGATGTTGTTTCAATGATAGTTACAAATAATTTACCGGCTTCTTCTACTCAGGAAGATTATAATAAAGCTTTACAAAACGCCCAAAAAGAGGTTAGTGCAGGGATTGGCGATAAAGGAAAATTTTTTGTAAAAGATTTGAATAGTCAACCTACTAAAATGGAATTATCAATGTATGGAGATAATTTTTCTTTTCAAGAAAACAACGCAATAACGATAGACGAGCCGGAAACTGACTTTTTTGGAACTTTACAAAAAGCAATAGACGCTGTAAAAAACGGTCAAAATTATGCAAATGCCTCTTCTAGCGACCCTAGAAATTTCGGTATTCAAGGAGCACTTGAAGCAATAGAACATGTAATGGACAGAGTCGGAAGAGAAGATGCCACAACAGGGGCTGTTTCCCAGGAATTTGATTTGACAATTCAAAGAACCGATATGCTAAAAAATCATATTACCGTTTTGCAATCGGATAATATTGATACGGATATAGGAAAAGCGTCTATGCAGTTAAATTCACTTAAACTTTCATATCAGGCGCTTCTTGCGAGTATCGCAAAAGTTAATAATTTGACGCTTCTTAACTATTTAAGGTAAAATTACATCAAAAAGGATAAAAAATTTTAAAAAATGCTTTTTTTATATTTCTTTTTGCGGTAATTTTATTTTTGGGTATAGCGACTATTGTGCCAAATTTTCATTATGTAGGTAAATTCGGTGAATTTTTGGGAAAAACTAATTTTATGTTGTTCGGATATATTTCTTTATTCTTTATTTTGTATCTTTTTTGGATTTTATATCTTGCTTATAAAGAAAAATTCAATTTCAAAAATTCTTTAATTGTTTTAGGTGTTTTGATTTTGTTTTTTGATTTGCTTTTCATTCAAAGTCTTATTACAAAAAAAGGTGTAATCGGTAATTTATTTGATAAAACTCTTGAGAAGTTTATCGGAATTTTCGGTGTTGTGTTACTTATTTTGGTTCTTGGAGCCTGGGGTGTGTTTATGATATTTGAAGAAAAGTTTTTTAATTATTTTAAAAAATTGAAACTTGAAAAAAAACAGGATAAAAAAAACAGGGTCTTAAAAAAAGAAAATGAGATTTCAAATACATCTTTTGAATATAATGTAGGAGATATAGAACTTGATGATTCCTTAGAAGAAAAAGAGCATAAAGAAACTAAAAAAAATGAACAGATTAAAGATGAGAAAGAATCGCTCAGTGAAGAAGAGACGAAAACTTCTTTAGAAGAAAAAAAGGAGATTAAAGAAGAAATTTTAGAAAAAACACCTCAAAAAGAAGAGGAAAAAACAAAAGCCACTCATACTATGGAGCTTGAAGATACAAAAAAACTTCTTTCTCAAATAGAAATCGGAGAGAGAAACAAACCGAAAGATTGGAAATTTCCTTCTTTGAAATTTTTAAAGGAGCCTCCAAGAGTAAAAAAAGAGGTTAATGAAGCTGAAATTGACAAAAAAATAAAAATTTTAATAGAAAAACTAAAGCAGTTTAAAGTAGAAGGCGATGTTGTCAGATATTATGTCGGACCTGTCGTTACTACATTTGAATTTAAGCCTCTTCCTCACATAAAAGTCAGCAAAATTTTGGCGCTTCAAGATGATTTGGCTATGGCTCTTAAAGCTCAGTCTATCAGAATTCAAGCACCGATTCCAGGAAAAGATGTTGTGGGAATTGAAATACCAAATGAGAAGCAAGAAACAATTTATTTAAGAGAAATTTTAGAGAGTGATATTTTTAAAAAATCAAAATCTCCTTTGACTTTGGCTCTTGGAAAAGATATAGTGGGAGCCCCTTTTGTTACGGATTTGAAAAAACTGCCCCATCTTTTAATTGCAGGGACTACGGGGAGTGGAAAAAGTGTAGGGATTAATGCTATGATTTTATCACTTCTTTATAAAAATTCGCCCGATGAGCTTAAGCTTATAATGATTGACCCTAAAATGCTTGAATTTTCAATTTATAATGATATTCCTCATCTCCTGACTCCTGTAATAACAGATGCCAAAAAAGCTATAATGGCTCTTAATGCCATGGTAAGAGAGATGGAAAAACGATATAAGCTTATGGCAAAAACGAGAGTTAAAAATATAGAAGGTTATAATAAAAAAGCTGATGAAAAAATGCCTTATATTGTTATTATTATTGATGAGTTAGCCGATTTGATGATGACAAGCGGAAAAGATGTTGAGTATTCCATTGCAAGGCTTGCCCAAATGGCAAGAGCCAGCGGGATTCATTTGATTGTAGCAACACAAAGACCAAGCGTAGATGTTGTAACAGGGCTTATAAAAGCAAATCTTCCAAGTAGAATAAGTTTTAAAGTGGGGCAAAAAATTGATTCAAAAGTTATTTTAGACCAGTTTGGAGCTGAAAGTTTACTTGGAAAAGGCGATATGCTTTTTACTCCTCCGGGAATTACGGGTCTTATAAGGCTTCATGCTCCTTTTACAACGGAAGACGAAATTGAAGAAATAGTTGAATTTTTGAAATCTCAAAGAGAAGCTCAGTATGATAATACTATTATCAATACAATAGAGCATGAAGAGATTGAAGATGATTTGGATAATGTGGACGAACTTTTTGAAGAAGCTAAGAATATAATATTTAAAGAAAATAAAACAAGCATCAGTTATCTTCAAAGAAGGCTTCAAATTGGGTATAATAGAGCCGCGAATATTATTGAACAAATGGAGAGAAAAGGTATCCTTTCTTCTCCTAACGCAAAAGGACAAAGAGAAATTTTAAAAGGATGAAAATGAAAAAAATTTTTTTAACGGGAAGTTTGGTTTTTTTAATTGGTTGTGCAAATAAGCCAGTGGCTACAAATGTTGTTCAGTTAGCAGGTAATCAAAAAGTTGCAGGATGGAATACGCCTAATGTTGTTCAGTTAGCAGGTAATCAAAAAGTTGCAGGATGGAATACGCCTAATGATGTTCAAAAACCAAAAGTAATTATTAAAAAAGTATATATAAAAGAAAAATGGCTGGATTCAGACGGGGACG
>JALVWY010000087.1 GCA_027023105.1 Campylobacterales bacterium | reverse complement strand
CTTTTTTTGGAAATTGTTTTTACATTTTTTGTAGGGGTTTATATTATTCAAACTCTTCCATTATCAATGCAAGAAGGTATGCAAAAGGTAATGAACCGTCAAATAGACGAACAGGAATTTATATCTATCGGGCTTTTTAAATTTATAGGGGCTATTTTGCTTATTGTTCCGGGAGTCTTTACGGATATTTTAGGTGTTTTAATGCTTATTGAGCCGTTTGCGAGATGGATTGTTCATAAATTTTTACCAAAAAGAGAATTTGAATATAAAAATCATACAAATAAAGATGACGATATTATAGATGTTGAAATAGTAGAAGAAATAGGAAAAAAAGATTAATTTCCTAATTTTTTGGCTATATCAAGAGCTGCGTAATATCCGTGGTTGATTGCAACGGCGATTGATTGAGCGCCTTCAACAACATCTCCTATTACATACATTCCTTCTACATTTGTTTCAAAAGTTTTAGGGTCGTGTTTTGCTGTCCATTTATCAGCCATTTCTATTCCGCAGTTTTGTAAAAATTCAGTAGGTGTTGTTCCTCCAAGAGCATATACAACTCTGTCAAACACTTCACTTGAGCCGTCTTTGAAATTTACTTTTACTTTTCCATCTTCTGTTGCTTCCACATTTTCTACATCAACTCCGAGTCTTGAGTTTATTTTTCCTTCTTTGATGTATCTTTCCACAATTTCTTTGTTTGTAGGGTTCATTCTTGTGATTTCACTTTTTCTGTAGTTTAGAGTTACATCACATTCTAAATTCATATCAACAAGTCCGTAAGCATATTCTCCGGCAGTATCTCCTCCGCCAACTATCATTACTTTTTCACCCGGACATACTTTATCAAGGTTAAAATTCAGTCTCGGTCTGATTTTTGGAGGGAATTTATACCCCGGTTTATTCGGTTTACCCATAACTCCGATTGCCACAACTACTTTTCTTGATTTGATTACTCCAAGTTCGTGGTTTGATTCTATTTCAAAAATTCCGTCTTCTTTTTTGTGAGCCGCATATACATGGTGATTGTATACGACTTTTAGGTTGTATTTTTCAATAATTTCATCAAATTGTTTAATATATTCTTCTTTGCTTCCTTGTGTAAAAGTTAAATGCCCGTGAAATTCCGCTTTTATTCCGTTCCAATCAACATCAACTCTTTTCCCGTGTTTATAAAATTTTCTTACTGTTTCGTTATGAGCATCCGATTTTTCTAAAATTAACACTTTTTCCTTGTCTACTCCCGCAAGCTGTGCTTCTACAGCGGCACTGATTCCGCCAGGTCCGGCTCCTATTACCACTAAATCAAATATTTTACTCATAAATACTCCTTGCTTTTTATATGAATTATAACTTAGTTTATTAGGAATTTGTAACTTTTTGTAATTATTTCATAGTGAATGTAGTGAAAAAAAGTAACACTTTATGATAAAATTACTAAAAAAAGGATGGCTATGACAGAAGTTTTACAAAAAGTAAAAGAAGCAAGCAAAAAAGTAGCTATGTTAAACGGAAAAGAAAAAAGAGATATTTTAAATAAAATGGCTGACAATTTGGAAAAATATTCAAATGAGATTATAAAAGAAAACAAAAAAGATATGGATTATGCAAAAGAGAATAATTTAAATTCCGCTTTGCTTGACAGGCTTTTTTTGGATGAAAAAAGAGTAAAATCTATGGCAAACGCCCTAAGGGATATTGCCAAATTAAAAGACCCTGTAGGAAGAATAATTGACGGATGGAGGCTTGATAACGGGCTTGAGATTCAAAAAGTTAAAATTCCAATAGGAGTAATTGGAATTATTTATGAATCCCGCCCAAATGTTACAAGTGACGCTGCAGGTCTTACTTTTATGAGTGGGAATGCCTGTATTCTTAAAGGCGGAAAAGAAGCTTATCATTCAAATAGTGTTATTATAGAAATTTTAAGAAATACCCTAAAAGAAAATAATTTGCCGGAAGATATTGTTTCACTTTTACCTGATTATTCAAGAAGCGGTGTTGAGTGGCTTATCAAACAGGATAAATTCGTAGATTTGATTATTCCAAGAGGTGGAGAAAAATTAATTAAATTTGTCAGTGAAAATTCAAAAGTTCCTGTTGTAAAACACGATAAAGGGCTTTGTCATATCTATGTGCATAAAGATGCCGATATAAAAAAAGCGGTTAATATTTCTATTAATGCCAAGGTTCAAAGACCGGGTGTTTGTAATGCGGTTGAGACTTTATTAGTAGATAGGGATATTGCGGCTAAATTTTTACC
>JALVWY010000086.1 GCA_027023105.1 Campylobacterales bacterium | reverse complement strand
AAGTAAGCCCGGATGAAATAAATGAACTTTTAAAAAAATATTCAAAAAAAGAGCTTAAAGGAATTTTAGGAATTGATGAGCATTATTTAGTTAGCAGTGATATAAACAATAGAAGCGAAAGTAGCGTTGTGGCTCTTGATTTGACACAGAGTAATAAAAATATGGCAAAAATCTTCACTTGGTATGATAATGAGTGGGGATATTCAAACAGACTGCTTGATATGGTTAAATATATATTAAGCTTTTGATATAATAATAAAAATCAAAAAGGAGTAACAGTGAAATTAAATTCGCCAAAAGATTTAGATATTAAAAAAGGTAGTAGAATTTTTTTAAGATGTGATTTTAATGTGCCTTTGGATGAATTTGGAAATATTACAGACGATAGAAGAATTAGAATGGCTCTTCCTACCGTTAAATATTTACTTGACCTTGAATGTAAAATAGTAATAGGTTCTCACCTTGGAAGACCAAAAGGAGAATTTAACGAAAAATTTTCTCTAAAACCGGTAGTAAAAAGACTCTCCCATCTTCTTCAAATGGATATAAAAATGGCTAGTGATGTTGTAGGAGAAGATGCAAAAAATAAAGCGGCTTCTTTAAAAGAGGGTGAAATTTTACTTCTTGAAAATCTTAGATTTGATGCTAGAGAAACAAAAGATGATGAAACTTTTGCAAAAGAACTTAGCGAATACGGGGAATTTTATATAAACGATGCTTTTGGTGTTAGCCACAGGGCTCATGCAAGTGTTCACGCTATTACTAAATTTTATGATAACAATCATAAAGCTGCCGGATTTTTGCTTTTAAAAGAGATTAACTTTTTTTATAAACTTCTAAAAAACCCGGTCAGACCTTTTGTAGCGGTTGTCGGTGGAAGTAAAGTCAGCGGAAAATTACAGGCTTTGTTTAATTTGCTTCCAAGAGTGGATAAAATGATAATAGGCGGTGGAATGGCTTTTACATTCCTAAAAGCGCTTGGATATGATATCGGAAATTCTTTGGTTGAAGACGATTTGATTGAAGAGGCAAAAACGATTATGGAAGAAGCAAAAAAAAGAAAAGTAAAATTTTATCTCCCTGTTGATATTGTAGCAGCTGATAAATTCAGTGAAGATTCAATGGTGAAATATGTAACATATCAAGAAATTCCCGAAGGCTGGATGGGGCTTGATATCGGACCTGCTAGTGTTAGACTTTTCGGAGAAGCACTTTGGGATGCTCAGACAATCCTTTGGAACGGACCTATGGGTGTTTTTGAAATGGATAAATTTTCCCGTGGAACATCTAAAATTTCTCACGAAATAGCCAGAACTCACGGCACAAAAGTCGTAGGCGGGGGAGATACGGCGGATGCCGTGGCAAGAAGCGGTGATGATGATGAAATGACATTTATTTCAACAGGTGGAGGAGCCAGTTTAGAGCTTCTTGAAGGTAAAACACTTCCGGGTATTGAAGCTTTGGAAATAAAGGAATAAAATGATAGTAGCGGCAAATTTTAAAATGCATAAAACAAGAAGCCAGACACAAGAGTATCTAAATGAACTTAAAAAAATAAAATTCAACGGAGTTAAAGTTGCGCTTTTTCCTCCGGCGAGTGCTTTGATGGAAGATAAAATAGTAGGTGCACAAAACGCTTATCCTGCAATTAACGGAGCATATACAGGAGAAATAGGATTAGAGCAGCTTAATGAATTTAATATAAAAAGAGTGTTAATAGGTCACAGTGAAAGAAGACATATTTTAAACGAATCTCAGAAATTTATTGCTGAGAAATTTAATTTTTACAAAAATCAGGGATTTGAAATTTTTTATTGTATAGGTGAGCCTCTTGAAATTAGAAAAAAAGGTATTGAAGCTGTTGTTGAATATCTCAAAAGTCAAATTGAAGGTGTTGATTTAGAGTATGAGAAATTAATTGTAGCTTATGAGCCTGTTTGGGCTATCGGGACAGGAGTTAGTGCTTCACTTGAAGAAATAAAAGAAACTCACAAAGAAATTAGAAATTTTACATCAAAACCTATTCTTTATGGCGGAAGTGTAAAATTAAATAATATTAAAGAGATTATTGAAATTGAAAATGTTGACGGAGTTTTGGTAGGAAGTGCCAGTTTAGATGTAAATACTTTTAAAGAAATGATAAAAATTGCAAAGGATATGAAATGATAATGGAAGGTAAAAAAGGTTTGGTAGTAGGAGTGGCAAATAACCGCTCAATAGCTTATGGTATTGCAAAAGCTTGTGTAGAACAAGGTGCTGAGGTGATTTTAACTTATCAAAATGACAAATTAAAAACCCGTGTAGAAAAAGTGGCAAAAGAATTAGGTGT
>JALVWY010000085.1 GCA_027023105.1 Campylobacterales bacterium | reverse complement strand
CTGTAGTGTATAAAGAAAGCGTTAGGTTGCTTCCTAATTTCCCTCTATACTCATATTTTCCAGCATTGATAGAACATGAATCCTGTATTACATTATGTAGTAAAAGATGTTGGAATGCTAAAAGTAGACTTAAAACATCTAGAGAAGAAGGAGCTGGGTTAGGTCAAATAACCAGAGCCTGGTATAAAAATGGTAAATTAAGATTTGATACATTAGCTTGGTTAAAAAGAAAATATAGAAAAGAATTAAAAGATTTAACATGGAAAAACATTTATAATAAACCTAACTTACAGATAAGAGCAATGTTATTGTTATGGAGAAACAATTATTACAGATTTCCTAAGACTATAAGTTTTGTTAATAGGTTAGCATTTTCTGATGTAAGTTATAATCAAGGATTTTATAGAACTTATAGAGATAGACAGTTATGTAAATTAACTAAAAATTGTAATCCTAAAGTATGGTTTAATAATGTAGAGAAAACTTGTACAGCCAGTCATAAATATCTTTACGGACATAGAAGCCCTTGTGATATAAGCAGACACCATGTAAGAGATGTATTTACTAGAATACCTAAATACTATTTCTATTACTTAACCAAGGGTTACGATAAATGGAGTTCTGTAATCTATGTTATAAAAATAAGCAATGATGTATCAGGATAGGTAAATGCCTATCCTGATACCATTATAAAAATGGATTAACCCCCATCTTAATATAAGAAGAAAATGCTTTATCATCATTAGCAAATAGTATTTTACCCATAATCTCTTTCAACATAGTTTGGTATTGTTCATAGGCATCTTGATAGCTATCTACTATATCTTTTATAACTGATAATTCATGTCCTCCTAATATAATACCTTTATTCAAATCTACTATTAAAGTATTGTAAATATAAGCTTTAGTAGCCCATACACATAACTCTCCAAAGTAATTATAGTATTGTGGATTTAGATTATTCATATTCTTATCGTTTTCTATTAAAACATTCAAATAACCCATCACTACCGGTAAATTTTCGTGGACTAATATAGTGTTGTTGCCTATTAGCTCTAAATCAGTAGTAGAAAATCCTGTAGTAGGTTCTCTGCTGTTAATACCTGCTTCAGCCATTTGAACAAAATAATTAGAAGAACCTGAATTAACAGGACCATTTTCTAAAACTATAGATAATGGAGTTATAATATTTCTACCATTAAGTAATGTAACTGGAACTTTAATAACTGTTTCTAATCTAAAAGCATCTGGAGATACATGGTACATTTGGCACTGATTTAAGTTAATAGATATTTTCTGACCTCTTACTACATTTAAATCTGGTAATACCTTACCCTCTATTACATTATCTATAATAAGCTTATCTAAAGATACAAATTCAGCTGTGTAGTATTGATAACGTTTAACAAAAGCTAAATCTAATACATCTTTAGGTATAGTAAACTTAATATCTATTAAGGCTTTAGTTATAGCATCCATAATAAATCCTTTTTTATCTAATATTATATTCAGATAAAAAGAAAAAAATAGGAGTAGAGATTAATCTCTACTCCATACAACATCTGTTCTAGTCCAATATATTTTCTTTATTTTAAAACCGTTTTTTGTATAGAAGCCTACTACATTATTCAAAGCTTCGGCTTCTATTACATCATATTTCTCCTTTAAAGAATCTAACAACATACTACCTAGTCCTTTTCCTTCTTCAAATACCTCTAGTATTTCTATACGTCCTTTATCAGCCTTACTATCTACAATACAATAACCTAATACTTTATTATTATCAACAACAACATATAATTCCACTTTATTTTTTATAACATCTTCTAATAACATTTTTGTATAAATTTTTAATACAGCTTTTTCCTGTAATTCTTCTATTTGTTTAATTACAGGAAAAATGAATGTTCTCTTTTTCCCATTCATTAATTTTACTTCCATACCATACTCCTTTTTTATACAAGCTTAATTACTTTACTGTAATCTTGTAAAATCTCGAAGGCGTTTTCTTCGCCTTCCACAAATGATAGTTTACCATTAATTAAGACAGCGTATACCCTTACACCAACAACAGAACCATTTTTTAAATAGTAATAAGTTAGATATTCAGCGGCAATAGGGTATTTTTTATACCTTTTACTGTATTGAAAAAGACTATATATAGTCTTTTTTCTATCTATACATCTTTGAACCCTGCCATATCTGTACCAGTATTTAGGATCCCTTTTTTCTTTCATAGAGCATTCTTTTATCCATTTATTCATTAATTTACGAGGCGGACATAATCTAAATTTTCTAACAAAATTCGGTTTATAAATTACTCTATCTACTTCATCAGGAATGCACAGAATATATT